>RECN01000100.1 GCA_007694005.1 Spirochaetaceae bacterium
TGTATCTTCTGTGGCACAACATTGAGAAGCCGTATCGGATCTCACCGCAGTCATCAATCACGCACGCAGAGGCGGCAGGGATCGAATCACAACGGGTAGCCCGGCAGCGGAGGCGGATGCTGCGGCAGCGGGCATTTTTCACCCGCAGTGCGCTCTCCGAGACCCAGAGACGGGACTGGTTGCAGCTTCTGTGGACCCCGGAACGCGAGAATCGGAGAAACCTCAGGATAACTCCATGCTATGCAGCGGCTTAGGCTATCTAAATCACCACGGTCGCGGACAGTAATTACCTGTTGTGTTGTAGGAGGCGGGCGCCGGAACCGTTCATTATCGGTATACCGTAGGGAAGGCCCGATTCCAGAACCGGTTCGTCGGCCATCGAGTGCTCAAAACTCGGGTCGGCTGCCATCTTCCGGTACATGTTCGGAGGAGCGCCGTATTTCTCTCCGAAGAGATGATAGAAGTGGCTCAGGCTGTCAAAACCAGCGGACTCGCAGATATCTACAATCTTTGTCTTCGTCGACGCGATCGTCCGGGCGGCGTATTCGAGCCGTAGATTGTTGACGAAATCGGTTGGGGTGGTTCCGAGGTACCGGCGAAAGGTGCGTGCGAGATGCTCTGCGCTACTGTTTGCCAGTCGGCGAAGCGCGGGCATCCCTTCGGTGAAGTTATCACGCTTCATCATCTCCAGACACAAGCCACGCAACCAGTCCGGTATGTCCGGCCGTTCGATCTTGGGTGCGGGAGGGAAACAATGGAAAATAATACTCATGAGCGTGAACCGGAAGACAGCTTCGCTCCGGGGTCCTAGCCTGTGTCCCGCCAGAACGAGTTGTTCGAGCTGGACCACGATCGTTGCATAGTCATTCGGTGAGATCCTGTGCGCGACCGGTAAAGTCGGTTCAGTCAGGCGTGAGGAGTCGAAGCTCTCACCAAGGTACTGAAACACTTCCTGCATCATGGAGATCGAGACGATCATGTTTATGATCTCGAAGTCTTGTGACATCTGATCGTAGGCGTGAACGTCGTCAGGCCGAATGAAAACGATCGTTCCCTTATCGACCAACTGGTTTGTCCTGTTGACCCGGTGAACCGCGCTCCCGCGGTTGACCATAAAAAGCTCGTAGAAGTCATGCGAATGCTCAACGCGGAGCTGCCTGCGATCGTTGATGAGACTCGCATACTCGTGCGCGGGATCGTTGGCAAAGCGGCTCAGGTGCAGTTTCAGTTTTCCGCCTCCTCAGCGATGAAGTGTATCACTGCCATACGGATACAACAAGAAATACGTTCGCGTCGGGTTGCCTCGTTTCAGCTTTTCACGGCACCGGCAGTGAGACCGGTCACAAGATACTTCTGCATGAAGAAACCGATCACGATCAGGGGAACCATGGCAATGGTTGCCGCCATACTGCTCTTCCCCCAGTCCACCGAAATAGCCCCGACGTAGCGCGCGATACCGACGGTTAGCGGGTACGTGTTGATACTCGTCAGCTGAAGCGAAAACATCAGTTCGTTCCATGAGAACCGCATTACGAGGACAAGCGCTGATGCAATCGCCGGGGTGAGCAGTGGGAAGACTATCTTCCGAAATGTGAGAAGTCGTGTCGCTCCATCGATGTTGGCAGACTCGAGTAACTCGTGGGGCAGTCCCCGGACGAAGCTCTCCATAAGCCACGTCACGAAAGGAAGGGTAATGGCGGTATGCGCGAGTATCGGACCGACAAATGTACCGGTCAAATGGATCCTGTTCAGCATGACGTAGAGCGGAATCAGGATTGTGATCGACGGGACGAGTTTACCCAGGAGCAGTACGTTTGTGAGGCGTTCGCCAATGCGCGACTGAAATAGCTTCAACCCGTAGGCCGAAAGGGATCCAAGAACAATCGTACTGAAGGTCACCGAGATCGAAATGACCAGTGTGTTCCGGAAGTATCTCAGGAAGTTATCGCGCTCTATCAATCGCTGCAGATGAATCAGCGTCGGCTCGAATATCAGTTGCGGCGGCATCTGCTTCATCTCGAGCGTCGGCCGGAACGAGTTCGACACCACGATGTAGATCGGTGTCAATATCACGACCAGCACAATGCCCAGTATAACGAAGCGTAGTATCCGTACGTGTAGTTTCGCCCGATAGTCCATCAGCTGTGTACTCCGTTACCGTTCCCGTTTTGTACGGTTGTTTAGAATAAATGGCACTCCGAAGACTGCAAACGTGATGATCATAGCCACCACCGACAGCGCCATTGCATAACTCAAATTTGGTCTCATGAACGCCTGGTTAAAGGCGTGCATGCTTATCGATATAGTCGAGTTGTTCGGACCACCTCCGGTCAACGAGTAGATGATATCGAAGATCTTGATCGTGTCGACTCCGCTGATCAGGAGAATAACCATGTACACGTCTCGTAACAGCGGAAAGGTGATCCTCCAGAACACCGTGAACGCTCCGGCTCCGTCGATGTACGCAGCCTCGTAGAGCTCACGCGGAATAGCCACGAGTCCGGCTGTGAGCACAATTACAACAAAGGGAACCACCTGCCACCAATGCGCAATTACCGTTGAAAGGAGCGCAGTAGAAGAGGCTGTGACACCCGGAAAATCGGAAATTGTTATCCCAACGAGGCCAAGGGCCCAATAAAGAATTCCTTGAGGATCGTATATGTAGCGCCAGATAAGGCCTACGACAATCTGTGAGAGCAGAAGCGGCATGAGAATGAGTGGCCGCACTACCGACTGCACGACTCGTGGAAGCTGAAGCAGCAGAACGGCAATGATCGTTCCAAAAAAAAGCTGACCGCTGATCGAGCCGAAGGAGAAAAGCAGCGTATGCAGGATACTTCTCAGCGCGGTCCGGTCCGCAAAGACAGCGCGATAATTGAGTAATCCAACGAAATCCCTGGCAATTTCGAACCGGCCGAAGTTGAAATTGAAGAAACTCAGGAACAGACCGTAGGAGAGAGGGATAACCATGACAAAGACTACGATAAGGACTGACGGTGCCATGAGGAGCACCGGCAGCAGGTCACCTTTCTCCAACGACCAATAGAACCTCTTTTGCTTGATCACTACTCAACCAACCTTTAGAAGCGGACTCCAGAATTTCATTGGCCGCCATCCTGACGGACGGCGGCCATATCCACAAACCATATTCCTAAAAATCGACGTTGGCAAACTCGTCCTGAATGCGCTGCATTACGGCTGCGGGATCCACATCTGTCGATGCAATCTCAGACAGCCCTACGATAAGCGCTTCCCGGAGATCCAGAAAGTTCGCGGAGGCGGGATCGGAACGCCCGTTGCCGAGCACTTCCATGACGACAGGCAGGAACGGTGAGGCCTCGAGAACTTCCGGGTCATTCGCGATAGACGTAACGGCGCTGATCTGCTGGTTCAACAGAGTCATCTGCTTTTCTGTGTCTGCACTTGTAAGCCAGCTGATAAGCTGAAACGATGCGGCAGGGTCGGGTGCGTTCGCGGGAATCGCCCATACCCAGAAATTGTTATTGCCCGCCGCGTGCCCATCAGGACCGGCAATCCCGGCGTACCCGACCGTATCGACGATCAGAGACCGTTCGGGATCGGAAAACTGATTCGCAAGTCCACTAATGACCGTGCCGATCGGCGCTCTCTGCATCCGAACCGCTTCGGCTGTCTCATCGTGATGCCACGTAAGCGTCCCCTCCACCGAGTACCTGACCAGCTGCTGATAAGTCGTTGCCGCGTAGATACTCTCGTCTGACGTCAGATCGAGATTACCGTCGTCATCGAAATAGTACGCACCTTGCGAGAAGAGCAGCTGTGAGTAGAGATTGTTCGCCGCCCCACCCTGCCGTGCCGGAACTGCAATCCCGGTACCTTCGTTCTCATAGAAATAGCGTGCAGCCTCGACGAGTTCGTCGGATGTCGTAGGCGGCTCGAGCCCGGCTCGTTCGAAGGCTTCAGTATCGTACGCAAGAATCAGCGTCTGGGCAAAGGTAGGGAGCCCGTACGTTCCTCCGCCAAACTGCGCCCCTGCTAACAGACCATCGGCGTACATACTGAGGTCGACACCATGCTCAGCGGCCAGGTCATCAATCGCGATGACGTAACCGGCGTCGACGTACTCCTGCATCCACTGGTTCGCTACCCACACCGCGTCGTAGCTGCCACGTCCGCTCGTAGCCTGAAATGACGTTTGTTGTCTCTGGCGCAGGCTGCCGAAATCGATGTCGTCGACGACGACATTCGCAGCACCGTACTGCCGGACAACGTCTTTCAGGTCGTCGGCATGCGGTCCCGCCCATCGACTGATGACCAGCTCATTGCGGCTTTCCTCTCGTGATCCTGCGGCGAAGGCCCCGGTCACAACCACGGCCATTACCAACAGCACTCCAAGGCCACGTGCGATCAATTTATAGTTCATGAATTCCTCCAATGTATCCTGACGATATTTTGCCTGTCACACGAGGTGGCAAGCAGCCAGACGGCTCCTTTTCTCTCCTTCTTTCCTTTTCCGCTCAAACAACCTCCTTATCCCACAAATACCATTTGTGTATTCCCGGCAGTACGTTCTTCACTCTGAATCTGATGGAGAATTGCCGGGAACCGAAGCGTCGGCCGGGGATTTTCCACCGTGACGTTTTTCAACGCCGCTTCCTGACCGGCCTCGTTGCCGATATAAGCACTGTAAGGCGGTCTACACGTGCGCGCTTCTTTTGTAATGACGAGTTGTTTGTGCTACGTTGACATCGCCGCAGGGAATACGGGTACGACATCCGTTTACGCATGTATGTATCCCCAAAAAACGGACAAGGAGCAAAAACATGCCTGAAGCAGGATGGACACATATTGACGATACTGAAGCGACAACTTTTTCGGACCGACGGTCCGCTAATTTGATCGGCACCGATGCAATCCCCACGACCTCCAATTTCAACCTCGGCGTCGCCTGGTATACCGCTGAGACCTTTGGCGAGTCGCAGGTTCACGACGATCAGGAAGCTATTTATGTCGTTTCGGGTGAGGGGGAGCTAAGGATAGGTGACGATATTGTTTCGCTGACACCGGGAACAGCGGTTTATGTCCCGCCTGGCACCCCGCACGGAGGCCGTCGAATCACCGATGCACCGGTCGTCGTTGTCTACACCCACGGAGCGGTTTGAGTCCCCCGACGCGAACCAAGGCTGAGGCTTAACGCACCTCACCGGTGCCGTCGCCGCGCGGATCGGCGCCGGCCTGTATGCCGCCCGTCTCACGATCAAAAACGAGCATCGCAGCAGAGCCTGCGAGCACTCCCTCTCCGATAACGTGTCCCCTGCCTTCCAGATCGCGAATCACGTCCTCGGCAAACCCGTCCTCAAAGCGAAGATCGTTGTGAACGGCATACGGTGGTACACCCTGCGGAAACGCGCGTGACTCGAAGCGATAGCGCTCGACGGCTTCCTGCGCGGTGGCTCCGAAATCCGCTACGGCAACGAACTGCTGCACCTGACCCTGCGACTGCATGTCGTTCCCGGTATTGCCTCCGAGTACGTACGGCCTCCCGTCCCGGAGCGCCATGTAGGGATTGCTGGTATGTCTGACCCGTTTTCCTGGCTCCATGAAGTTCGGTTCTTCGGGATCTATGGAGAACATGCGCATGCGATTGTTCAGGTGTATGCCGGTATCACCGACGACCATGAGCTGATATCCAAGGCTTGTTGTCACAGCTGCTGCGTTGCCCTCCGCGTCGATCACGTGGAAGGTCGTGGTGTTTCCGTCCTCCGGGTGCATGTCTACGATCACCGACAAGCGGTCTGCAGCAAGCTGACTCTCAAGCGGCCATTCGAGCACCGTATCCATACTGATGCGTTGCCGTTGCACGCTCGCGTACTCGTCGGAGAGCAGCTCGGCAACGGGTATTTCAACGAAGTCCGGATCACCAATGTGATGATAGCGGTCAGAAAACGCAAGCTTGATCGCTTCTACCTGTAAATGGACTGCGTCAGCCGAATCCATCTCAAACGCGCTCAGGTTGTAGTCTTTGAGAATATTCAGCGCGAGAAGCTGGGTAATACCCTGACTGTTCGGCGGATTCTGAAAGACCTCTATGCCGTTATAGTCGATTGATATGGGCTCGACGATCTGTGCCTCGAAGTCGTGAAAGTCCTCGATAGTCAGGTAGCCGCCAAGCTCGTCGGTGAATGCTACGATCGCCTCGGCAAATGGTCCACGGTAGAAGTGATTACGCGCCGACTGCACCGCAGCGTCCCGGCCGCCCATGAGGCCGTCGTTGTAGACAGCAACCAGCTCCCGGAAGGTCTGCGCCATATCGGGAATGCGGATTGTGTCTCCCTCTTCGGGGATGCGACCTCCGTCTTGAAGATAGGTAGCCGCTGTGTCGGGCCACATCTCTATGTTCTGCTGACGTGCACGGAACCGTGACGCCATAGTCGCCGTGACAGGAAATCCATCTTCCGCAAAACGCATGGCCGGTGCGAGGACGTCTCCCAGATCGAGGCGCCCGTATTCGCCAAGCCAGAGCATCCAGCCGTCCCATGCGCCAGGTACAACGGCCTGGTGGGCTCCAAACTCCCCTGCCCGCTCGGCGTAGTGTTCGACATCCAGCAACGATCCAGCCGGTCCGACTGCATCGAGACTGGTGACTTCTCCGGTTGAGGCGTCGTAATACAGAGCCCAGGTTCCGCCTCCGAGTACGCTTGAGAGGTAGGGGTCAACAACACTCAGCGCGGCGGCAACGGCGATCGCCGCGTCCGCTGCCGTGCCTCCGGCTTCGAGGATTTCCATTCCCGCCTCGGTTGCAAGGTAGTGAGCACTTGTGACGGCATAGGTGCCGATCGATGGAGGCTCCGGCATCGACACCTCGTCGGAATCGGCCGCAACCGCATCGTTACCGCATCCGGCAAGCAGGAACAGCAGCACCGAGGCCACGCAAGTAAAAACGGCTGCACGCAGCCAGGGGGTGTTCACACGAATCATAGGCCAATTTTGTGTCTTGGGCTGTTCCCTGTCAACCGGAATCAGAAAAACGCCCGGTCACCACCCACTCAGGCTCAAAGCCGATGAGGCTCCGGGCGCGGCCGATCGAAACAACGGAGTCATCACCAGGCAGGACCGGACGCAGATCCGGTTTGTCGGGAGCGTAGAACTTTGCGAGTTCGGCAAGCGGGAGGCCAAGAGCGTTTCGGTGGGAATTGATGAACAGGGCGTGACTTCCCGAGTATGTGCTTGTAAGCCCGCCGAGTATGGCCTGCGCTGAGTCGAGTTCGTCCACATAGGTAAAAAAGTTCACCTTGTGGTGCATGAATCGCAGTTCGTCGACACTGAGTGTGCACTCACGATCGGGCTCGGCCCACCACCCGGTGCCCTGATGTTCGTCGCAGCGGTTGCGGTGGCGGAAGGCATCGTACTCGGTCTGCAGTCGTTCCAGCTCCTGTTTCCGTCGCTGCACGGGCATCGTAAGAAGCCGCTCCACGACCGTCATGTCGTAGTCGGCGTAGCGCTCCACGTCATTGACGATATCTTCGTGCGGTATGACCCCCGGTAGACGGAGCATGACGCTTGTTATACCGTCTCGTTCCCAGAAGTACCGCCCGATCGCCTCCATGGACTGTTTCGAGAAGCTGTACGCGTCGGTGGCAAGAAGCGGATGTTCTTCATCGATCGGCAGATACTCGAGCTTGACGCCACGGTCACCGAAAAAGTACCCGACGGCGTTGATGGAACTGGCACCGACGATGCGCACTATGCCGAGCGAAGCCGCAGCCTCGAACACGTTAAAGGTCCCGAGTGCGTTCACCCGGAATACCTCCCGGCCGACGACGCCGACCGGCGAGTTGTAGGCGGCAAGATGGACAACCGCATCGTGCCCGATCATGACAGTCCTAAGCGCCTCATAGTCGGAAACATCGCAGACACGGTAGTTTGCTCCTGGCACCGCGAGACCTTCGCGCCTTCCGATCACGGTTACCTCGTGCCCGTGACCGGTCAAAAGCGATACAGCCGCCTGCCCGACGGCTCCGGTTCCCCCGGTTATAAGGACCTTCATGAAACCCTCCTGTGGGGATGCGTCTCCCCGGGAAACAGTACACAGCTCGGAGCTTCGACCTCGAGCGAAGCTCCGGAATCTGTAGCCATACCGGTGCTCTGCTCTATCGCAAACAAACACACACGGTTTCCACGTTCGTTTGCGACCAGAAGGTGGCTGCCTGATTCATCGATCTGGAAATGCCTCGGCCACGAACCGCCGGTATGAAATGATCCCGCGGGTACGAGCTCTCCGGTATCAGGGTTCCGATCGAAAACAGCGATCAGGTCCGGGCCGCGCACCGAAGCATACAGGTAGCGCCCGCTCGGATGCAGTTGTATTTCGGCGGCAAAGGCTTCGACCTGCTGCCCTTCTGGAAGTAGCGGTATTTCCTGCGTGGGGTTCAGCAGTCCCGTGTGCGCATCGCGGGTGCAGGCGAGTACCGTGTTTGCAAGTTCGGTTATAACGTACACATTCCGTCCGTCGTCCGAGAATGAGAGATGGCGCGGGCCCGAACCCGGGCGCAGCTTCAGCACGGTAACTCCTGCTCCGCGTCCGGCGCCCAGCTCCGAAAGCTCGTATCGCACGACCGCATCTATGCCAAGATCGCAGACGTAGACGGCCTTCCCTTCCGGATCAATGTGTGCCGAGTGCGCGTGGGCGGCCTCCTGCCGGGCCGGATTGGGGCCCTGTCCCTCGTGCTGTATACACGACAGCCGCTTCCCGAACGCTCCGGCGTCGGTCAGTGAGTACACGACAACGCTGCCGCTTGTGTAGTTTGCCGCGATGATCAGGTGGTTCTTACGGTCGACGGAGAGGTGGCAGGGAGCTGCACCGCAACTGTCCGCCTCCGCGACGAGGGTCAGGCCGCCGTCGTCGTCGAGACGGAATGCCGCGAGGCTGCCGGATTCCGCGGCGGTGGCACCGGTTTCCACGCTTGCGTACAGCATGCCGGTCTCGGCGACCCAGGCGAGAAACGAGGCGTTTGCAGGGGTCCGGACTGAGGTCAGCACGCGCATCCCGCCGCTTGAGAGATCAATGTCTGCGAGATGAAGGTCAGCAGAGTATCCGCCGATAAAAAATCTCATTCGTTCCACCTCCGGGCATAACAGCTGTGCAGGGCAAGGCTCGTCTTAAGGGTACAGGAGCGTTCCGTCAGGCCCTCGGGTCCTGGTCCACTTCGGGGGTTCCAGGCGCGGCGGATATTCCCGGGCGAGATCCTCGACGAAGTCGACACCAAGACCCGGGCGCTCAGGTGGCAGCACGGCTCCGTCGTGCACCTCGGGCAGCCCGGGGAACACCGCACTCATAACCGGCGTCGGCTCGTACATCTCCTGTATACCGAAGTTCGGTACGGCAAAGTCCAGATGTATATTTGCCGCGTGTCCAAACGGTGAGCAATCGCCTGGTCCGTGCCAGGCAGTGCGGATTCCGTAGGCCTCGCACAGCGCGGCAAGCTTCCGCGCAGGGGTAATGCCTCCAATATGACTCAGATGCACGCGTATGAAGTCGATGAGTCGTTCCTGAATGGCGGGCATCCACTGCTCGGGGCCTGTAAAGAGCTCTCCGAGCGCAATGGGGGTAGCGCTGTGTCTGCGTATCTCGCGCAGCCACGGCCACTGATCGGGTGGTACGGGATCTTCGAGGAAAAACAGCTCTACGGTGTCAAGCTGCGACGCGAAACGGGCGATTTCACCGACAGGGACGCGCTCGTGAACGTCGTGGAGCAGAGCGACATCCGGCCCGAGCGCAGCGCGGGCCTCGGTGAGCATATCGACGGTGAGGCGCATGTACCGGGTCGGGTCTATGCTCACGCGATCGTCGGGGTGCGGTTGCGGACCCGGTGAAACCGTCGGAATGGTGCTTCCAGCCGGGTCTGCGGTGTCCCGACGAACAGACGCCTGCCCGGGACCCTGGGATTCCGTCGAGCTCTCGGCATCGGCGGATCGGGTCATGGCTCCGGCTGCACCGTATCCGCCAAGCTGACAGCGGACGTAGCGGTGCCCTGAATCGACCAGATCGCGAGCCCGCTGTACGAGCTCCGACACCGAAGACCCGTCGGCGTGGCGATACACGTCGACCCGATCACGACACGCGCCGCCCAGGAGCTGATATACCGGCATATCGGCCATCTTGCCCTTAATGTCCCACAGCGCCATATCGACGCCGCCAATCGCGTTGTTGAGAACCGGCCCACTGCGCCAGTAGCTGTTGGCCTGCATGAGCCGCCAGAGGTCTTCGATGGACGATGCGTCGCGACCGACGAGCAGCGGTTTCAGGTAGCGTTCGACCACCTCCGCCACGGCGCTCGCACGCTGTGTAAAGGTCGCACAACCGTAGCCGACGATGCCGGAACCCGATGTCTCTACTACAATGACCACCAGATCTATGCCTTCGGGCGCGGTCAGCACCGCGCGAACGTCGCTGATTCTGTTCATGAGTGGGCAACTCCTTGCCGCATTGTAGGGCATGAACGCCGAATTGAGAAATACGTACCGGGTCTGCGATCCCGTATTTGAAACGATCGATGCAAAGTGAATGGGTCATGCGTTGCGCATAGCACGCGCCGTGAGATCGTCCGAAATATACGACCTTTAATGAATAACTCTTATCGTTTGGTATGAAAATGCAGGTTTTTTGTTGGCACGGTTTTTGCTGTTAGGATATCGTTATGACCAGAACGACAGATCAGCACACGCTTTACAACCTCGCCCGCACCGCACCGGCGATCTTTTTCCGCTTCGAGTCCGGACACGATGGCTCCATGGGCTTTCCCTATATCTCGGAGTCCTTCGAAGCCATCCTGGGACTGAAACCCAAAGAAGTCGAGCAGGATATTTCCCGAGCACTTGCCCTGGTGCACGGGGATGACAGCCCCGCTCTGCTCGACAGCATCGCGCACGCCGTCACGAACGCTTCAGGCTGGAGCCATGAGTTCCGCGCTATTTCGTCGTCAGGCGAGACCATCTGGCTCGACGGGGCTGCGGAGTGTGTGGGCTACGTTGAAAACAGATTGCGCTTTGAGGGCTACCTGTGGAACATCAGCCGACAGAAGGACGTAGAGACGGCAGCCCGGAAGCAGATCCGCGAGAAGGAACTGCTGCTGAGTGAAATGAAGCACCGCGTCAAGAACAACATGGCAACGGTGCTGAGTCTTCTCGAACTGCAGAAGACGGCGGTATCCAACGCCGACGTCTACTCGGCATTACAGACGGCGCAAGGCCGCATTCGTTCGGTACTTATGCTATACGACGGAATCGAATCGACAGAGCAGGCGGGCAGCGTTCAGGCCGACTCCTATCTGTCCCTGTTCGTACCCCAGGTGGTCGCCGGACTGACTCACCGGGAGTCGCTTGATCTGGATATTGTAGTCGAACCTCTTCGGGTCGACGGGAAGCTCATGTCAGTTCTCGCGCTCATTATAAACGAGAGCGTCACCAACGCTCTGAAGTATGCCTTCAATGAGGACGCCACAAAGCGCATAGAGGTCCACTTCGGCCGAACCGATCGCGGCACCATGATGTTGACAATCAGTGATAACGGTCAGGGGTTCGCCGAAGACAGCAGCGAAGGACTCGGTATGACCATTATTCGTTCGCTCTGCGACCAGATTGACGCTACGCTTTCGATACAGAGCGAGCAGGGGACCTCAATACAGCTCGAGATACCCGCATGAGCCTGACTCACGCACTCGCCCCGGGGGTGCGTCAGCTGCAGTGGGGGCTGAATCGCATCCACACGAAGGAAGCCGGATCCGACTCCGTCACCCGACTGCCGCCAAGCTCTTCGGTCAGGTTCCGGATCATGATCAGCGCCATTGCATCGAGTTTCGGAAGCTGTTCGCCCGGGACCACTGCGTCGTCGTTCGGTCGGATACGAAACTCGGCACGGTCATCAACTGAAGTTAGCTCGATGAGAAGCTGATTATCCCCGGACACAAGCCCACCTGCGGCACATGCCGAAACAATCTCCGTTGCCAGGAGCGTGACGCTCACCGCCTCCCTGACGCCGATGACCGTGTCGTCTGCGTTCAGAACGATCTGACTGCTTTCCTCTCCCGGCTCCCTGAGCACGCGAACGAAGTGCTGTTCGAGTCGTTGCAGGAGGTCGTTCGCCTCTATGCAGCCGTCTATCGCTGTCTCGGCCAGCAGCCGATGAACCTCCGCAGCGGCCGCAAGTCGAGACGCGGTGCGCTGCAGATGCGTTGACAGCGGCGCCGCGTCGAGCGTCATCATCTGCACGTTCATCATTCTGTCGATGAAACTGATCGCATTGCTGACGGCGCGATCGGCCTGGGACTGCGGCAGGTCCATGAGGACCCAGCCGAGCGAAATAGTAAGAATAAAAAGAGCCGAAAGCTCGGTATCGTTCCAGCACCTTTTAAAAGAACAATCGTCGAAACCAACAAAGCCGTAGAGGCTTCCGCCGGTAAATACCGGCAGAATCAAGAGCGACTGTATGCCCTGCGCCTCTAAGGTCTCGCGCTCGGATTCGGGAAACGACGATACCGGACCGTGAACCGGTTTATACGCCTGAAAGTGATCGAGCCAGCGTGTGTACCCCGCATCATACAGCGGAATGCCCTGTAGTTCAGGATTATCAATCTGCGCGGTGACACCGTATGCACACCACTCGTAGCGCTGTGAGGCGCAGACGGAGTGCTCATCGTTCACATGGATTTCAAAAAGATACACCCGGTCGACCCGCAAGGCCTCGCCCACCCTACCGAACGCGCGCTCTATATCGGTTTTCGCGCCATTTCCCGTCAGGAGTATGCGTCGCGCGTCCAGCACGCAAGAAATCAGTTCTTCGTCGGTACGCCCCAGACCTTCACTCATGATTAACTCTCTTTATGTTGATTTTTTAATTTACGGCCCATGTCGTGCACGTGGCTAACCTCAATCATAGGTCGCGAACGTGTTTCCTGCAATGCGTCAAGACGCATAAAACAGATGACAACCAGGAAGGCTGCGCGTACACTGCCTCTGTCATGAACATAACAGATCAGACCGGCACCACTGTTCCTCCGACTCTTCCGATGTGGCGAAAGATATGCTTTGCCCTCGGACAGCTCGGATGGTCCCTCGGGTCCTACGGGGTCCTGAACCTTATTAATTATTTTTACAATCCGCCGACCGCAGCCGGCGGCGGGCGTCTGTTCCCGCTCTACATAGGCTCGGCCGCTGCCCTCGGAATTGTGACCGCGGGTGGACGCCTTTTTGACGGAATAACAGACCCGCTCCTGGCGGGTCTCTCCGACCGGTCGCGGTCCCGCTTCGGAAGGCGACGAAGTTTCATGGCTATCGGCGCGATACCGTTTGCAGTGCTCGGCGTGCTGGTTTTCGTGCCTCCTGCCGACGGAACAGGCGCTCTCAATATCGCGTGGCTGTTCGTGATGTCGTTTCTGTTCTATCTCTTCATGACCATGTACGTGACGCCGTACTTCGCCCTCATGAGCGAATTAGGGCACTCCCCGGAGGAGCGACTGCAGTTATCGACGATGATCTCGATTACCTGGGCTCTCGGCTTTATGCTCGGGAGTCAGGTGTATCTCCTGCAGGATATGTTTGAGGCCTTCGCAGCGCCGGAGCAGGCACTGCAGCTTTCGCTTGCCGTTTTCGCTGCAGTATCGCTGGTTCTGATGCTTCTTCCGATTCTGCTCATCGATGAGCGGAAGTATTGCGAGAACAGGGTGAACAGCGAGCCGCTTCTCGCCTCTTTGCGAACGGCCCTCGCCAACCGGAACTTCCGGTACTTCGTCCTTTCGGATCTGAGCTACTGGCTTGCGATCACCTTCGTGCAGACCGGGATCAGCTTTTACGTGATCATGCTCCTTGGCCTCGACGGGGCCGCGGCAAGCGGGTTCCTGCTCGTGATGTTCCTTGCAAGCTTCGTGTTCTACGTGCCGATAGGCATCGTCGCGGCAAAACTCGGTAAGAAACGAGTGCTTCTCGCCGCTTTTGTGCTGTTCATACTGGCCGCCCTGCTTATGTTCTCATGGGGTCTGGTCCCGATGCCGCCGCTCCTGCACGGATATCTGGTCATGATTATGTCCGCCCTGCCGATCGCGATTTTCGGGATACTGCCGAATGCGATCATTGCCGATGTCGCCGAGGCCGACGGAATGCGCACCGGCAATCACAAGGCGGCCATATTCTTTGGCGCGCGTACCCTCATGCAAAAGATCGGAACATCAATCACGCTCCTGATCTTTCCTCTCATTTCAACGATAGGCGGAGACGCTGCCACGGTAGTCGGAGTTCGAGCGACGCTGCTCGTGGGCGCTGCCGGTCTTGCGCTCGGCTGGTGGCTGTTCCGGAAATACGACGAAGCGGAGGTGCTCAAGACCCTGCAAGGTTCATGAGGGCGTGCAGATCGTGAAGCGGCAGGGGCCGATGAAAGTGATACCCCTGGAACGCAAGACAGTTCTTGTCGGTGAAGTAAGCGAACTGCTCGGCAGTCTCGACTCCTTCAGCGATGATTTCGAGGCCCAAAGATTGTCCGAGGTTGATGATGGCCCTGACGATCTTCTCGTTACTCTTGTCAAACAGCTTCCTGACGAACGACAGGTCGATCTTGATAATATCCGCCGGGAGGCGACTGAGATAACTCAGCGATGAATACCCGGTTCCGAAGTCGTCAATCGCGACAGAAAGACCGGGGAAGCGTTCTCTCAGCGCCTCCAGGGTCGCGATACTCTTTTCGGGGGCTGTCATGATGCAACTCTCTGTCAGTTCGAGAATCACCCTACCCGGATCGATCCGAGTCTGCTGCATTACCCGGGCGATCGTATCGAGCAGGTCCGAACGGTCGAATTGCCTCGGTGAAAGGTTAACCGAAACGGCAAGGTCGCGCCCTCCTACCCGAGGCCATGCCACCGCGTCACGTAACGCGGTCTCAAGCGCCCAGCCGCCGAGAGGAACGACCATACCGGTCTCTTCGGCGATAGGCATGAATACCGACGGTGATACCGGTCCGTGTTCTTCGCTGTACCAGCGAAGCAGTGCTTCTGCTCCGATCAGCGCACCGTTTCCGTCAACGAGGGGCTGATAATGCATTTCGAACTCCCGCCGTTCGAGTGCCCGGCGGATTCCCTGCTCAATTCGCCACCGGTCGGACGCCTTTATATCGAGTCCGGTATCGTAGAAGGCGTAACAGTTCTTTCCGGATTCCTTGGCCGAGTACATGGCGAGATCAGCTGCTTTTGTCACTTCTGCCAGGGACGTCCCGTCGTCCGGGATGATCGCAATTCCGATACTGACCCCGACACTTGCGCTTACGGGAGACTCCTGCGCGATATCGAGCGTAAACGGTCGTCTGATCTCAGCGAGGATATTGTTCGCGACAACCGCCGCGCCTTTTCGGTCGTGAATAAATGAAAGCAGTACGACAAACTCATCACCACCGAATCGATACACGGCATCGTTTTCCCTGAGTGTCTTTCTGAGGCGGGAAGCAGTTTCAACGAGCAGCTGATCACCTGCGTCGTGGCCGATCGTATCGTTGACCTGTTTGAAGCGGTCGAGATCGAGAAACATCAACGCGGCGCAGCCGACATCGAATATTTCCGACGTCCCGAGCAGGCGCCTCATATCGCCGTCGAAGAGCTCCCGGTTGCCGAGGCCCGTCAGCTGGTCGTGATAGGCAAGCTGGCGTAACCGCCGTTCCACGTTTTTTCGCACGGTAATGTCGCGGATCAGACACGTGAGGGTCCGCCCCCGATACTCTTTCGAGTTGCCGAATGAGACTTCCATGGGCGCAACGCCGCGGTTTTTGTGGTGGCCGAGAATTTCGATGGTCTTTTCAAGCCCCAGCCCTTCGCGGTCAGCCGCATCGACAAAAAAGTATTTCCGGAAGCTTTCCTCATTTCGCGCGTACACGGAACTGGGAAAAAGGGTTCCAAATGGCTGGTTGCGCAGCTCTTCGGGTTCAAATCCGAAGGTCGTGCGCACCGCACTGTTGGCAAACACGATGTTCATGTTCTCGTCAATTCGCACGATCGCCTCGGTTATGGTCTCCGAGAGGGCATCGTAGTTGTCCCTGCTCTCCTGAAGCTCTTCGACGAGATCGCGGTTCAGAGACAGGTCCTGCATTACCAGAGCGAAGGCTGCGTCAGGAACTTCGACGGAAACGACAAGGGCAGCAACCGATACAAGGCGGTCATCGGGAGTGCGCAGGCGAAAAAAGAGCACCTCAGACGGAGAATCCGGCCCGTCCGATGCGGCTGAAACGCGCTGCAGGGCTGATTCAAGGAAGGACGTGTGGGTATCGTCAAGATATTCAAAAAAGCTTGAATCCTGAAACGCTTCGGCGGGTTGTCTGAAACGGTCTGCCAGCCGCCCGTTTACCCGGATGACGGTGCCGGAAGCAGTCATGAGACAGAGCAGGTCTGGAGTTGTATCGGCGTGTTCGTCTATCCATGCGGAGATCTCGCCGGTGTCCGGTCCTGCCTCGGAAAGTCCCTGAATAATCCGCTCAAGCAGCGGCTCAAAAAGTGATTCTCCGACGAGTGCAGCCCTGTGAACGTGCGCGTGGCTTGACCGGTGAGCGTTCCTGATCGCGCTCATCGCTTCAGTCACACGGTCTTCGAGATAGCGTAGTCTTTCACGAATTCGAACTGGCGGTTGTCCCTGATTCACGTTTTTACACCCTGCGCACAGGGCAGCATAAACCATACCGCGATAATATACGAGGTTTTTTTCTCCGGCGCTGATTCCGCCTATTGAGACCCGGCATAAGATGCGATATCATCCTATTCACTAATAAGTATTAATTTATCGATACTACGATATAGGAATAATGCAATGACCGAACAGACTATCAGAACGATGCAGGAACTCATTGACGGTTGCATGGGTGACGCTGCTCCGTACTGCCAGGCAGCCTGTCCCATGCACACCGATGTTCGCGGCTACGTCAATCTGATCGGCGAGGGGCGATTTGGTGAAGCGATTGCCCTGATCCGGGAAAAACTCTTTCTGCCGGCGACGCTCGGGCGTATATGCGCGCACCCCTGCGAAGATTCGTGCAAACGTGGCGAAGTCGGCGCACCCATGGCAATAGCCGCTCTGAAGCGTTTCGTCGCCGACAACTACGACGACCCTGCGAAATGGGATACCGCAATCGAGTCCGAGAAGCCCGAGAGCGTTGCTATTATCGGTAGCGGTCCGGCAGGGGCGCAGGCAGCCTTTGACCTGCGCAGGAAAGGATATCAGGTCACGATCATCGACCGGCTTCCGGTCGTCGGCGGCATGCTTCGGGTCGGAATACCGGCGTATCGCCTTCCTCGCGACATTATCGAGCTCGAATACAGCCTTCTGAAAGCTATTGGCGTCCAGTTCCGCATGAATACACATGTCGGGACCGACGTAACGATGGAGGAGCTTGCCGAGAGCTACAACGCGGTAATCGTTGCCGTAGGCGCCCACACCGGCATCATGCCCCCGGTACCCGGCCACGACGCGAATGGCGTCTTTGATGCGGTGACGCTGCTTCGAGACGTCAGCATGACCGAACGCTTCGATGCCTTAGGATCACGGGTGCTCGTCGTCGGGGGCGGAAACGTCGCGATAGACGCCGCGCGCTCGGTGCGTCGTCTCGACGATAGAGTCGTACATCTCGCATGCCTGGAGTGCAACGCAGGCTGCATGCCGGCGCACGACTGGGAAGTGGATGAAGCACTCGACGAGGGTGTCAGCATGCACCAGGGCTGGGGCATCGTCAGCATCAATACCGACCGCATGAACGCCGTCGAGTCGGTCACGCTCAAGCGCTGTATATCGGTTTTTGACGCTGCGGGCCGCTTCGCACCGGTGTACGACGACGGCGAACGGAAAACGATCGCGGTGGATTCAGTGGTCTTTGCCATAGGGCAGAAGGTCGACGGCAGGGGCCTCGACAGCCTCCCCCGCACCGCTCGTGGTCACATCGCCGTGGACGAGGTGACCCTGCAGATCCCTGGAACCAGTATTTTTGCCGCCGGCGATGCGACCGGTCACAGCGTGATAGCGGTGGAAGCCATGGCTGAGGGGCGCAAGGCCGCACGCAGCGTCTACCGCATGTTCAGAAACGAAAATATGCGCGAAGACCGCGATTTTGAGCGCGCATACAAAACTGCCCTCGAAACAGAGATTTCTCAGAACTACGTCCGGACCCCGCGGGTTACGAGCAGGCTGCGCAGGGCGTCTGAGCGCGTCGGTGATTTCGCCGAAGTTGATCTCGGCATCGAAGACGCGCAGGCACTCGCAGAAGGCGGACGCTGTCTTTCGTGTGAATGCCGGAACTGCGTTAAAGAGTGTCTGATGCTCGAACGGTACACCGATACATGCCCGAAAGACCTTTTTCAGAAGATCCTCAACGGGGAAGAAATCGACCCGGTGATTCCCTACTCCTGCAACATGTGCAGCATGTGCACGGTGTTGTGCCCGAAGAACTACCGCATGCAGGACGTGTTCATGGAAATGCGCAAGGACCTCGTGGCACAGACCGGGGGGAAGTCACCCATGAAGGGACACAAGGCCATCTACATGCACCAGAAACTCGGCTTCTCGAAGCTCTTCAACATTACCCGGGCCGCATCGCCCGCCCGCGTTGCACCCAAAAAGGAGACGGTACGATGAGCGCTACTACACGAGTATTCTTCCCGGGCTGCAGCCTGCCCTCGTACAATCCCGAGCTGGTCGAAAAGACCCTCGCCTTCCTGAAAGAGCGGCTTCCCGGCACAGGCTCCATTCTTAAATGCTGCGGAAAGCCAACGAAGGCACTCGGGCAGATGGATCTCTTTCAAGAGCGCTATGCCGACGTACAGCAGGAAATAGACCGGCTTGAAGCCGATGAAATCATCGTCGCGTGCCAGAGCTGTTACCTGACCATGAAAGCCTGCAGCCCGAATCAGAAGGTCACGAGCCTGTGGACCCTCATGCCCGAGATCGGCCTCCCTGAAGGCATGACCGGCATAGGAGCCGACAGTGACATCACGTTTGCGCTGCACGACTCCTGCCCGACCCGCGACGAGAGCGATATACACGACGGAGTGCGGTGGATCATGCGCGAGCTCGGCTACGAGATCGAGGAACTCGGACACAGCCGGGGACTGACCCGCTGTTGTGGCTTCGGGGGCATGGTACTCCCGGCAAACCCGGAACTCGCCCGCGAAATCATGGAACGGCGTGCTCAGGAAGCAAAAAGCGACTACATGGTGACCTATTGCGCGGCCTGCCGCATGTCCATGGCCATAGGCGGCAAGAAAGCGCTGCACCTGCTCGACCTGGTCTTTGGTGGACCGTGGACGAGCGAAAGCACCTATCCGGAGGTCGGTGCGAACCCGATTCACGCGTGGGGAAACCGGTACAGGGCAAAGAAGTCCATCAAGAAGATTCTTACAACCGTTTAAACAGGAGATAGCAGAATGAAGAAACGAACCGCAGCACTCGCTGCAATGATAGGGGCGATCTGCGCCCTCGCAGCGTTCGCCACACCAGCGTCACTTCTGGTCTCGGCGACGGAGGCCGAGACCATGCTGGGTCAGAGCTCCGTGGTCTTTGTCGACGTAAGACCGGTGGATGCATTTGAAACGGCGCACATCCCCGGTGCCGTACAGGTGTATCGGCCCGACCTTTCTGCCTCCGCCGGCAGCTACGAGTTTCCGGGTATGCGAATCTCGCGCGACGGCTTTTACGACCTGCTCGGTTCACTCGGTATCAGCGCAGATACGCTGATCATCGCCTATACCGACTCCGCCTACCACGACGCATTCCGCTTTGCGTGGCTCGCGAGACTCTACGGGCACGAGCAGGTGCGGGTCCTTGACGTACCGTTCGACGCCTGGGTCGAAGCACGCCTTCCGGTTGCAAGCGGACGAAGCGCTCCGTCTGCAATCGGGTACGAGGCGCCTGGGGCAGCTTCCGGGTCGATGCTGGCGTCCCGCGACGACGTTATCGCCGCGCAGCGGGACCCCAATACCATAGTGGTGGACACCAGAACGACCGCCGAGTTCTGGGGCGTCACCGTCTACGCCGGCGCTACACGCCGGGGACACATTCCCGGTGCGGTCCACCTGAACTACACCATGAACTTTGACGAGCACGGCGTGCTTGACCGGGCAGCACTCAGGACACAGTTTGAGGCGGCAGGCATTACCCCTGACAGGAATATTATTGTGTACTGTCACGTCGGCGGCCGGGCCGCCATGACGAATCTCATTCTCTCGGATGTGCTCGGCTACCCGAATGTCAGAAGCTACGACGGCAGCTGGGTGGAATGGAGCTACATGCGCGACGGTTCGGTTGTGTCCTACTTCCTGTACCTGACCGGGGCCGTATTCTTTATCGCAATCGTTTCTATAGGCCTCGTGCACTGGAAGCGCATACGCAGCGGTAAAGACAGTGCTCTCGATAAGGTCGACGGAGCCATAGGCATAGCCTTCACCGTTTTTCTGATCTGGTACTTCAACCTCTTCAGCCTCGTCAGCATGGACCGCATCGGCGAACTGCAGGCATGGATTGAGAGCTTCGGCTTTGCCGGGCCCATTGTGTTCATTATGTTGTTCGCACTCGGCACCCTGTTTTTTCTGCCGGGCACCCCCTTCGCCATCATAGCGGGCGTCGTGTTCGGGCCGCTTCTCGGATCGGTATATGCGTTAACGGGTGCGACCATAGGCGCATCCCTCGCCATGCTCGCTGGACGCTACGCGTTCAGGTCCTACGCCGAGAAACTGGTCGAGAAGAATCCGGGCCTTCGGAAGATTGATGATGGAGTGGTGAAGCACGGCTGGCGCATGCTCATGATCACGCGCTTTGTACCGGTCGTACCGTTCAACGTACAGAACTACGTCTACGGACTTACCAGGATTCCGTTCTGGACCTACGCCGTGTTGAGCATGGTCTTTATGTCTCCCGGCACGGCTGCCTACGTGTTCATCGCGGGTGCAGCAGTCTCGGGCGCAAACATAGGCACAATCATGACCTACTTCGCGATCGCCGCAGTACTGCTCGTCGGACTCTCGCTGCTCCCCGGACTGCTGAAAAAGAAATCCGGAGCGGCGGACATTCTCGGGTGAAGCAGCAGAACATGTGACACGGTGTCGATGCCACGTTCATAAAGATTTTTTCCGGATTTTCGGTTTCCGACACCAATTCTGAGTCTTGTTTTTGTGTCTTTTTAGGTTTATAAGTGATCTTAGTTACTTTATAATTGTAGACGTCACAAAGGAGGATAGCCTTATGACAAAGAAAGCAATCGTGCTTGTTCTGATTATTGCTCTTGCATTCCTTGGGATGCAGGCATTCGCCCAGACAGCTGTTCCGGTTTCCCAGCGTGGGTACGCCAATCCGAACAGCCTCATCAGTGCCGAAGCACTTGAACACATAATCGACCGCGACAACGTGAAAGTTGTCGACTTTCGCCCGCTTACCGGTTTCGCCACCGGTCACATACCCGGTGCAATCCGCATTGACCGGAACGACGTCGCCGACTCCACCGCAGCATTCAACCTCATGGCAGCGAGTCCCGAACAGGTTGCCGAGGTGCTTGCGAGCAACGGCATACGCCCGAGCGACACGGTTGTCGTCTACTGCGATAACGGGATGTGGGCGTCGCGTATCTGGTGGCTGCTTTCCATGTACGGTCATGAAGATGTCCGCATTCTCGATGGCGGTCTGAACCGCTGGAAAGACCTTGGTATGAATACCCGCATTATCGGCCGCAGAAGCGGCACAGCCGAGTATCATTTCGCGAATCCCGGAACAGCGACGCTTGCAACCATAGCCGACGTTCAGGCAGCGGTGAACGACTCCACCGTTGTCCTGGATACCCGGAGCCTCGCTGAGTTTGTCGGTGAGACCCCCGGTGGCGGCGCTGGTCAGGGCGGTCGAATCCCCGGCGCGGTGCGTGTTGAATGGAATCAGGCGCTCAACGCCGACGGCACCTTCAAGACAGCTGCAGAGCTGCAATCGCTCTACGCTTCCGCAGGAATCACTGGTGATGCGCCGGTGATCGCCTACTGCCTCGGTGGCGTCCGAGCGGCACACAGCATGTTCGTTCTCGAGCAACTGCTTGGATTCGAGAACATATACAACTATGACGGATCGTGGCTCGAGTGGAGCAATACAGCCGGTCTGCCAATCGCAACCGGGAACTGATTCAACAGCCGCCACTCCGTGGCGGCTTTTTTGTGCTCTTCCGGTAAACACGCCATAATAGCGCATGCTTCTGTATCGCGACCCCCTGTTTCACCTGCACCGGCAGGCACCCGGTCACCCTGAGCGCCCGGAACGCCTCGAAGCCATAGACCGCATGCTCGCCGACGCTCCTCTCGCGTGCGAACTGCGCCCCGGCGAGTGCCGTGACGCAACCTTTGACGAAATCGCCCGCGTGCACTCGCGCGAGTACATACGCATGGTGGCTGCAAGCGGAGGCGTTCCGCATACGCAGTTCGACGGAGACACTTCGGCGAACGGGCACAGCTATGCCGCTGCGTGCCGTGCGGCGGGTAGCGCGATCGCGGCGGTAGACGCGGTCCTCGAAGGCCCGGATCGCAGAGCCTTCGTGCTCTCACGACCGCCGGGGCACCACGCAGAGGCGACGCACGCCGCCGGCTTCTGTTTCTTCAATACCGCGGCGATCGCAGCCGAACACGCCCTCGCGAGCGGTCTCAGCCGCGTCTGCATACTTGACTGGGATGTGCACCACGGAAACGGCAGCATGCATTCGTTTTACGACCGGAACGACGTGCTGTACGCGAGCGTGCACGAGTACCCGCATTATCCGGGTACCGGGCGACTCGGCGATATCGGCCGTGGCTCGGGCGAAGGTTATACCGTCACCGCGCCGCTACCTGCCGGATGTGGCGACGCCGAGTACCTGCACGTCATGACACAGCTTATCTATCCGATCGCACGGGCCTTTGCTCCGGAACTCGTCCTTGTCAGTGCCGGCTACGACGGGCACCGGAGGGACCCGCTCGCGTCCATGCGTCTGTCGAGCCAGGTCTACGGCCTCTTTACGACCCTCGACTGCATGTTCGCCGACACCTGTACAGACGGTCGACTCGTCTACCTTCTTGAGGGCGGCTACGACACAGACGCACTCGCCGAAGGAGTCAGGGAATCCATGACCGTGTTATGTGGTGGCCGGGCAGCAGAGGTTCCCGACACGAGTCCGCACGCCGAGGTCGTGAGCCTGACCGACCGCCTCCTCGAACAGTACCAGCCTTACTGGCCGGCGGCGGAGGCTTTCAGCCTGACCTGACCGTCGTGCTCCTGTATGTCGTGCGCGTCCCAGGGATAGCGGACCCACACATCGGGTATGTCCTCCCCTGCCCAGTACGCGGCAACCTCCGAGGGGATTGCACCGCGTTTTTCCTTCTGCTTGTTGTGCAGCACCGCGACACCGAGTGAGTCAGGCCTGTGCGCAAGGAGTTCGCGTATGCAGTACTCGAGCGTCGTGCGACTGTCATCGACCTCATCCACCAGAAGAACTCTGCGGCCTTCGAGTTTCTGCTCGACTTCGTCTATCCACTGAATCTTGCGCGGACTCGGGAGCGTTGAGTGGTCGGGAAGATACAGCGCGATGCCGACGGTGTAGATCGGCACTTCAAGGAAGGTCTTCATGATACGGGCGGGAATGAACCCTCCGCTACCTATGGCGACAATGACCTCAGGATCGAAACCTGAGTCACGGACGCGCAGAGCGAGATCTTTCAGCGTCGAGTGAATTTCGTTATAGGAAAAAGGAAGCACCTGCATGCCCCGCAGTATGCCCGAAGCAGTACATTCCTGTCATGGAACGAACGGAAACCGATCGCGTCTATGACATCACAGTTGTTGGAGCCACAGGCTTTGCCGGCAGTCTTGTTGCCGAGTATCTCTTCGAACGTCTCGAGGCCAGTCAGTTCACGCTCGCGCTTGCCGGTCGGAGCATGGACCGGCTTGAATCGCTGCGCGACCGCCTGACGGCCTCTGACCCGGATTCAGCAACGCCGCCGGCACCACAGCTCGTGCACGTCAACCTGCTCGATCAGAACTCGGTAGACGCCCTTGTCCACAAGACCCGCGTTGTGGTGGCGACAGCCGGGCCCTACAGTCGCTACGGGAGTCTGCTTGTCGCCTCCTGCGCGACGTACGGGACGCACTATGTGGATCTTTCAGGCGAAACACCCTGGATGCAGCGAATGATACGGCAGCACGACCAGCAGGCCCGGGCGAACGGCGCGTGCATCGTACACGCCTGCGGCTACGACTCCATCCCTAGTGACCTCGGTGTCCTGTTCCTGCGGGATGTCATGGCATCCGACGACCGTGGTGAACCCGAAGCAATACGCTTCGTCCCGGGCCGGACTGAAGGCGGCTTCAGCGGCGGAACGGTGGCGAGCATGCTGTCGATGTTCGCTGACGCCCGGAAAGACGCCGGTACCCGCGAGGCGCTCCGAGACCCGGACAGTCTTACGCCGGACCAGCATTCGTCGCAGAGGAGTCGCCGGCGACGCTACGACCCGTGGCTCCGCGAATGGACCGTTCCGTTTGTCATGGAAGCGGTGAACTCGCGTATCGTCCGTCGGACCAACGCGCTCACCGGGTATCCTCTCGGGACCGACCCGGACTACCGCGAAGTCATCCGCTTCGGGCGTGGGATCGCTGCCTGCATCAAATCGTATGCGGCATCCTTCGGCATGGGGCTGTTTCTGCTGCTGCTGCTCTTCCCGCCGACACGATTTCTGCTTTCACGCTTTATCCTGCCCAAGCCGGGGGAAGGGCCGAAGGTCGCCCGTGAAGGTGGCGGCAGTTTTCTCGTGCGCCTGATCGGATACAGCAGCAGCCACGGTTCCTCAGCACCCGGCGCTGCCCCGGCACGGACGATAGGCTCCACCACGATCACCGTGTCAGCAGACCGCGACCCTGGCTACGGCGCCACAGCGATCATGGTCGCGGAGACGGCAATGCTGCTGTGCGGACAGGCGGAGACCAACAGCGTGAGCGCAGGGTTTCAGACTCCTGCCACCGCGTTCGGTCTGCCGCTTGTTGAGCGCCTGACATCAGCCGGGGTAAAATTCGTTCGAGGATAGGAGCATGTGCTACAACGCAGGAGTTGAACGATTGAAACCGCTGACGTCTTTGTTTCCCCCGTCTGTCGCCATTCCCGCCCGCGACGAGGTCAACGCAATGGCCCGCCCCGTGGTGCCGGTCCGCAGCATGGACGGCGAGTGGCAGGCGATGCACTGGCTCCTGATTCCGCCCTGGGTCGCTGACAGTAAGGAGTTCCGCACGCTCAAGATATGGCTCGCGAACGCCCGCATCGAAGAACTGGAAGACAAAAAACTCTACCGTCCGCTCGTCGGCGACCGCCGATGCATCGTTCGATTCTCATGGTTTTTCGAGTGGCGGCACGAGCATGGCCGCAAGCTTAAGCACCGGGTGTTTCTACCGGATGATACCCCGCTTCTGCTGCCGGGACTCTGCCACCGCACCGAGGTCGACGGGCAGCCCTACGACTCCTTCACCGTCTGCACCATGGAGGCGCGGGGCATTATGCGCTACGTGCACAACTCGACCCTGAGGCAGCCGGTCGTGGTCAACGAGGCCGGGGCTGCCGCGTGGCTTGACCGCACCGCATCCCTGGACGAGGCCCGCGAGGCGGTTCTCTCACAGGAGCTCTCAGGTGAGTTCCGGACAGATCCTCCAGCGAGGAGCAACGCCGGAGAACCGGAACAGCCCGGCCTTTTCTAGAAAGATTTCGCATAAATATGCATGGCGCGTCGGTTTTTTCTCTTGCAGGTTTTGAGCCGCTGCGGTCATTCTTTTGCAGTCATGAAAACACGAGTACCTCACGTATACGCCCTTCTGTTTTTCGTCATCATCGGAGCCGCGATTCTTACCTACATTGTTCCGGCTGGCGAGTACGACCGATTTGTCGATGAAGCGACCGGGAGGACACTGGTCGACCCTGATTCCTTTACCTTCGTCGAATCACAGCCGGTCGGGCTCATGGCGATATTCGAGTCGGTTCAGCGCGGCATGATCGCAGCAGGCAACATCGTCTTTTTCATTTTCATTATTGGTGGAGCCTTCGGCATAATCGCCGCGACCGGAGCGATCGATGCCGGCCTTGGACTTGCGGTGCGAAAGCTTGCGAACTTCGATACGCTGCTTCTGATCGCGATCGTTGTCCTGTTCTCGATAGGCGGAGCAACCTTTGGTATGGCCGAGGAGACACTCGTCTTTATTCCGATCGGGGTTATGCTTGCAAAGCAACTCGGCTATGACGCCATGGTCGGGCTTGCCATTGTTACCCTCGGAGCACGCGTTGGATTCGGCGCCGGAGTACTGAATCCTTTCAACGTTGGTGTCGCACAGGAAATCTCGGAACTACCGCTGTTTTCCGGACTTGAGTTCCGTCTGATCTGGTATGTAATCTTCCTTGCCGTCACCATTGCGTTCATTCTCCGCTATGCCAGAAAGATAAAGGCGAATCCGGAGCTCAGTGTACTTTCCGACTGGCAGGATGATGACGCGAGCACCGATACAGCTGACCCTGTCATTCCCGCCTTCACTCGGACCCACGGTCTGGTTCTCCTGACGATCGCTCTCGGTTTCGGTATCGTCATCTACGGGGTATTTTCGCTTGGATGGTATATCACCGAACTCGCAGGAATGTTTCTTGCGATGGGTATCGTCGCAGGCGTCGTCGGTCGCCTCGGCGTGAACGGAACAGCGAAGAGCTTTGTCGTTGGCGCCCGGGAACTCACCTTTGGCGCGCTCATCGTCGGTCTTGCGCGAGGCATACTCGTAGTCCTCGAACAGGGACTCATTATCGATACGATAATCTATGCCGGTGGCACCTGGCTCAGCGGAATGCCGGCAGTTCTTGCTGCGAACGGAATGCTTGTGTTCCAGACGCTCCTGAACGTACTGATCCCATCCGGCAGCGGTCAGGCTGCTGCTACCATGCCTATAATGGCCCCGATCTCCGATCTGGCAGGCATCACCCGTCAGACTGCCGTCCTTGCCTTTCACTACGGCGACACCATCACGAATCTGATATCGCCGACCGTCGGCACGCTCATGGCGAGTCTTGCAATCGCGAAAGTCCCCTTTGCCCGCTATGCAAAGTGGGTTTTTCCGCTGGTTCTGATCTGGCTTGTCGTCGGTATGGCCGCGGTAACTACCGCGGTCATGATCGGGTATGGGCCGTTCTAGAACATTCGTGCGCCGTTACAGGTGCACGAAACCGAAGTCGACGTTGTCAGGCTCAGCGAAGGTCCGCTCGCCTTTGTTGAGCTTGCGTATCGCCAGCATGTCCTCATCGGTCAGCTCGAAATCGAAGACCTGGAAATTCTCTTCGATTCGTGACGGAGTGACCGATTTCGGCAGCGGCACAACACCTCGCTGCAACAGCCATCTGAGAACGACCTGCGTGGGGGTTTTCCCGTGAGCGCCCCCGATCTCTTTGAGCGTCCTGTTATCAAGCACGTCCTTAATGCGGTCACTCTTGAACGGCGCGTAGGCCTGAAGCACCATTCCCCTGCTGTCGAGATACTCCTGAAGTCGCGTATTCTGCAGACTGATGTGGCACTCCATCTGATTCACCGCCGGCTGTATCCGGGCGTTTTTAGTGAGCGCATCTATGTGATGGATGTTGAAGTTTGACACGCCTATGCTGCGGATTTTACCCGCGTCCACAGCAGCTTCCATGGCCGACCACACCGCAGCGTTGCGTTCGTAGCTGCCCGGCCAGTGTATCAGCACCAGGTCGAGGTAATCGGTCTTAAGCCTCACGAGGCATTCATCAATCTGACCTGCAGCATCCTCTGTCGTGTGCATGGTGTTCCACAGTTTCGTGGTCAGAAAGACCTCGTCCCGTGCGACCGATGAATCGGCGACGCCGCGCCCGACCTCTTCTTCGTTTCCGTAGATGACCGCAGTGTCGACGTGTCGATAGCCGACTTCAAGCGCCTTGAGAACCGCCTTATAGACCTCGTCCTGCTTGGCGCGCCAGGTCCCCAGACCGAGCGCAGGTATCTTTTCGTTGTTGTTCAAGCTGATGTTCACAATATCCTCCGAGGGTCGAAACATAGTGAAGCCGGGACGGATTGTAAAGCCGGAGGTGTTTCTACTTTGTCCCGGTCGGCTCGACCATGATCCTGCTACTGTTTCCCATGCTGATGGTGAACGGTGTGATCGGACCTCTGCTGCGGGCGTCGTGCCGCACGGTCATGGTTCCGGCGGTCTCGTTCTTGTCGATCACGACAAAGGCCTCCCCGGGGGTCAGGTGCTGCTCCTTCATAAGCAGCAGGAAGGCCGGATCGTCGTTTCTCAGGCGGGCGACCCGTATGGTGTCTCCGGTTTCGCAGTGATCAAGCGGCACTGAATCCCGTCGCGCAATATGGCCTTCCGCCGAGGGTATGGGGTCACCGTGGGGATCCGCAGGAGGAAATCCGAGGTACGCATCAATTCGTTCGATGAATTTATCTGACACCGCGTGTTCAAGCTTTTCGGCGTCCTCGTGAACCTCGCTCAGGTCGTAGCCGAGCACGTTCTCAAGAAAGGTCTCTATGAGTCTGTGGCGACGAACCATTAAAAGCGCGAGTTCGCGGCCGCCGGCGGTGAGTCTGACTCCTTTTCGCGGCTCGTACCGTATGAGTTTCCGCTCGGCGAGATGTTTCACCATAGCCGTCGCGGTTCCAGGCGTAACACCCATCGCTTCGGACAGCTGTTTCATCTGGACAATGTCCTGAGCACAGCGCTCTTCCTGCTGGTAAATCGTCTTTATGTATTGCTCTACGGTGCTGGTGGGCACAACTCAATCCTCCTCGGGTATCGGCCGGCCCTGCGGGTCGGTACGCTTGCCTGCGAAGCGTTCGGACAAGTCTTCTCTGAGATCACTGTTGGTATAATGCTCAAGAACATCGGCTGCGGGGTGAAGTTCACTCATATCGACGTTACCATCGTCAAAGAAGAACTGCTCCCAGAGCCTGTGCGAGCGCAGGATCTCCCTGCCCTGCTCGGATCCGCGCCGGGTGGTATGATACCGGCCACCCCGAAACACGATTGAACCCTTCACACGCAGCAAGGCGAGGATCGCGGCGAGTTTTAACCGGTGTCCTGCGAAAGGCGACCGGTGCACACCCCGGAACTCTGCAGCCGAAAGACTACCGTCGCGGCTCTCCGTGTTCTCGGCAGCGCGGGCGAGCAGGCCAAGGGCGTCCTGCGATCCTATGGAGAGACGCAGACGAAGCGCATCGGTGGCTCGTGCAACAACACCCTGCTCCGGTGCAAACAGCAGCGCACCGAAGAACAGTATCCCAAGGACTGTCGCCATGGAACCCGCAGTACTGGTGTCGACATACCCGAACAGGGGGGGTACGGTGATCGCCGCGATGTGGCCAAGGATGGCTGCAAGGATGGAGACAGCGACGCTGACTATCAGAAAGGGCAAAAGGCGTCTGGTAAGCAGCCAGGCGGTCGCACCCGGTACGATGAGCATGGCAATCACAAGAATACTGCCGACAACTTCGAATGCGGCAACCGTTGTCATGGCGACCAGCACCATCAAAAGGTAATGAATCACCGTCGCGTTGATTCCGAGGGTCGTAGCCAGCTCGGGATCGAAGGTTGCCAGACGCAGCTCCTTGAACAAGAGCGTGACCACCGAAAGATTAATCAGAAGCACAATGGCAAGCAGAACTACACCGCGCGGAATATCGAACCCGAACACGGAGACGACGTGCAGGGGTACGAGTTCGACCGCGCCAAACAGCACGTGCTCCGGATGTATGTCGACATGGCGCGCTGCCTGCTCGATCAGAATGAGCCCGATCGCGAACAGAACGGTAAACACCACGCCCATGGATGCACCTTCTTCAAGACGGGAATAGTAATGAATCACATGCACGAGAACAGCGGTCAGAACACCGACGACTGCTGCCCCAACGAGCATGGCAGGGCCCGAACGCGAGCCGGTAATAATAAAGGCGACGGCGATTCCAGGCAGCACCGCGTGGCTTATCGCGTCACCCATCATGCTGACTTTCTTAAGTACCAGAAATGAACCAACCAGAGCACAGGTTGCTCCGGCAAGGACTGCGGCGACGACAATCCAGGTATCAAGTGCGGTCCACATCATACGCGTTTTCCCCTTGATCCGATCACATGGACACTGTCCGGGACCACTTTCCCGAACCGGGGCACTGCCTTCTCAAGCTCCGCTACAAGCGCGTCGCCAAGTACGTGTTCAATGAAGTCGGCTCCCTGGTCGACGTGTGCCGTGGCAGTGTCGGCGTGTTCAAGCAGATACACTTCCCACAATCGGTGATTTCTGGTTACGCGTGCGGCCTGTACCCGACCCGACTCCGTAAACAGCCACTGTCCCTCGGGCGATCGATATATGGCCTGATCGCGACGAAGCAATCGAACCGCGTGTTTCAGTTCTCGAACGCTCCACCCGCGCGTATGCAACAGGTAGGTCCATTGTGTATCAGCATTGTGAACCTCTCCGGTTTCCTCACACTCGTACAGGGCACGAAGGAGATTCTGCTTCAGAGTCGTTCGCGCAAGTCTTCGGTGTGCAAAGAGCTCATGAACAACGCCTCGGACCGGTCCGAAGAGCATACTCAGCACGAACAGCGCGCCGTGCGAAACGACAATTGCGGCACCTGCCGGCATTCGCGGGATGCTCGCACTCAGAGCAGTACCGACGTAGGCCCCCGTCGCACCGATGAGCGCCGACAAGAGAACGAGAAGGCCCAGACGGTCGGTCCAGAAACGTGCGGTCGCCGGAGGCAGCACCAGAATAGCAATAACAAGAATGATACCGACCGCCTGCAGCCCTATAACGGTAACCGACACGACGAGCGTCATGAGCAGTGCGTCGAGTCGCTGCACGGGCCAGCCGTCACCAGTGGCGAATCCCGGGTCAAAGGTAAAAAGCCGGAACTCCTTGAAAAGCACGACCGTAAGGACTACCACCACGAGTGCCGCCGTTCCGATAAGAAGAGCATCCGAGCGTATCATCGACGCGGTGCGACCGTAGATAAACGAGTTCAGTCCGGCAGCAGGCGCTCCGCGCATGCGCTGAATGATCCCGAGCAGTACGATGCCAAAACCGAAAAAAACGCTCAGTACGATACCGAGCGCGGCATCCTGCGACAGTCGGGTGAAACGCGAAATAATAAGCACACAGCCCATACCGAGAAGCCCTGACACCAGAGCACCGAGAAGCAGCAGCGGGAGACTTCGCGGGTTGCCGCCGAACGCCATGATAAGCATGAACGCGGCAGCGACACCCGGCAAGGCCGCGTGACTGACCGCATCGGCGAGCAGAGCTCTCCGACGCAGAAGGAGAAACACTCCGACAACACCGCCGGCAACTCCGAGCATGACGGTACCGAACATGACAATACGAGTATTGTAATCGGCAAGGGTCAGGACCCGCAGGAGTCGATCCGCCATCATCCCGGTGTCCTCCCCATTGCATCGACCGCTCGATCGAGCAGAGTCAGTCGCCCGCCGTAGGTGCGCTTGAGGTTCTCGCTGTTGAACACTTCCGCAACAGGCCCTGCCGCGACGATCCTCATGTTCAGCATGATCAGGTAATCAAAGTACTCGCGGACCGTCTCAAGATCGTGGTGCACGACAAATACCGTTTTTCCTGCGGCTCTGAGACGCTGCAGGATCCCTATTATCGCTTTTTCGGTCGATGCATCGACGCCGGCAAAAGGCTCATCCATGAAGTAGACGTCGGCGTCCTGCACAAGCGCGCGCGCGAGGAAGATGCGCTGCTGCTGCCCACCGGAAAGCCTGCTGATCTGCCGGTGTGCGAGGTCTGCCATGCCAACGTCGGCGAGCGCCGTAAGAGCCTGATTCCGGTACGCAGAGCTGACGGGCCGAAACCAGCCGATCTTCCGATAGAGGCCCATGGCAACAAGCTCAAGCGCGGTGATTGGATACTCCCAGTCGACACTCTCACGTTGCGGGACGTAGCCGACGAGACGCCGCTGGCGCCGGTACGACTTTCCAAAGATCTCTACGGAACCCGACGCGTGAGGCACAAGATCGAGAATCGCCTTGATGAGCGTACTTTTACCCGCACCGTTCGGCCCGACGATACCGGCGACGACCGAAGGCGGGACATCGAGGTCCACGTCCCACAGCACCGGCTTCCGGTAGTAGGCCACGGTGAGGTCGCGCACGTGGAGGGCGACGCTTTCCGGCGAAACCGACATCCCGGAGGAGGCCGATTCGTGCGTTGTGTTCTGCATACTCGAAATCGCGTTTTTCATTAATCGAACCCTATAGCCAGACTATGGTGACAGTCTACCGCGAAACCCGCGCGGCGGCGGTGAGCCGCCGAGCGTTCTCGCAATGGTCGTCACGTTGTGGTCTATCATCCCAATGTAGGTGCCTTCCCAGCTCCCTGCAGGCCCCATGGCGTCAGAAAACAGCTCTCCTCCGATCACGACCTCGTGGCCCTGTGCCGCTGCGCCTTCTATGACGGCCATGAGCGCGCGGTCTGCAACGGTGGTCTCGGCAAAAACCGCCGTGATCCGGTTCTGTACTATGAAGTTCACGAGACTGTTTATGTCTTCAAGCCCTGCTTCGGACTCGGTGCTGATCCCCTGCACGCCTATAACCTCGAGGCCGTAAGCCCGACCGAGATACTGAAATGCGTCGTGCGCGGTTACGAGATAGCGGCGTTCGGAGGGAATACTCGCTATGACTTCTCTTGCATACTCGTCGAGCTCTGCAAGCTCACGCAGATACAGGTCCGCATTGCTCCGGTAGTCATCGGCTCCAGGTGGATCATGCTCGCTCATGGCAGCAACGACGTTCTCGACCGCCCGCATCCAGAGGGACACATCCATCCACAGATGTGGGTCAAAGTAATCTTCGTCCTCTTCATCTTCAAGCAGTGTCGTTTCGTCAAAGAGCTCTGTCACCGCGTATACCGGGCGGCCGCGTGCAAGCTGCACGAGTGTGTCCGCCATCTGACCTTCGAGATTCAGTCCGTTATAGAAGATGATGTCGGCTCGCTGCATGCGGGCGATGTCTGACCGCGTCGGGCGAAAGAGGTGCGGGTCAATCTCGTCGTCCATGAGGACAAAGACAGACCCCCGTTCACCGACCACGTTCGAGACGATGTCTCCAATCATTCCGGTCGTCGCGACGATGTCGACAGGTCCGTCTGTTCTGTCGGCTGCAGGACCTTCGCTTCTCCCGCCGGCGAACATCGGTGACATGAAAACAAGACACATGATGCCTGCGGCAAGTACTTTCTTCATCATACAAAACTCCTCAATGTAGCTTTAGAACTGTACTTTTTGATTAATCAAAATAAAACCGATGTCGCGTCAAAGTCAAGACCTGATTCGCTTCGGATTTGAGCATTGCCAGGGTTTCTGTTAGAGTAACAGACGTGACACCATCAACCGACCGCTCGACGGCAGGGCTTATTCGCGCAGCGCTTTCGCTCGGTGACTATCACCGCATCATGAACGACCTGTACGAAGAGGTTTTCGGCGAGCATCAGATGGTCCATTTTCCGTACTATCGCCGCGCCGACGAAACACTCCTCGAGGGTCAGGCAAATCTCACGAATGTGTGCCTCGACTACCTCGGCGACCTGAGCGGTTCAGACGTACTTGAGGTAGGCTGTGGAAACGGGGTTCAGTCCATGTTCGTCGCAAGCACACGCGGCCCCCGCTCGGTCACCGGTCTCGATCTGAATCCCGCGAACGTAGCGCTCGCGGACCGGATCGCAACGCGAAAATCACTGTTTAATACAGCCTTTCTCGCTTCAGACGCCCAGGACATGAAAGAGCTTGCCGACGAGTCCTTCGACGCGGTACTGAACGTCGAAAGTGCGTTTCATTACCCCGACAAGCCGGCATTTCTTCGTGAAGTTGCCCGGGTTCTGAAACCCGGCGGGCGTTTCGTCATGGCCGACATACTCATGAAACCGAACCGCCGAGGGCGTCTGCTTCGCATGTGGGAGCGTCGACTGTCGCAGAACTACTGGTTTCCCGACTCGTACAGGAACGCCTTTGCCCGGACCGCGTTAAGGATCGAACACGAGGCTGACATCACAGCTGCGGTGGTGAAAGGCTTCAAAAACCGCGGAGGATGGTTCCGCGACCACCCGATACAGGGTCCGGTCCGGCGTACACTCATTATGACCTTTATGCGCGCCCAGGTTGCACGCCACCTGTACTACCTGAAAAACGTATGCACATACCACGTGTTTTCGGCGGTAAAGACGACTGAAACCAGATGACTGAACCGAAGCTAAGTAACCCGCTCATTTCCGGGCCCGGCATGGCTGATCCGCATGTTCTCGTTTACGATGACACGTGCTGGCTTTTCACTGGCTACGACATAGGTCACGGCATCCCCGATTGGGTCATGCCGGAATGGCGAATTTACCGCTCCGACGATCTGAGGCACTGGGAGCTATCGGGCAGCATTGATCCGGCAGCGTGTTTTATGGGAGCGGGAAATACCGGGTGCTGGGGAGGCGATATCGTTGAACGAAACGGTCGCTTCTACTGGTACTTCTCGAATCGAAATCGTTCGATCGGAGTCATGGTATCGGATCGTCCTGAAGGACCGTACCGCGATGCTCTGGACAGTCCACTCGCCGATTCCTTCGATCCGACCGTGTTTATCGATAGCGACGACACGCCCTATCTTATCTGGGGAATGCACGACTATAAAATCGCCCGGCTGAAGCCGTCCATGACAGCTTTCGACGAACCTCCTCGTACCATCGAGCTCAACAGAAAGGGCATCTTTCCAGGCATGGACAAGAACTCTCTCCATCTGTTTAACGGTCGCTACTACCTGAGCTGTTCGGGTTACTATGCCATTTCCGATTCGGTTTACGGACCCTACGAGTACGCAGGAACCGTCGGGACGGGCTGGCAACTTGACTCACCGTACGCCCACGGAGATTTCTTCGAGTTTCGCGGACAGTGGTACCACGTATGGTGTCGATACCGAAATCGTCAGATCGACCGCGTCCGGGACTGTCTGATCGCACCGCTACGCTATAACCCGGACGGAACAATGGAAGATGATCTGAGCCACCTTCCCGATACCCCCGAAGCGCACGGCCTGCTCTAGCGTCGAAACCCCCGCTGTCATGCCCAGGAATCTTGTGCCCGACACGGGAACAGGCTTCAGCTTCTATATTTCGCGTTGACAGCCAAAAAAAACCATGTTCTACTTACTTTTAGAAAGTAAATTAGGAGGATGGTATGAACAGGAAGCTATTTATTGTTTCTTTTGTGCTGATCGCTGCTCTACTGGCGTCAGTTTCGGTGTTCGGAGGCGGTAGTCGGGAAACCGCTCCTGGTGAGGTCGTAATCACGTGGCCTACGCACTGGGTCGGAGAAATGGGCGCAGGACCGATCATCCGAGAGCTGGTTGACGAGTTTAACGCCCTGCATGCTGGCGAGATCCGGGTTGTGCTGGAGGCCCATCCTGAAGCCGACGCGGCGGAGGATGTTATTCGAACACGGCTGGCGGCCGGTCAGCCACCTGACTTCTTCCTTTTTAAGCTTGGTCCGACAACTGAGGTGTACTACGAGACTGGTCTCCTTATGGATCTGACGGATGAACTGGAACGCGATGGCTGGGGAGCGACGTTTGACCCGGGTGCGCTTGCAGTTTCTACAATCAACGGAGAAGTCAGGTCCCTCCCCATCGAGACTGCTCTGACTCCAATCTGGTACAACACGCGATTGTTTGAAGAGGCCGGGATCGATGAGTTCCCCACAACAATTGACGAGTTCTGGGAAGCTGCAGACAGACTCCTCGAAATCGGTGTGGTACCAACCAGCCAGATGACAGGCGGCGCAAACGCGTGGACGTCAATGCTCTGGTACACCCATTTAGTGGGAAGCATCGGTGGACCAGACGTCTGGGACCGTGCGTGGGACGATCCGGCTTTTGAAGAAGCTGCTGGAATAATGAAACGAATGTATCAGGAGTATACAACCAGGGACGCCATCGGTGCCGGGCCGGGAGAATCCAGCGCACACTTCATGAACGAACGCACCGCCATGTTCGTGAACGGACCGTGGTTCGTCAGTAATATCCGAGACAACGCTCCGGATGTTCATGCCGTAACGCGTCTCGCACCGGCTCCATCGGCGGGCGATTACCACGGGCATCAGGTTGGATGGCTTCTGACCAGTGCTGCTGCTGCACACACCGATGACCCTGCTCGTCGCGACGCCGTCGTACAATGGTTCCGCTTTCTTACCCACCCGGACAACATAAAACGACAGTCACTCGGTCGGGGTTCTTTGATGCCCGTCGCGTTTGAGATTGGCCCCGAAGACAATGTTGATCCGCTTCAACAGCAGTTTATTGAGGCTGGCAACAACGCGACCTTCCTTATCGATGGTATCGAAGCGGTAATGCCCGTACACGTAGTACAAGAGTTTGGACAGGCGCTCAGCGCTATGGTACTCCGGGATCTGCCGCCGAGTGAGTTCGTAGCACTGATGAGAGCTGCGGCCGAATAGAGGCAGGATGTGCCTATCCCGTGTGTGCAAATCGAGTCCGTCGATCTGCACCGCGGGCGGCAGCATAGCAACCGGCCGACTATACCCTGCGGGCTCGACTAAGGTTAGCCCGCCGGGTTCAATTTCGCGAAACATAAACTGACCTATTCTTTTCCGTGAGCAGGCGTATGAAGAAAAACAAAACCCTTGTGCAAAAAAATACCTGGTGGATCATATTGTTCACGGCCCCGGTGTTCGTTTTGCTCCTGATGTTCTTTGTGTACCCTCTGATTTCTCTGACTATCACGAGTTTCATGGAGACAGCCGGGTTCGGTTCCGCAACATTTGTGGGCTTTGGTAACTTCTCAAGACTCTTTAACAATTCCGTTTTTCGGATGTCGATACGGAACAATCTGATCTGGGCTGGGTCCGCTGCCTTCCTGCAAGTTCCTTTGGCATTGCTGATAGCGCTGGTTCTTGCTCGTCAGCCAGCCGGCTGGCGATTTTTTCGATCCGCCTATTTCCTTCCCAACGTCATTTCTCTGGTTGCGCTGGCAATGCTCTGGCGTGCGGTCTATAACCCGTATTATGGCATTCTCAACGGGCTTCTCAACCTGCTCGGGCTTGACCACCTCTCTCGGAACTGGCTTGGAGAGCTCGAAACGGTACTCCCGGCCCTCATTATTTCGTACCAGATATACGTTGGTTACTTTGTAATTATTCTCTATGCGGGAACACTCTCCATATCCAAGTCCTTGTATGAGGCGGCAGAAATTGATGGCGCGAATGTGTTTCAGCAGGAGATCTATATTTCGATTCCCGCCCTCCGAGGGTTTATTCTCTCGAGCGTGACCCTGGCAGTAGCCTTTGCGTTCAGACAGTTCGAGACAACGTTTCTTATGACGGCCGGCGGACCCGCGAATCAGTCTTCGGTAATGGCCCTGTTTATGCATAGACGAATGTCAGCATTTCAGAATGGCATGGCATCGGCTGTAGGGATCTTACTGGTCATAATCGGCATTGTGGTCATGAAAGGATTGCAGGTCATTTTCGGAATGCGGTCGGCTGCAATCGAAGATGCGCAACAGTGAAGAGGCACAAGGAGTTGGCCATGCGTAGCGACGTGTTACGGGAAACGCCGATTGTCATACAGTACACTGCCAAGGCTGGCAAGTGGATACTTCTCATTGGCTATCTTGGCGTAGCGATCCTGCCATTATTGTGGTTGGGGATGTCATCCTTCAAGACGGAGTTCGAGATAATTTCGGCACCACTATCACTGCCGCAGTCCCTCCATTATGAAAACTTCGTGAATGCGATACGGATTTCGGGACTGCATCGATTCTTCCTGAACTCGTTCATCGTAGCGACATGTGCAACAACGTTTAACCTGTTCATTTGTTCTCTCGCGGCCTTCGCTGTTGCAAGAGAGCGCTGGCGCCTTCGCTCTACATTCCTTACGTTTTCTACGGCAATGGTGCTCGTACCCATCATTTCTTTTATGGTTCCCTACTACGCCCTGATTCTTCGGCTTGGTTTGTTCAATTCGATCTGGGCACTGGTTCTCACCTATACAGCGATCAATATTCCGATCTCCCTGTTTTTAATCACAAACTTCATGAAGGCATTGCCGAGTGAACTCGACGATTCCGCTGTGATTGATGGGTGCAACTTCTGGCAGAGGTTCAGCAAAATCGTCCTTCCTCTTACGAAGCCAGGGCTGGCGACCGCAGGAACGTTTGCCGTGATCGGCTCCTGGAACGAGTTTGTGTACGCAATGCTGCTGACGTCGTCTGAGCGAGCCAGAACAGTTCAGTTTGCCGTGCGCTTTTTCAGTAGTGAGTTCAGAGACGACTACGGTGGAATGTTTGCCGCCATTGTACTAACCATGATTCCCACCATATTCATCTACATTCTGATGCACGACAAGATCGTCTCAGGCGTTACCGCAGGTGCAGTAAAGGGATGACGGGTACGTGATTACACTGCAACAACGTGGTACATCACGTGCGTTCGACGTAATCCGATCTCATAGTTGAGAAAATGAAAAGGAAGAAGAAATGAAAAACACATTTCCGACAAGTGGTGATTTCGACAGAATAGGCAACTCAGCCTACAGCCGCACAAAAGCATACGACAGCCGTTTTGACTATTTGGACTCGAACGACAGGTTTTACCTGGTTCCACCAACACCCAGATACAGACTCGCGATTATCGGAACAGGCGTCATGGGTCAAGGTCACATTCGCAGCACGTTTGTGGAAGGAAGTGCCACAGTCGCAGGACTGTATGATACTCACAAAGGAAGTATAGATGCCGCATTGAAGCTATGTGAGCAGTATGGTCGATCACAAAGACCGACAGTCTACTCATCAATGAACGACGCTGTGTCGGATACCAGTATCGACGGTTATATTATTTCGACCCCTAACTTTACTCATGCGGAAGTACTCGAGCACGTGCTTCAGAACGGCAAGCCGGTGTTCCTGGAAAAGCCAATGGCCACGACCGTCGCAGACGCAGCAAGCATCGTAAGAATGGTACGCGGCAAAGGCGCTGCCGTGCAGGTTGGTCTGCAGTACCGTTACAAGGCCATTTACCGGGAAGCGATAGAAGAGACACTAAATAGAGGCTCGATTGGTGATGTAAAGAACATCGCCATTCGAGAACACCGGATCCCGTTTCTTGACAAGGTGGAACAATGGAACAAGTTCTCCGAGCTATCAGGTGGAACGCTCGTCGAGAAATGCTGCCATTACTTCGATCTTTTTAACCTTTTCTCACAGTCGCATCCAACGCGTGTCTTTGCTACCGGAAGCCAGGCCGCCAGTTACGGTAGTTTTAGATTTAACGACAAAACATCGGACATTCTGGACAACGCGTACGTTACCGTAGAGTATAAAAACGGAGTGCGGGCAGTGTTTGACCTTTGCATGTACGTGCCTTTGTTTTTCGAAGAGCTCGTTCTGTGTGGTACCGGTGGGCGAATCAGGACGTTTGAACAGGAGGACTACCTGCACTCCGACGGCTATACCTCAGGGTTTGAAATGCACCGTGGCGAAACGTACCCTGCCCGTATCGCCGAACCGCGATATCAGGGAGTAATTCGGTCCTTAGGCCATAGTGGCGCAGATTTTTTCGCACAGGCCGCGTTTATCGCGATGTTAGACGGCGATCACTCGCTTTCCCCCACCGTCGAAGAAGGCTTCTGGTCTGTAGTCGTCGGTGCAGCGGCTGAGGCTTCCGTGAAAGAAGGCAAACCGATAGATGTCAACGAATTTATCCGAGTACACAACGCGGAGATATAAGTGCAATCGCGTAGAGGCGCGATCAACTCCCGGTTCGCTACAAGTCGTTCAGCCACCGCTCCCTGATCATCTTACCGGCGCCGACCCGGCCAGCTCGCACGCCGTCCGCCGTGATACTCACCTCAATACAGCCCCGTCATAAGACCGATTCCGTATATCACCGCAGCGACGATGGGTGCCGACACCAGCGATACGATCAGCCCGCCAAAGGCGAAGTCCCTGATACTGAAGTAACCCGCGGTATACGGGATTACGTTGGTCGGGGTACTGGTGACCATAATGAACGCCATGCTCGCAGTAAGTGCTGCCGGCATCGTGACCGTCAGCGCGTCAAGTCCGACAGCACCGGCCAGCGTAATCATGATCGGGATCATGATGGATGCGGTCACCGTATTACTCGACAGGAAGATCTTGATAAGACTCACGATGATCACGACGACGAGCACGAGCATGAAGGGGTGCAGCGTCCCTATGCCCCCAAGCGTCGCCAGCGACAGCCACTCAGCGGCACCGGTGCGATAGAGAACCATGCCCAGAGAAATACCCGCGAGTATCAGAATGATGCTGCTCCAGCTCACGTCCTTTTCCACCTTCGACCAGGGGGTGGATGCGACGCCCGGGAAGAAGAAGACCGCCGAAGTCAGAAGAACCGGGAGCGATATTGGTATGGAGATTCCGAGCAGCGCCTCCCACAACGGTGTGCTGAGCCATAGAGCCACCGTCGTCAGGAATATCACGAGGGTGACCTTCTCTTCACGATGCATGGGTGGGAGCGCGCGAAACTCGTTCCTCATCTCTTCACGCGTTTTCTTGAGGTGCTTCATTTCCGGCGGGAACACCAGCATAAGCACACCCCAGGTCGGAAGCAGAATGAGCAGCCCGGCGGGAACTCCGAACATCATCCATCCAAGAAAGGTAAGCTCAACCCCGGCCATCTCCTGAAGGAACCCAATCGCGATAGGATTCGGGCCGGCGCCGGCTGGCGTCATGATTCCCCCGACCGTTGGGCCCCAGGCGCAGGAAATCATGAGCGCTTTTCCGAAGTTGCTTTTCATCGGCTCAACGCCTTCTTCGCGAAGGATGGCCGCACCGAGTGGCATCAGCATGGCAGCGACTGCAGTGTCGGTGATCCAGGCTGATACCAGAGCCCCCACGGTCATGAATCCGAGCAGGATCAGCGAGGTTCGATTCCCGGTCTTCGACAGAAGATACACGGAGATGCGATTTCCGAGACCTGAGCTGGTTATGAAACTCGAAAGGACGAGCACACCAATGAAGAACGCGACGATGTGATTGCCAAAGCCGAGGTTTACGACAGACGAAAAACTGTCAACGCCGAACAGCGCGAGCAGAATGATTCCGAGCAGACCGGTAATGTGGAAGGGTATGGCTTCGGTGAGCCAGAGCAGCAGCGTGAACAGCAGAACCCCCATCGCAGCGAGACCGTCGCTCGTGAGCGTCGCGTCACCTATGGTCGCGATGGCCTCCGGGACCGGGGCGAATCGCCCGAAGAGTGCTATGGCGAACGCCAGTCCTACAAAGGTCCAGCGACCTCGAAGGCTCATTTCCTTTGCGGCCATTAACGCGTCTCCGGTATACGCGTTCGAAGCATGGTTCCGACCTGACTCGGCCTGTCGGCAACCAGAGCTCCCGCTTTCGTCAGCGCTTCGGCTTTCGCGAGGACCGTGCCCGCGCTGCCGGTCACGATCGCTCCGGCGTGTCCCATGCGCTTTCCCTTCGGAGCGGTACGGCCACCGATAAAGGCTACCAGAGGCTTTGTGAACCGACCCTCAGTTATGGCCTCTGCAACTTCTTCCTCCATGGTTCCCCCGAGTTCACCGACAATGACCACTCCGTCGGTATCCGCATCCTCCTCGAACTGGGCGAGAAACTCGGCGAAACGCGTACCGGGAACAGGATCTCCGCCCACGCCTATCAGGGTTGAAACACCGAAACCCTGTTCGACGATCATGGCCGTTACTTCGTTGGTAAGCGAACCGGAGCGCGTCATGATCCCTATCCTGCCTGGCTTATACACCCGCTGAATCCAGTACGGGAAAATCCCGAGCATGGACTTCCCGGGCGAAATGACACCGGAGGTGTTTCCACCGACGACCTGGGCTCCCTGACTTCGCGCAGCTGCGCGTATCTCTATCTGTTCGTGCAGCGGTATGCCGTCGGCGATCGTGACAATCTTCTGTATGCTGGCATCCAGCGCCTCGTAGACGGCGTCCTTCGTAAACCGGGGCGGGACAAACAGCATGGCCGCATCCGCCGCGTGTTCGCCCGATGCTCGCTGAGCCCGGGCAACGCTGTGGTAGACGGGTACACCCTCCACCGTCTCGCCCTCCTTACCCGGAGTCACGCCGGCGATCACTTGGGTTCCCATCTCGATCATGTGCTTCGTCCAGAACGAGCCTTCTTTCCCCGTGATGCCCTGCACCAATACGCGCGTCGTTTCATCGACAAAGATGCTCATACCCGTGCCTCCGTCCCAGCGGCGAGTTTCACGGCCAGTCTGACCGCCTCCTCCGTGTTATACATTGGCTCAAGTCCCGCCTCGCGCAGGATCCTGTCGGCGCCCTCTTCGTTCGTACCGCGTATGCAGGTCACAATGGGGCGGTCAGGTTTCAGGGTGCGTATCGCGTTCACGACCCCCTCGGCCATGACATCGGCACGGGCAATGGTACCGAAGGTGACAATCAGAATGACGGCACTTTTGTTCTGGAGACAGAGCTCCATTGCGCGCTGGGCCTTGTTGTAGTTCGGCCCTCCGAACTCGAGATAATTGGCAACGGAACCACCCTCGTAATTGACCAGGTCAAAAACCGTCGTCGTCAGACCGGCACCGGCGCACATGAGCGAAATCGTTCCGTCGAACTGAAGATAGGGAATACCCTCCAGGGCTGCTTCAAAAGCTGCATCCGAGTCGTATTGTTCACGCTCGATGGGAAACTCCGTGTGGCGATACAGACTGTTGTCATCGATGATCACTTTCGCATCACCCGCGACAAGCTCGGGTTCCCCGGATGTCACAAAGACCGGGTTGATCTCCACGAGCTCCGCGTCAACGCGTGTGAATAGCGCGTACAGCTTCGTCAGCAGCGACGCGAAGTTTCGGGCCGTAGTCTTGTCCAGACCGAGATCGTAGGCAAGCCCCCGTGTCTGATACGCCTGTATGCCTCTGAATGGATCGACGTCGAGCCGCCGTATCGCGTCGGGACGCTCAGCCGCGAGGGTCTCTATATCGACCCCGCCCTCGCGCGAAGCCAGCACGACGTGGCAGGCCGCGCACGGATCCACCGATATCGAAAGGTACAGTTCCTCGCGCAGATCAACTGCTTCCTCGATCAGCAGCGCCGGGATGCGATAGCCCTTATCGAGGATCTGCCCGGCAGCGGCGACGACGGCGGAGGCGAGATCTTGACCTGTACCGTTGTCGGCACGCACGAGCTGAATCAGCCCGGCCTTGCCGCGGCCGCCCATGTCGAGCTGTGCCTTTACGACAAGCGACGCGAGTGGTCCCTTCGCCTCCTGTGTGAGCTCGGCGACCGCATCGAGCAACCGTGCGTGCAGGGCTTGGGTGCCGCCGTCTGTCGGGGTACCGTCGGGTTCACTGACTCGTACGAGCCGCGAGGCGGGAACCGGAATTCCCGCCGATGAAAACAGTTCCTTACCCTGAAATTCGAGTCGCTTCACGGTGTAACCGCCTTATTGTGTGTATCGCGTCCAGAACTCGCCCCAGATGTCGTCGTCGGAGGGACGATCCGGAGCAAAGGGCTCGCTGACCCAGGTAACGTTTATGAAGTGTTTCCAGTGGATATTCTCGGTCGTAATATTGCCGCCCCAGGTACCACAACCAAGCGTGACCGTACTCGGCATGCCGTTGAAAAAGTTCCCCCCGTTCGCCGGCGCCTGCGCCTGCCGCACCATGATGCGGCTTGTGCGCATGTGTTCACCGAGATGCCGTATGTACTCCTGCTTCCAGGTGTGTATGCCGCATGAATGGCCGGTACCCGCGTTGTCGGTGAGCCGTACGAGAATGTCGACTCCCTCGGCGAAATCGCCGTACCGATACACAGTCAGTACAGGACAGAGCTTTTCATCGGCAAAGTGGTCGTCTTCCAGAGGCATGCGGCCTTCCACGAGCAGTATTCGCGTGTCTTCGGGAACCTCTATGCCTGCATCGGCAGCGATCTTTCGGGCACTGCGGGCGACGATTGCGGGGTTCAGCGCTACCACGCCCTTTTTGTTGGGCTTCCACATCCAGGCTGCGAGTTTTTCGCGCTCTTCACCCTTCACCAGATAGCACTGCTGCTTCTCGGTGAACTCGGCGATCGTCGCGTCGTAAATGGAATTATGCACAATGATGCTGTTTTCGCTCGAACAGCTTGTCGCGTAATCGAAGGCTTTACTCAGGGCTATTTTCGCCGCTGCGTCTGCGACATCGGCGTCCTCGGCTATCATCTGCACCGAGTTCCCCGGACCCACGCCGTAGGCGGGAGTCCCGCTTGAGTAGGCGGCCTTGACCATCGCGCCGCCACCGGTGGCAACCACGAGATCAACCTGCTTCATGAGTTCTGCGGTGCGCTCGACGGTCGGCCCTTCTACCATCTGCACGAGATCTTCCGGTGCACCGACCCTGCGCAGACCCTTACGCATGTACTCCACCGCGAGCGCGCTTGCATCCGCTCCCCGCGGGTGCGGCGCGAAGACCACCGCATTGCGGCCTTTCAGAATACCGAGCCCGTTGCTCGCGGGTGTCGCTGTCGGGTTGGTAACGGGCAGCAGCGCACCAACCACACCGACCGGCTTCGCGTACTTGGAGATGCCCGTCGCTTCGTTGCGCTCGATCAGGCCGACTGTCTTCGCGGTCTGTATGTCCTTGAGAACACCCATCACCTTAACCTTATGTTTGGTGATCTTGTCGGGAACGTTCCCCATCTCAGTGACCTCAACTGCCCGTTCGGAAAGCCTGGCGATGTTCTCATCGTTATACACTTCCCAACCCACCGACAGACAGAGATCGTCAATCTGCTGCTGGGTGTAATTCGCGATCTGCGCCTGAGCGGCGCGGGCGCGCTTGAGGTAGGCGGCTATGTAAGCCTGAACGTCTGCCGTACCTGAGGTGCTGCCGCCACTCATGAGAAGTTCTCCTCCTCGATGCCTTGAACGGTCTTGAACGCGGCTGACAACCACTCGGCCCGGTCTTCCATGGTCTGGGTAAAATCAAGTGCGAGCCAGGACTCGACGATCTTCACGCCGAGCACGGGAGCGGTGATCCAGCCACCCATGGTGATTACGTTCGCGTTGTTTATGATCCTGCCGCGATCTCCGGCAAATACCGTGTCTGCGACAACCGCGTATACGCCCTTGAACTTGTTCGCGACGATGGCCATTCCCTGTCCGGTGCCACAGATCGCTACACCCCGGTCGGCACTGCCGTCCTGTACGGCCCGGGCAACCTTTGGAGCCTGCTCGGGATACGGTATTGCGACGTCGGGGCTGTCCTGACCGAGATCCATGACCTCGATATCGTCCCGTCCCTGCAAATACTCCACAACCGCCTTCTTCAGCGGGTATCCGGCTTTATCGCTGACCACTGCCACACGAGTCTTTTTGTCTGCCATGTCTTATGCTCCTTTTCGTTCGAGTAGAATACGGGCCTTGGCGACGAGATTCGCCGCGGTAAGCCCGAACCGTTCCTGCAGGTACTCCTGTGTCCCGACCTCGCCAAACTCGTCTTCTATGCCGACTCGCAGCTGGCGGACCGGATAGTGTTCGGTGAGTACTTCAGCGACTGCACTGCCGAGCCCCCCGCGTATCTGATGGTTTTCAGCAGTCAGGATGGCTCCGGTCTTTTTTGCGTAGCTGACCAGAAGGTCTGCGTCTATGGGTTTTATCGTGTGCATGTCTATGACCGCGGTTGAAACTCCGTCTTTTTCAAGGAGCTCCGCCGCCTGTATCGCCTCGGCGACGAGAATTGCCCCGGCCGCCACAATCGTGAGGTCGCTCCCGTCACAGATAACCTTTCCCTTACCGAGCTCGAAGGTCTCCGACTCGGCGTAGATGCTGGCGATGGGCTTGCGATGCAGGCGCAAGTAGCTCGATCCCCTCCGTGCGGCGATCTGCGGAAGCAGCGCACGGAGACTGACCGGATCTGACGGTTCACAGATGAGGATCTTCGGAATAGTGCGCATGAGGCCGATATCCTCGAAGGACATATGGGTCCCCCCGTTGAAGGCCGCAGCGACTCCCGGATCGGATCCGGTGAGTTTCACGTTCTGCTGTGCGTAGTTCGCAGAAATGAAGAACTGGTCGAAGGTACGACGCGCGGCAAAACAGGTAAAGGTCGCGGGAAAGGGAATGAGGCCTGCAGCCGAGAGCCCTGCTGAAACACCGACCATGTTCGCCTCTGCGACTCCCACGTCAAATGTTCGTTCGGGAAACCGACTCTTGAAGGCTTCGGTACCGTTGGCGCGCATGAGGTCCGCGTCGAGGACCACAATGCGGTCGTCCTGTTCGGCGAGGCTTACGAGCGTCTCTGCGTATACCGCTCGCATTTCAGGAGCGTGCTCTTCGGGCGTGGCCCGTGCAATCAGATAGGTCATACCTGTGCCTCCAGTTCATCAAAATAGGCGTAGGCCCGGTCGGCGTCTTCGGCTGTCAGGGGCATATTGTGGTTTTTGTAGTCGCCTTCGATGCCGGGCAGGTCTCTTCCTTTGACCGTGTCGGCGATGATCATGGCCGGTCGATCGGTCTGCGCAATCGCTTTTTCGAGTGCATCGTTCAGCGCTTCAAAGTCATGCCCGTTTACCTGCTGTGTAAACCAGCCGAAGCTCGTCCAGCGGTCAAGCAGCCGGTCGGTTTTCATGATGACCTCACTCGGGCCGTCGATCTGCATTTTGTTGTAGTCGGTAAACGCGACGAGATTACCGAGACCGAACATGCTCGCCGACATCGCTGCCTCCCATGTCTGCCCCTCGTTGGTGTCACCGTCGCCGATCAGCGCAAATACCCGCCCCGGAAGTTTTTTGAGTCGGTGTCCCAGCGCGATTCCAACCGCTGCTGAAAGCCCCTGTCCGAGAGAACCCGTAGTCATATCTATCCCCGGGGTCCGGTTCATGTCGCAATGGCTCGGAAGATTGGTTCCGCCCTTATTGAGCGTGTAGAGCATTTCTTTCGGGAAGTACCCCCGATCCGCCAGAATAGCGTATAGCGCGGGTCCCGCGTGACCCTTGGACATGACGAACTTGTCGCGATCCTCCCAGGCGGGGTTCGCCGGATCGTGTTTCAGGTGCCGGTAATAAAGAAGCACGAGCACTTCAACCACCGACATGGAACCGCCGACGTGGCCTATGCCCAGGTGGCTGATTTCATCGACCGTCAGACGGCGAATATCGATGGCCTTCTGCTTCAGCGGTCGCAACTCATCTGCATTCATGGGAACTCCTTACTTACTGTAAGTAACTATGCGACAGACAGAACAGACTGTCAAGGCCGTATTCACTCGCGGCCTGTTCGTGTAAGCTTTCTGTATACACACAGGGTCCGCTGTGGTATCCTTGGGTGTATAGTTTTTTACGAGAAGTAACTAAAATGAATTATGCCTTGCGAAGTTACGATATCCGACAGGCAAACGAGAAACTCGTACTGAAACTGGTCTTTCAGAACGAGCTCATCTCGCAGTCTCAGGTTGTGCAGATGACCGGACTGAAAGCCCCTACCGTGTTTCGCATATTCGCGAAACTCGAAGAAGCCGGATTCATTCATCCCTGTGACGCGGATCGCCTGCCGGAACATCCGCAGGATTCCGATCGCAAAGGCCGCAGACCGAGCTACTACTGCGCCGATCCGACAAGCGGATACGCGATCGGCGTCGACTTCTCCCGGGTCGGTGTTTCAGTAATCCTCGTTGACTTCTGCAACACCGTCATCTATCAGGACAGCCGGGAGTTCACCGAGAGTCCGGACCATCAGACAACGCTTCAGCTGATCGAAGAGATGATCACGCAGGCGCTCGCTGACAGCAAGGTCGGACACGACGCCCTGCTCGGCATAGGGATCGCGGCCCCCGGTGTCATCGACACCGAGAGCGGAGTCGTACTCCAGTATCACCGCATCGAGGGTCTCACCGGCTACGCGCTCGGCGAGCATTTCGAGGCCATATACGGAGCACCGGTCTACGTCCACAATAACGCCTCGGTCATCGCTTCGAGCGCGTATCATTACGGGCCGGCACAGGAAGAAGACAGCCTTCTTTCCATCCTTGTTCGATTCGGCGTAGGAGCGGGCTTTATCAACCACGGTGAAATCTTTCTCAACGGATCTCACACGGCACTCGAGATAGGCCGCACGGCGGTATGTTGTGCCTCCACCGAAGACGTCGCAGAGGACAGGTCTACGCTTGAAACGATGATCGCCGAACAGCCCCTGCTCAAACGTCTGCAGAAGGAACACGGTGCGCAGAGCTGGTCCGAGGTCGACGCGACCCTGAGCATCGATCAGGTCACGGCGTCGCTCGAACAGGAACGCCTGACCTTTGCCATGAGCATACGAAACCTCTTTCATGTGCTCCATCCGGACGCCGTTCTGCTCGTATCACGATACAGACTCCTGTCCGATTTTCTCGCCGGTGCGGTCCGCGAAGCAGTGCCTGAAGTGCGCGTCATTGCCCGGGTCTACGATCCGGTGCAGGCCTGCTACGGTGCAACGGATATCGTGTTCAGACACTTCTTTCGTGTCACCCCGGGCCAGGTCGGCGAGCCGGCCGTCGTAACGGCAGGGTAGCACTCCTAGATAAAATCGGCTCCGACGAGTCGCGCGACACGCCTGAGCGTATCTCGATGGTTGCCCCGGACTACACACAGATGATGCGGCATGCCGGCCTGCACCATGTCCTCAAACCATTCCCGTATGTCGACCCATTCAGTCTCGAACAAGCCGTTTGTCGCCATGAGCTCGCGTTCCGGTCTGAGCGTACGCCCTTCCAGAGCCGTCATGCAGTAGGAATCCTGATACCGCCACAGACGGTACATGGTCACGTCCATCCCGGCCTTGATCGTTGCCTCGACAACCGTCGGTTTACGGTTGTTGAACTGAACTCCGAGTCGTGGTCCTCCAGGCTGCCCTGGTGCTTCGCAGAGCTGAAAGGGAGCGGCCCCGGTGTGCCAGATCGTAGCGGTCTTCCGCGTGTGTTCCAGCCAGTCGGACAGGTAGACCGGGCCTATTCCCAGACTTTCCGCCATCAGCGAGCAGATTGCCCCGTCGACGTCACCTTCCATAGCTATGGGCATACCCTCGGACACCAGCTTCGCGAGCGCAAGATACGGCCAGTGGCCCGTAACGGTCGGGAGATCGGGCCAGCACCTGAAGGCGAGCGCAGTCATGCGCTCTTCGACGAAGATGTTTCGAAACGCGCGGTAATAGCGGGCCTGCATCTGCATCGCGTCGGATACATCGAAATCCAGACCCTCGCCTACCGGCAGGCCGAGTCCGACCATATCCCGGACATCAGCCTCTATCTCTTCGGCGGTCAGGCCTTCCACACGCGCGATGAGTTCGGAGGTACTCATGTGATACAGCTGCGAATCGAGCGTCGCGCTGAGAAAGACCGGGTCGGCGTGAAAATCCACGAACCCCGGAGCGTGGTAGCCGATAAGCCCGAACACGCCCTCTGAAAGCGACTGCGCTGCGTGCACCGCGAGAACCGCCTGTCGCAGGCGTCGCTGCAGCTCTTCGTCGTCGGGGTGGCCGTACACGAACTCAAGCGGGTGACCGAGCTGACGAAGGGTCGCCGCCATGACGTGTGTCCCGACCAGCGAGTTCGCGCTGATCATGGAACCAGTCGGCTTCTCGGTTGTCGCCCAGAACACCATGGGTTTTCGCCACAGACGCGAAAGCAGCGGGGCAAGCCGCCCGTCGGAGATCGTCGGCTGCACGACGATCAGGGTGGTAACCCCTTCGCGCCTGCACATTTCCACCGACCGCGACAGTTCGGCATCGTCGGCGATGTTTCCGGACGGTACGTGCACCGTCCACGGGAACTCATCGAGCAGGTTCCTGATACGCGATGTGACCTCAGCACCCCATTCAGGGTCAAAGCCGGGCCGTTTGCGCCCCATGATCAGCAGCCCGACCGATGGCGGCCGTACGTGTTCTCCGCGTGTAAGATTCATGCTCAATTCTCTCCTTTATTTTCACTAACTAAGTTAAACTGTATTCCCGAGATTGACAACGGACACAACTCGTGTTTTTGTTAGTTTATGAAAATAAATAATGATGAGTTCCTGGAAAAGCTCATCCGCCTGCGCGAGTTCATGAAACGGGAGGGCCTCGCCGCGTGCATCCTGCGCCGAACGGCCAGCCTCGCCTGGATTACCGCCGGTGCCCGCACCTACGTGAACACCGCAAACGGCGAAGGACCGGTTACCGCAGTCATTACCGCCGACCGACAGGTGATTCTGACCAGCGAGATCGAGGCGCCACGGCTGCGCGATGAGGAAGGTCTTGCATCCACCGGCTGGGAAATTATCGCGGATGCATGGTACGGACCGGCACAGAACCCATTAGACCTGCTGCGCGATCCGGGATTCGACACCGATGCTTCATCGGATAATCGAACAGGCTGTGACACCCCCGTTCCGATACCCGCGGGAAGTATCGTCGACATTGCTGGTCCGCTCGCCCGCCTTCGGTCACAGCTTCTCCCGGTCGAACAGCGGCGCGCTGAGGTACTCGGCGCCGACTGTGCCGCGGCCATGCAGGACGCATGCGACGCGGTTGAACCCGGGCAGAGCGAGTACGAAATCGCCGCGCTGCTCTGGAAACACACGCAGCGGCGTGGCATACAGGCCATTGTGAACCTCGTCGCATTCGACGGGCGCATACATCGCTACCGGCATCCGCTGCCGACCTCAGCCGTGTTGCACCGACACGCGATGCTTGTACTCTGTGGACGTCGCGACGGCATGATCACATCCATGACACGCATCCTGCACTTCGGACCGCTGCCCGAAGAGATCAGACGGCGACAGAACGCGGCTGCCGCGGTGGACGCAGCCATGATCAACGCGAGCCGACCGGGTACGACGACCGGCGAGATCCTGAATCGTGCAATCGCCGCGTATACGACCGCCGGCTTTCCGGAGGCCTGGCGCGAACACCACCAGGGCGGTATTACCGGATACGAGCCGCGCGAGTTCCTCGCCCTTCCCGGCGGGGAAGACAGGCTCGCCTCCGGCATGCTCTGCGCCTGGAACCCATCACTTCCGGGTGCGAAGTCCGAGGACACCGTCCTGGTGGGCGAGGACCGCCCACAGGTCCTGACGTCGACTCCCGGCTGGCCGATGATTCAGGCGACCGATGAGCGAACGGGTGTGGCCATCGAACGCCCCGATATTCTGATACGATAGGCGGCATGCATGAACTTGTTACGCTGGCAATCATCTACGGGACCGCGGGCCTGCTGCAGGGTGTGGTCGGCTTCGGCTTCGCGCTGCTCTCAGTTCCGCTGGTCGCGGCGCTGTACGATATTCCGACGGCGGTCACTATGAACGCGGTCGTGGGAACGGCAAACTGCGCCTACAAGGCATGGCTTCTGCGACGCCACATCGAGTACCGGCTGGTCCTGCGGTTCTTCGCGGTCGCGACGGTTTTTGTACCTCTTGGCGTTGTCGCGGTCAGCTACATACCCCGCCGCCCGGCGATGGCGGCGCTGGGCCTCTTCGTCGTGGCAGTGGCGGTCGCGAATCTGCTCGTGCGCGATCACGTCGGCGTGCTCATGCGTCGCCGCAGGAGTTTCTGGAGTCTGGCGGGCCTGACAGGCGTAATTTCAGGAGCCTTCGGCACACCCGGCCCCGCCGCAGTCCCGTATTTCGTCGGACAGACGACACAGGCCGAAACGGCGAAGGCGAATCTGCAGATCTTCTTTACGCTCGTGGCCGCGCCGGTCATTGTATTTCACGCGGCCGCCGGCAACATGACTTCCGTCGCGCTCGGCCGGGCCGGGCTGTTTGTCCCGCTTGTCATGCTGGTAACGCTCGCCGGAACGCGCGCTGCAGGGCTCGTACCGGCGGAGACCTTGCGACGCATCGTGGACATCGGATTGATCGCGCTCGGGGCGTACATATTTCTCGAGCAGCTGATCGTTTGAATACACGGAGAACACGTTTTCTGGAGGCTTTATGCTGCACGTTGAAACAACAGCAACAGGCTGTACGATCCGCTTCAAGGACCGGATCATACTGAAACACACCGTCAACGAACCGGCGATTGAGGTCGGCCGAGGAACGGCCGGGTTTCCCGAGCGTCACGGCATATTCCGAATTCGGGAGAAAACACGGGAAATCACGCCGCTACGGTCGGTTGAGCTCCTGTCAGGACCCGAGCCCCTGGACGCGGATACCGATCACGCCGAGCTTCGATTCGGGGATACCCTGACCCTCAAGCTGCAGGTGCGCGACGGACGCCTGTATGTGCATACCACTGACTGCGAAGCCGGCCTCAACCGCTTCGTACTGCGCATACCCTCGAACGGAAACGAACACATATACGGCTGCGGCGAGCAGTTTTCGCGACTCGATCTCAAGGGCCGCCGGGTTCCCCTGTTCGTACAGGAACAGGGAGTCGGCCGGGGGAAGGACCTCATTACCCTGCTCGCTAACCTCGCTCACGGCGCCGGCGGCAACGAATGGACTACATACTTCGTACAACCGACCTTCGTGACCTCGGGCCATCTTTTCTTTCATACAGACGCATCGGCCTATGCGGTGTTTGATTTCCGCAAGCCGGGGTGCTCCGAACTCGAATTCTGGGAACTACCGAATGAAATCATCATAGGCGTCGAGGCGAACACCCCCGATACGATCGGCAGCCTCACCGAGATCCTCGGCCGGCAACCACAGCTACCGGAATGGACCTACGACGGCGTGTGGCTCGGCGTACAGGGTGGCACCGACCTGGTGCAGAAAAAGGTCGAGCGTGCGCGGGCTGCAGGCCTCAAGATCGGAGCGCTCTGGGCGCAGGACTGGGAAGGACGGCGCATCACGAGTTTCGGAAAGCAGCTCATGTGGAACTGGCGCTACGACGAAGACCGCTACCCCGATCTTCCTTCATATATCGCGAGCCTGCGTCAGGACGGAATACGGTTTCTCGGGTACATCAATCCATTCCTGGCCATAGGTACCACCAACGACGAGGATGCCCCTGTTCCCGATAATTTCTTCTACAACGAAGCCCGTGAAAAGGGCTACTGCGTGAAGCACCCTGACGGCTCCGACTACTACACCTATATTACGACCTTTCCGGCTGCCACCATCGATCTGACCAACCCTGAGGCCTTCGAGTGGATCAAGGAAATCATTAAACAGGAGATGATAGGCATAGGCCTCTCGGGCTGGATGGCTGATTTCGGCGAGTATTTCCCCATCGAGAGCGTCGTACATTCCGGAGAATCCCCGGAGCTCGTCCATAACCGCTACCCGGCGCTCTGGGCACGGGCCAACTACGAAGCACTTGAAGAGACCGGCACCCTGGGTGAGATCGTGTTCTTTATGCGTGCGGGCTTTACCGGGTCGTCCCGCTGGTCCACCGCAAACTGGGCAGGAGATCAGCTGGTAAACTGGAGCCGGAACGACGGCCTGGCAAGCGTTATCCCCGCGTCGATATCGCTCGGATTCTGTGGCGTAGCCAACTTCCACTCGGACATCGGCGGATACACGAGCGTTGCCTACATTAAACGCAGCAAGGAGCTCTTCATGCGCTGGGCTGAAATGTCGGTGTTTACGCCGACCATGCGCAGCCACGAAGGCAACCGGCCGGACGACGGCTGGCAGTTCGACTCGGACGACGAGACGCTTGCCCATTTCGCACGGATGTCACAGATCTTCACCGCGCTCAAGCCCTATCACATACATTGTGGCAACGAGTACCAGCGCACCGGCGTACCTATGATCCGGCACCCCTTCATCCATTATGAGGATGATCCTGTCTGTCACCGCCTCAAGTACCAGTATCTCTACGGGCGGGACCTCATGGTGGCACCTGTTACAGGGAAAGGCCGACGATACGTACGCTGCTACCTTCCGGACGACGACTGGGTGCACCTGTGGACTGGAACGCGCTACCAGGGACGACAACACCACCGGGTCCCCGCACCATTGGGGCAACCGGCGGTGTTCTACCGGGCGGACTCAGCGTACGCCGAGCTCTTCGAGAAGACAGGAAGGAGCTGGGGGTAGGCACCCCCGGCGTACCATTGTGTCCTAATACTGCGTCTCCGGCATATACACCTCGATGCCGTCGAGCTCTTCGGTGATTTCGATCTGACAGCTCAGTCTGCTCGATTCCTTGCGCTCGGCGGCTGTTGCTTCAAGCATTTCCGCCTCGTCGCGACCGGGCTCGGGAAGCTGATCCTTGTAGGCATCGGCTACGTAGACGTGGCAGGTCGCGCACATCGCGAGGCCACCGCAGTCGCCTTCAATCCCCTCGATACCGTTGTCGACCGCTGCATCCCGAACCGTGGTACCTTCGTCCACTTCTATCGTCTTCTTTGTCCCGTCGGAATACACGTAGGTTACGTTCGGCATATTGTTCTCCTTGTATGAACGTTTGTTCAGATAGAGAACAGCATAAACCGGGTCGGGCGATACGACAATGGTATTTTCCTCAGTCGAACTGAAACCCGCCGTTCTGGTCGATGATTTCACCGGTAATGAATCCGGCTTTCGGCGACGCGAGAAACTGCACGACGTGGGCGAACTCTTCCGGTTCGCAGTACCGCCCTACCGGTATCTTCTGCATGACCGATGCCTGCTGTTCCGGGGTAAGCTGCTTCTCGACCATGGGAGTACGCACGTAGGCGGGGGCAATCCCGTTGACCGTAATACCGTCCTTCGTTGTCTCTACGGCAGTGGAAAAGGTCAGACCTATGATCGCCGCCTTGGAAACCGAGTAGGCCGTACCCGCGGTCAGGCCACCACATTTAGCGGCCCAGGATGAGATGTTGATGATGCGGCCCCACTTTGCCGTGCGCATCGCCGGAAGGCACAGCTGCGTAAGGTAGAACGCCCCGTCAAGGTTCACCGACATGACCCGGTGCCATTCCTCAGGCGTGGTATCTACAATCTTCGCATTCGACAGGACACCAGCGTTGTTTACGAGTACTTCGACCGGCCCCACGTCGGCGACGACCTGTTTCATTGCCGCAGCACAGGCCTCGTAGCTGCTGATGTCGAAGGCGATCGGATAGGTGTCTGCCCCAAGCTCGTCGGCAGCAGCCCGAACGGCCTCGTCGTTGATGTCAGCGAGCACAACCCGGTGCCCGGTCTCGATAAGCCCCTTCGCAGCTGCCTTACCCATAGTCCCGGCACCGCCGGTGACGAGTGCTATCGTTGCGTTCCCTGATGTTGCCGAATCGGTCATTTCCATTTCTCCTGTGTTGTACGGGGATCACATCGCCGTGATACATGATAGCAGCTTCGTCGGAAACAGGCACCGGTCCCGTCACGTGTCAGACCGCAATCTTGATGACGATCTTTCTGACCGCTGATGGCGAATCAACCTGACACTTGGGTTTGTGTCCGTCGGAAGGGAAGAAAACCACGAAGTCGCCTTCTTCCATACGAATCGGCACCGACCAGTCCGGTTCGTCGAAGAAGACCAGATCTTTACCGTAATCGTAAGGAGTATCAATGCCCGGTAAACGCGCGAGCGGAACCCAGTGTATCGTTTCCTGCCCGCTGACGATGATCTGCAGGTCTATGAACTTCAGGTGCGCTTCGAATTTACCTTCACTCGGAGCCTGCGTGGTGTAGGACTGTACCTGTGCCTTGATACGGTTTCCGTCGACGGTGATCACCTGCCCCGGTTCTATCGACTTCAGATCACGGCTTTTCAGCCATTCTACTGCACGGGCAATTTTCGGACTGATCGCACCATAATCGGCTAGGGTCGTGTGTATATTGTCGAGTATCATAGTCTCATGCTCCTTTTCGTAATTCTTCCAGAACCCGGTCTGTACGGAGTGCGCTCGCACCCGTGCTGGGGCTTGTATCCCTACCAAGCAGATCATCGGTAACGATCTGTATCAGCGGCTGCTGCACGTGCTCGGGCACCGCAAAGAGGATCTCTTCGCTGCCCGCACCCGTTTCGACGATCACCGGCCCCGCGACATCCAGCACCGAGAAGGATATCCTGCCCGCTGACCCGTAGATATGCACAAAGTCTTCTTCCCGGTCGGCGGTAAAGCACCAGCTTCCCGAGCCGTGTACACCTGACTCGTGCAGCCACGTCCCCGTAACCATATCCTCGACCGCGTAGCTGCCACCCTGATTCGTGGCTATCCCATGCACAGCAGTAATCGGACCAAAGTAGAAGTCGAGCAGATCCAGACCGTGCGAGCCGACGTCCAGAATGAGTCCGCCTCCGGAAAGCTCGGGGCGCACCCGCCAGGGAAGCTCACCAGTGGCATCGGCCGCGAGCGACTGCGCGTGCAGCGATACGTGTACGTGACGAACTGAGCCTATCGCTTTTTTTTCCAGAAGCGAACCGATGGCCCGGTACTTTTCCATGCCCCGGCGATAATAAGCCACGTGCAGGGGAACTCCACGGGATGCACAGAGCTCCACCGCCTCTTTGCTCGCGTCGAAGCCAATTCCCATGGGTTTCTCACAGTAGACCGGTTTTCCGGCGTCGGCAACGAGGCGAATATACTCGACGTGCGTCGTCGGTGGCGTTGCGATGTATACTGCGTCGACCTCAGGATCGGCTATCAGCCGATCGGCATCGTCGTACCAGCGCGGAACACCGTGACGCTGCGCGTAGTCGCGAGCGAGTTCACCGTTGCGCCGCATGACCGCGACCAGTTGTGCGCCCCGGGCCTTCTGAAAACCCGGGCCGCTCTTTTTTTCCGTTACATCGCCACAGCCGATGATCCCCCAGCGAACAACATCCATAAACATACCTTCCTCATGACAGTATATTGCATTACTGTGTGAACAGGTCGATGTGAGCCGCACGACCAACGTGTGAAAAAATCTGCCACATCCGCACCACGGCGATTCGTTTTGCATATATTAATCGACATGAAAGCACCCGGAAGACGGAGATTTATCGCAGGGATCGTTGTGCTCGCTCTCTGCACAGCAGGGGGAACCACGGTCATGGCGGATACACGCACAGAGCCCGTTTTTGTACTCGACGATTTTGCGGGAACAACAGGTCAATCGAACCTCGGCACGGCCTGGCAGGGCTTTACCGACCGCGTCATGGGTGGCCGATCAGATATGCGCGCCGGCATCTCCCGGGCTAGCGATTTCTCCTATCTTCGCATGACCGGCCGCGTTTCGCTTGAAAACAACGGCGGGTTCATACAGGTCCGCCTTCCACTGTCGGTTGGGAACAGTCAGTTTGATGCACGTGAGTATACAGGCGTAGAAATCGATGTCCGTGGCACGGACGGAAGCTACGCCATACATCTGCGAACCGCACAGAACCGCATGCCGTGGTCATACTACGCGGCCGATCTTCCAGTAGCCGAACAGTGGCAGACCGTCCGCATTCCCTTCGAGAGTTTCTCCGCTCCATCGGCATTCAGGTGGGGACGTCCGGATGTAGGAAGATTACAGTCGATAGCCGTCGTCGCCGGCACCGTGGAGTTCGACGCAGACATAGCGATTCGACGCGTCGCGTTGTACCGGTAACAGGACTTTCCCATCAATTTACCAATGTTTGATAAACGCATCACAACCGATCTCATGGGCCTCGGCGGATTTACGGTCTCGGGCATACTCTTTGTCCTCTCGGCAGTACGCAGCGGGGACATGTTCTCGCTTGCCGGTAGCATCGTGTGGATCATTTCCTGCGTCGGCTGGATGGTCGCGCTCGTACGCAGAAAACGATAGATCCCGGTCCCGCCGCCTTTAGAGCCGTAATCGCAAGGTATCCGCGGTGCCCGGGCCGGTATCGCGTTCCCACCAGACGACACGGCCGTCCGGGCGCACCGCGAGCCAGGCCGGTTGCATCGTTACCGGGACACCGACCTCGCGGGCGAACTCATCAACATCATCTACAAAAAGCACGATAATCTGCTCCCGCTGCACCGGCTCGCGGTATTCACCGGCGAGCCCGCGGCGGATCAGGCCGTGCACGAGGCGCGGCGCCCCGGCAATCACGTTAACGTGTAGTATCGGTGTACTTCGAGTGATGCCGAGAGTTGCCAGACGGGTGTGTGTCTGAAGGACCTGTTCGAGCTGTTCCTCACCGTTTTCCTGCGTGCGCGCGAGGTTCAGGGCAATGAGGGTCAGGCCCGATGGTGCAAGGAAATCGTGCAGGTCGCCTCGATCGCCCGCTGCAGATCTTGTTGCACTATTTGGCAGCGTCTGTCCGACAAGCGGGAGCAAAAAAAGCACAAGCAGACCCCCTGCGAGGAGGCCCACCCGGATGCGGGGACTGTTCATATCCGCCAAGCCTATCCTGAAGACCGTGATGAGACAAGAACGGGACGTCCCGTCTGCGGAGCGCTACTGAACGCCAGGCCAGTTCCTGATATCGGCGTGTAGACCGGATCGAAGTTCACGGATGCGCCTGTCTATCGTCTCAGCGGAAGCGACGCGTCGATGTGAATCAACGTCTTTGTTTCGATTCAGGACGAGAGCGATGAGTCGAGCCGCGGGAGAACCGAAGCGGCGCAGAAAATCGACGGCTGCCTGATCGGCGGTCGCCAGAGGGTTCACCGTCTTCAGAAAGAACCAGTGGTCGGAAATCCTGAGGTGCAGCTCGTCTCTGCTCGTTCGCGGAAAGAGCATTCCGACGTGGTGTCGATTCATAGCCTCAGAGATGGGATCAAAGACGTTCAGCTTCCAGGAACTCAGGCCTTCACCCAGCGAAACGGGGCGACCAGCGTCACGGCCAAGAAAGAATCTGTGCACCTGCACGTGTTCCTTCGCCGTATTCCAGGCGTCTTCGTGTGAAAAATCGATCCCGCTTTGTCGCAGGTTCAGAACTATGGTGTCGTTATCCCGCTCGTGGCCTGGTCTGGTTTTAGGTGTCATATGTGTACTCATGGGTACAATATACACACAACTAGAAATAAATAAAAGTTTTCCTTGACAAATCCGAGTTTTACCCCTTGTTTCCAGGGTATTTCAGGCGCGACACGCTCAGGCCTCCCCAGTATATACTCGTGCGCATGCACCCCTCTGCGCGGACCGCTATCAGTCGAGACGGGTTCTCCCGACCGGTCAGGCACATGCTCGACCGCGGGCTTCTGACCCGCGACCGAAGTTTTTTCGACTACGGATGCGGTCGCGGGGACGATGTGTCGGGCCTGCGTGCCCTTGATTTTGACGCCGACGGCTGGGACCCGAATCATCGACCGGAGGCGCAGCGTCGCGGGGCGGATATCGTGAATCTCGGCTACGTCCTCAACGTCATTGATAATCCGGCCGAGCGCGCAACAGCTCTTCGCGAAGCGTGGAACCTTACCCTTGCCGTTCTTGCGGTCCGGGTGCTGACGACCGCCGATCGCACCGCCGATGCTCTGACCCCCTGGAGGGACGGGTTTCGCACGAGCAGAGGCACCTTTCAGAAATATTTTGATGGGGATGAACTCATGGCCTTTGTCGACCGAACCCTCGGCGTACCGTGCGTGCCGGTTGACCCCGCGCACGTTCTGGTGTTTCGCGATGCGCAGCTTGAGCAGGCCTACCTCGACTTCGAACCGGACGGGAACCACGGGCTTCTCAGCCGCGGCTTTGAACATCCCGATCGGATTGCGAAACGACGCGTTGAGTTTGAACGCGTCCGCGCGGAGAGACCCGAAACCGCGGCAGGTATTGCCCGGCACCTCCTGCGCTTCGGCACGGTGCCCGACGAAGAAGACATGCAGGAGGTGTCCGCCATCGCCGAATATGGTCTTCGGGCGCGGGAATTCTGCGCTGCGCTGATTGCATCGATAGGGGAAGATGCATGGCAGACACAGCTGCAGCGCATACACACCCGCCTGTTAAAATCCCTTGCACTCGCCCATTTCAGACGCACGCCGAAAGCGTCCGATTTCGACAGTCGCACGAAACGCGCCTTCCGCGTGCACTTCGGTTCGTTCCACGAGGCGGTCAAACTGTCGCTGCAGGAACTCCACAAGGTCGGTCAACCGGATGTCATAGAAACGGTGTGCGCACAATACGGTGGTGGCATGCTCGACGAACAGGCCCTGTACGTTGTTCAGGACGACCGCCCGCGCCTGCCACTGGTGCTGCAGCTGTACGTCGAACTCGGTCGCCTCTTCTATGGTGAACTCGACGATGTTGATCAGTTCAAGATTCACAAGCGATCCGGAAAGCTGACATTGCTTTTCTATGAAAATTTTGAGGAACGCGGGACAGAGCAGCTGCAGCAACGCGTCAAGATTGACTTTCGCACGCGGAGAATGTGGGTCTTCGGCTACGATCGCTGAATCGCAACAACGAAAGGCAGTGCCAGCTCGACCATTTCGTCGACCGATTCCTGAAAGCCCGTTTCAATCCACCTCAATACCATTGCATCAAGTCCCGCAAACACGAATGCGCGTCGATACGAGCCGCGGCTGTCGTTGCCTTCAGGAAACATCTTGTATGATCTATGCCATCTGAACTCCCGGAAGACCTCGCGTGCCTCGGAGTCAGTCAGGAGCAGCTGCAGGGTACGGTTCGCCTGCAGCATCTCGAACCGCCGGTACAGAAGTGTGGCGAGATCGACCGATGCGTCCGCAGGATCCTCGTTACTCTCGAGGTGTATATCAAACGATAGCCGCTCCAGCAGCGAAATCAGCACGTCACGCTTGTTTTCGAAGTGGCGGTAGAAGGTCATGCGCGATACCCCGGCTGCCGTCGCAATCTGTGTGTTTGAGACCCGGCTGTACGTAGTGCGACCCGCTGACACAAGAAGCCCCCGTTCGATGCGTTCGCGACTATCATCAACCTGTTCCTGCCGTTTCACGATACAAACTCCGTCGATACTGTCTCAGTTTCGTGCAGCACCTTGCGCCCTCCCGGTCAACGGAATAGATTACGAGCCTACATGTTACACATGTAACATGTAAACGGAGGTATTATGAGAATGACAGGAAATGCGCAGGCCGTGGCTGTTTCGAGAAACGTACTGTTCGTACTCGCGGCGGTGGATTTGATACGCGCTATCATGCACACCTTCTTTCTGAACTGGGCGGCGTTGAACGTAGCCCGTATCGACCCCCATCCTGACGCTTTGATGCTGCTCGGAGTCTTCGGCAACTCCAATTTTTTGACGGCGGGTGTATTTGCACTCATCGCGTGGAAGGCACGGGATCTCGCGGGCTACGTGCTTGGCATCATACCGGTAGCATACGGTCTTGGCATTCTGGGCATACGACTCAACGGCGTGTCCATGCAGTCCGATTTCAACGGCCAGTATATGATGATGGTCTATTTCGCGGTCTGCATCATCACATTTCTGTACTTTATTCGACGACGATGAATCGTCCGAACATGCCCGCCTGTCGGTGGCCGGGTACGCTACAGTAGAACTCAAACTCGCCAGCCTGGTCAGCCACGAACTCTATGGTCTCACGGCTTCCACCTGAGATTATGGCAGTCCGGGCGCCTTCGAACTCGTCGATGACCCAGTCGTGACGACCACCACCGTTAATGTAGGTCACGCGAACGGTATCGCCGAGATTGACACGGATCTCCTCGACGTCGTAGGCGCGACCACGGCTTGTGACCACGACCTCTTTTACTTCCGCGGTTTCGTCGGTGAGGTCGACGACATGCTCACTCGCGAAAACCGGAGCGGAGAGAAAAGCCACCAGCATCATCAAAAACAATGCAGTACCAAATTTTTGTGTCTTCATGCGGTTAAAGTACGAAAAGTCCGGGCAGCGGGCAAACCATGTAGCTACTTTGAAGGCACGGCACGCGACCGCACAACACCGTACAGCCGATACCCCAGGATCAGGACGTACCCGCCGAGGAAGACGTGCAGGAGGATTTGCAGCGAGCGGACCGAGTTGACCGTCGAACCGAGTGCGAGTGCGTGCCAGACGACCATAGGAAAGACGAGGTAGGTCAGAAAATGTATAACGCGCCAGTGCTTCCGTGAAAGCTTGAGCGGCTTGAAAAACCACGCCGCCAGCACCGCGAGGGTCAGCAGAACAAGCGCGATCAGCCCGACGGTGTTTTCGAGGTAGAGAAAGATCTCACCTGACGAAATCAGATCGAATGTCAGCATGCCGGTGCCGTGAAGCAGCACCAGGAGGTAGGCTGCTTTGCCTGCAGTGCGATGCGTCTTGAGCAGACTTGATCGCTTGAACCGGGACTCTATGAAGGGAAGTCGTGCAGACAGAATAAACTGGAAAAACATGAGCGTCAGCCCCATGAGTGCCATGAGCCGGGCAGGCAGGTACACACCGAGAAACGCGCCTCCCATATCGGTGCCGTAGAACTGTGCAGCGTCCCGGGTCCAGGCGACAGCCGGGATCAGGAGAACCGCGAGGGTAACAAGACCCGCAGCGGCAAGAGTAGTACGTGATGTCTGCGACGTTCGGTGTGTCCTTTGTTCCATTCCTTGAGTATACACCGTTTTTCTACAATCGTGAACGATCGCAGAACAACAGTACTCGAGAACACGTGGCACCTCAAGACACGCGTAACTCACAACCGGTTGAGCTCGACTAATCCTTCGCTGATACCGGAACTGAGGGCCACTTCATGACTTCAAGCACCGGAGTCATGCCGTAGGTTTTCAATACCGATAGCGCCTCTTCGTTCGACCTGTTCTTTGCCACGGGGCCGGAAACGTTAGCCGCCTCTGAGAGCAGTAGCAGCGCGACCATGCCTGCTTCATCAAAATCGTGCGGCGACACTTTGTCGATGGTATCGGCGGAGGTGTGCCCCCAGCCTCGGTCCTCTCCGGACGAGGTAACTTTGTGGCCAAAGAAACTGTATCCTTTCTGGTTTTTCATTGCAGCGGTCGGTACTCCGGCTCGAACGAACGCAAGCGAATCTCCAGCGAATGACGGTTTCGGACGCGGTAACGGATACGACACGTCCCGACTGACCTTCGCTATGTAATGCTCCAGGTCGTCGAACCCCTGTGTGTCGAAAGCCTTCCCCCCCTGCTGTCCTATACCATCAAGATTCAGAAAGAGATGAAACCGATCCAGTTCCTGTCGGTGCTGCACAACAAAGAACGAAGAACCGACCGAGGCCATTTCTTCTACGGCGAGGAACACGAACCGTATAGTCTTGTGGAATCGGTGGCCCTCTGTCCGTAGTGCACGCGCAATCTCGAGCGTCAGCGCTACGCCACTGCCGTTGTCGACTGCTCCGTGCGCGTTATCGTGGCAGTCGTAATGCGCCCCTACCACGACGATCTCATTGTCTGTACGTCCCGGAAGATCGGCAACAATATTGTACGTCTCGTGCTCGTAATTCTCGTTCTTCGTCTCAAGATGAACTTCAACATCGCCTCGTGAGAGCAACTGCTTCAGGCGCTGGCCGTGTTCAAACGGTATCGTGACGGCAGGAATCTCTCCGGCCCGGTTCTGTCGTGTTGATCCGGCCTGCGGCAACATACCGGGCTGGCTGTTCATGAACAGGAACGCCTTCGCACCGTACTGTACCGATCGCCCGTACTTCGTGCGACGGTGACATTCCCGCGGCGGAGTGCACTCTTCGGTCGGCGCGAGGCTTGTGACCAGTACTATCCGCCCCTGTATCTGATCCTTGTACTTCTCGAAGTCCGCAGGCGTACCATTACCGAGAAACAGAATTTTACCGGATACTCCACCGGCATCCGTCGAAGGCGATCCGGCGAGCGAGAAACAGTCGATCGTTTCCGTTACCGGGTCGCTTATCGAAAGGCGGGCTGAGCCTCGTTTCCAGGCGAGATGCGTGAACGCTTCTTTCGTGACGGTATATCCACTCTTAGTCAGATGTTTCTCGATAAACGTCTGAGCCTTCGTTTCTCCCGGTGTTCCCGGGAAGCGGGTTCCGATTTCGCACAGCTCCTGAAGCGTCGAATAGGCCGCTCGTCGCAAGACGAACTCTCCGATAAATCCCCGTGACAGGGGCGTTGGCTGTGTATCAGCATTAGTCATTTCGTGTTCTCCTTGGAGCCGAGATAACTCAGCGCTTCATCCAGTAATATATTTGGATACTCGATGAAGTTTCCCCGCGTCTGCGGAATGTAGGTATGAACGGGCGCAGGGTTTCCCTCAAGCAACTCTCCGTTCGGTCGTATCGTATGCCCCATCGAGTACATGAACCCGATGACCGGTTTTCCGCTTTCTGGAAACCGCAGAACCTCATCCCACTCCCATGTGTTACTGTACCCGCCAGCGGGCATACCAATCATGTAGGCCAGATCATTGTCGTAGAACATCGCGGCAACCTGATCCAGATGCGATCCTCCGTGAGGGCCGAGCAGGCACACCAGTCTGCCCCGAAAATGGCGCGCTTCGGGTTGCATTATTCCGTCCGAGTCTTTTGGCAGATGAGATGACTTGAATGGAACATCCCCGCTGTACTCGTCTCCCCGCTTCAGCGCATCGCGAACATCGGTATCAAGCCAGTCCAGCAGCCACGTCCCGCCGTCCTCGGCCGTCATTGAAAGCCCGTCCCGTGATCGCTGGTGCATATACTCGATAAACGGCTCAACGATATCGCTGATTCTGAGATTCCCGAAGGTCGTCCTGAACGGTTTCGGTGACAGGCAGCGCACGGCAGCAGCGCCGAGCGATCCGCCGCGAGCACGTGTAGCGTCGAAAATCACATCAAAGTCAAACAGCTTTCGTTCTTCCGCATAATCGAGAAGAACCTGCATGTTCTCAATCAGCTTATCGTCAAATCGGTACCAGTCAAGCAACAGAACCGGTACGTCGTCGGTACGCGTATACAAGTCATACGATGAGGTCGATAGTACCTTCTCGAATCCGGGGTATCGAAAGTCTCCGTGCATCTTCCATGTACCGGTCCATACAAGCGTGGTATCCGGCGCGAGGTACGGGAGGCGCACGCTGTAGCGCTGACCGTTCGCGTTTTCGAGCTCCAGATACAGAGAGTCACGAAAAAAGTACGGCGGGTATTCGCGTGTTCTCTGAGGAATCATTTTGGAGACCCGCCAGTACAGGTTTTCCTTTGTCGCGTAGCGACTGAAGGGTGCGACCAGTTCCATATAGTCGGAAAAAGGAACACCGTTCACCGCAGTCAGGACGTCCCCCGGCGCTACTCCGTAGGCCTGCAACTCTGCGTCCGTTCGACCGCCGATATCAGCGACAAAGATCGACATGTCCTGCCCTGGCGTGTGATCGACAGAAAACCGTATAGGAGCATGCTCAGCCGGTAACTGAGCAATGCGCGTCGGCTCTGTAACATCGCCGATACCGGACATCTTCAGACCATCAGGGATAAGGTAGGCCCGGACGTGTGGATCCTTGCGGGCGCAGCTCAGTTTGAGCAGACCGTACAAGAGGGCCTCGTCGGACTGTGCTGATATAATCAGATCACGACACCGCAAAAGCTCCTTATGAACATCTACCCCAAGGTCCCGAAGCTTCCCCGGCACAAAGGCATCCCTGCGTAGAATCTTCGCGCAGACATCGTCGAACAGCAAAGCCCTGTCGTGAGCCGTGCTTATACCCTCGGCGTATGGTGCGAGATCACCTGCTGTACCCGTTTCGTTCGTATCTTTCATAGTGTTTCTCCTTTGTTTTCTCAGATCATCGCGAGCAAAGCCGAGACAATGGTCAGTAACCCGGCAAAGACCAGGGGCGGCCCTATATCCTTTCTAATTTTTGGTTGATGAACGTATTCGTGCAGCGGTGGTACCGTGGAGTCAGCCGGATCGTATTCACGGCGCCGGATTACCTCGACCAGTTTCCTGAACCCGTGGGCGGTCGACTCGAAAAACCGCAGCCGCCGAATCAGACGAATGACCGAGATCAGGGACACTCCGAGAGCCGCAAGGAAGAAGGCGTCGGAAAACGTCCGAGCCGAAATCGATGTACGCGATCGGGCGATTCCAGTGGCAATCGCGATAACCGTTATACCGATACAAAGAAACAGATCGGATCGTTTCACGGTAGTAGGCCCGCGTACGTTTCCCGACTCATGCTGCGAATGATCTCGCATACGATTCGTAACGACGCGTCGTAGTCGTCCCGGTCTACAATGACCGAATGCGAGTGATTGTACCGCGACGCAATCCCGATCACGATCGACGGCACGCCGATACCGGTGGACTGAACTGCAGCTGCATCAGTCGTTCCATGAGAGTAAAACCACTGATACGGAATACCGTGATCCTCGGCGAGCTTCTGCGTCCATTCCCGAAATGCATAATCGGGGCGCATCCGGCTATCAAAAGCACGGAGAAGAAATCCGTCTCCGAGCCGTCCGAGTTCCTCCGGTTTACGACTGACGTCCCGTGCAGCCGACGAATCAACTGCAATAAAGAGATCCGGCTTCAGGAGTTCAGCGGCGGCTGAAGCTCCGCGCAGACCGCCCTCTTCCTGTACTGTTGCGCCGGAGTACAGATCGCACGGCAGGGCCTCGCCGGCAAGGGTGCGCAGAACGTCCAGTGCCAGGGCACATCCGTAGCGGTTGTCAAAGGCCTTACTTAGAAGACGTTTGCCTCCATTCAGAACTTCAAAAGCCGATTGCGGTGTAACGAAGGTACCAACGTGTATTCCCCAGTCGTGTATCTGCGAAGCGCTGACCGCACCACAATCGATGACCATATCGTCAATCGACAGCGCCGAAGCTTTTTCGCTTGGCGACAAAGCCTGCCGAATCAGACGCGTTCCGATGACCCCGGTGAGATCGTCGCTATCGGTGTGAAGTGTCACACGTTGTGACAGCAGGGTCTGGCTCCACCATCCACCGAGCGGCTTGAACTGTAGCAGTCCGTCCGGCGACACGCCGGAAATAATGAAACCGACCTCGTCCATGTGGCCTGCAAGCATGACCCGTGGCGCCTCTGCTTCGGCAGATGCCTTGTGGCCGAATACACCTCCGATGCGGTCGCCCACGACCTCGTCTACGAACGGAGTCATGGTATCGACCATGCATGCCCGCACCCGGCGCTCGTAGCTGGGAGGCCCTGACAGTTCAGTCAGCTTTTTCAGCATCTGTATCGTTGTATCGTCCATAGAAACCGTTTTACCCTTCCGATTCAGTCGTCTGCCAGGAATGCAGGAGAGCCAGAAAACCATCGATATCATCGCTCGAGTTATAAAACCCGAGCGAGACCCTGATCATATCCCGCCGTACCGTTGTGATCGCGTTGTGTCGCACGAGGTACTCGTGCAGGCTTCGAGCATTCCCGGTTCGGAAACACACGATAGCGCTTCCGAGCGAGGTGTCTCTCGGGCTTGCGAGCTCAAAACCGGCAGCAGTCAGCCCCTGAGAGAGAAGCTCATTCAGAGAAAGAAGCCGGGCTTCAATGTTCGACATACCAATCTCGTTGAGTCGTTTCAACGCGCAATCGAGAACGGTCAAACCCAGATAGTTGTAGTTTCCGATCTCGAACTTCTTGGCAGCCTGCGGGATTTCCAGTGCGTAGCTGATCTCTCCATACTCGATCTGTGCTGCCATCTCCATCCCGGCCCGTGCAACGTACAATGGATGCATTCGATCGCGTATCTCAGGTCGGATGTATAACAGGCCCACGCCGTGGGGGCACATAAGGGCCTTGTGGCCACTCCCACAGAGTATGTCAGCTCCCATGTAATCGATATCGACGTTCATAGTGCCGACAGACTGCACGCCATCGACGACAAGATAGACGCCTCGTTCCCGGCAGTAGCGGGCAAGGTCATGAATGTCGTTCCTGTTCCCCGGTGCGTAGGTCACCGAAGAGACCGCGAGTACCTTCATGCTTTTCGGCGCGTGCTCCTCAAGCGTCTGGGGAGTTACAAAGCCGTCTGGTGCCGGGATCCAGTGAACATTAACGCCTTTGCTCTTAAGGTTCAGCCAGCAGTACACGTTATTGGGATGCTCGTGCTCGTTCAGGACGACCGTGTCACCTGCTTCAAGCGGAAGGCAGTTGGCTGCGATGTTGAGTCCTTCAGAGGTATTTTTCGTGAAGGCAACGTCATCAATCGAACAGTTGATCATATCCGCAAAACGGCTGCGGGCCGAGTTTACGGTTGCAAACCATTGTTCCTTGTCACCGCCGGACTTCTGCTGTGAGGCAATATACGCTTCGATCGCCTGAGTGCTGAATACCGGAAGCGGACATTTGTTCGCAAGGTCGAAGTACAGATAGTTTTCTGTTACCGGAAACTCCGACCGGATTGCATCCCAGTCTATGGGCGTTACCTGAGACCTATCGACCTGTGACATACTTCTTGAACTCCAGTTCTGAACAATAGACGGTGTGGCCGCTGCTCACTTCAAAATACCTTGGCGTTTCGCGTGTGTAGTCATGTTGACCGGGATCGTACGGTATCCTTTTACGCAGGCGCTCAAAATACGGGTCCGGCTGTGGAATCGCGGAGAGCAGTGATCTCGTGTACGGATGGACCGGGTTTCGATACAGCTCTTCGGAAGGAGCGATTTCGACAAGCTTCCCGGCGTACATGACTCCGATACGGTCCGAGAAGTACTTCACGATCGAAAGGTTGTGTGCAATAAACAGGACCGTCAGGTTCATGCTTTCTTTCAGTTGATTGAACAGGTTGATGATTTGAGCCTGAATCGAAACATCCAGAGCGCTGACCGGCTCATCCGCGATGATCAGGGAAGGCTGCGTGATCACCGCACGCGCAATACCGATTCTCTGGCGCTGGCCGCCGCTGAACTCATGGGGATACCGGCTCGCGTGATCGCGACTGAGACCGACGAGCTCGAGCATCTTATACACCCGATCAAGGCGTTCGGCCCGGTCTCGTAATCCCATGACCGTCAGGCCTTCACCGACGATTTCCTCTACGGTCATGCGAGGATTCAGCGACGCCATAGGATCCTGAAAGATCATCTGCATCTGCGAGGCCAGAAGCTTCTCAGCCTTACCCTGTATCTTGCCTGATATGTCGTGCCCCTCGAATCGCACGGTTCCGCCTGAGGGACGATACAGGCGGATGATCGTCCTCCCGGTCGTCGTCTTACCGCAACCCGACTCCCCGACCAGACCGAAGGTCTCACCTTTGCGGACGGCGAAGGATATATCGTCAACAGCCCGAACCTCGACTTTCCGTTTTCCCCGTCCGGACCGAAAATATGTCTTTAGATTCTGTACTTCGAGAAGTGTGTTACTCATGATTTTTCGCGCCTCTTTAGCATACGGCCGATTCTCTCGGAGAGAACCAATGGCCGTTCAACCGCCGGTGCCGAGGGATGTAGAAGCCAGGTCGACGCCGAGTGTGTATCTGAGAGCCGGAATTCCGGTGGCTCTTTCTGCCGGTCAATCTTCATGGCGTATGTGTTCCGTGGGGCAAACGCGTCCCCTGTCGGCGGATGTAACATATTCGGTGGCGTACCCGGGATCGCGAAGAGCTCTTCTCGCGTCTCAAGGTCTGGCATTGAAGAAAGGAGCGCCCAGGTGTATGGATGCCGAGCCTCGTAGAAGATCTCGTCGACCGTCCCGGTTTCGACTATCCTGCCTGCGTACATGACCGCGACACGATCCGCGGTGTTCGCCACGACACCAAGGTCGTGCGTGATAAATATCACCGACAGATTGCGTTTCTGTTTTAACGCTGCGATCAACTCAAGAATCTGCGCCTGGACCGTCACATCGAGGGCTGTGGTAGGTTCGTCGCAGATCAGAATCTCCGGGTCGCTTGCGAGTGCGATTGCTATTACGATCCTCTGCCGCATCCCGCCGGAAAACTGAAACGGATACTGATCGTAGCGGTGTTCGGGTTCCGGTATCGCCACCAGACGCATAAGCTCGATCGCCTGATCGTGCGCGGCTTTCTTCTCGAGCCCCTTGGACAAACGCAAGGCTTCAGAGATCTGCTTTCCTATCTTCATAATGGGGTTCAGGGCCGAAAGCGGGTCCTGGAAGACAAGCGAAATTAGCTTCCCTCTGATTTTGTGAAAGTCAGCTTCGGTCACCTTCGTGAGGTCCTGACCTCGATACATTATGGATCCAGCCGTTATCGTTGCGTTCCCGGTTAACACCCCGAGGATAGTTCGAATCGTCACCGACTTTCCGGAACCGGACTCACCTACGATCGAAAGCGTCTCACCTTCGTGAAGTTTGAAGCTGATTCCCCGCACCGCCTGAACGGATCCTCCGTATGTTTTAAATGAGACGCTGAGATTTTCAACTTCTAGTATTATGTCTGACATAGTTGTACCTATTTCACCCCTCTCATGGTCGGATCAAGCGCATCGCGCAACCCGTTCGCAAAGAGGTTGAACGAAATCATCAGGAGCGATATGACGATGGCAGGGAAGAGTGACTGGTACGGGTAGTTCAGAAGCACCGCCTGCGCATCAGACAAGAGCACGCCGATCGTCGGTTCAGGAGCCTGTAATCCGAGCCCGATATAGGCAAGAAAGGACTCGGTGAAGATCGCGAGCGGAACGGCGAACATGGTTCGTGTGATTATCGGTCCTACGGAGTTCGGGAAGATGTGCCTGAACATTATGACCGAGTCGCGAACTCCCATAGTCCTCGCCGCCAGGACAAACTCCCGGAGTTTGAATCGATAGAACTGTGCCCGAACGAGTCTCGCGGTACCGATCCACCCGCTGACTACGAGCGACATGATAATGGAAAATAATCCCGTCCCAAAGAAGAGGATAAATAGAGTCACGATGACCACGCGAGGAAAGGCTTCTATGACCTCACAGATCCTCATAAGGATCATGTCGGCGGTGCCACCGTAGTATCCTGCGGCTGCACCGTACACGATACCGATCAGGAGGTTGGTCAGGACCGAAATAATGGCAATGGCCAGAGAGACTCGTGATCCGCGCCACAAACGTGTCCAGTAGTCCCGACCAAGATAATCGGTGCCAAACCAGAATGAATGCTCGACGCCGCGATACGCGTAGTAGTCAACGAGCACGTCTGCTATCTCCACGTTGTTCACCGTTAATCTGTTCCGAACCCGGATGATCGACCCGGCCGGGTATCGCTCTTCATCCTCGAAGAACTCAACACGACGCCGTTCAAGTTGGCGGTTTCCAGTCGCAATGCCGATCGGTCGCAACCATTCTATGCGGGGTGGCATGTTACGAAGATCCGGATTCTGCTCGTTGAAACCGAAGTCATTCATTTCCGGTCCAAATATCGCCATAAAGAATATGATCAGAATGATCCAGGAGGCGGCGACCGACGCCCGATTCTCCTTGAACCGGTTAAACGCGTCCTGGAAGTATCCGACTGCCGGGTCCTTGAAGTCCTCGTCGGCGAGCACGTCGTCTGCGTGAATGAACTCGAAATCATCGGCACTATACTGCTCGTCGTACACGTCAGGACTGTTTTTGTCGCTACTCATTTTTTGAGCCTCCAACCCGAACCCGGGGATCAATAAGACCGTAGGACAGGTCAACAACCAGAATCGTCAGAAGCGAAACCAGTGAATAGAAGACCAGTATGGCGACCGTAAGCGGATGATCGTTTGCATTCAGTGAGTTCACCAGCAACCCGCCGACCCCCCCGATCGCAAAGATGCGCTCGATAACCAGCGAACCGGTCAGTATGCTCGTGAACATAGGTATAATGATATTTGCCAGCGGGAGAAGAGAGTTTCGCATCGCGTGTCGCACCGTCGCCTGAAATACGGTCAGCCCTTTTGTGCGCGCAAGCAGCATAAAATCCGAGCTGATGGTCTCAATGAGCTCACCGCGCAGATATCGGGTAACCCGAGCGATAGGCCCGAGAGCGAGGGCTGTGATCGGAAGAATCATCGACCACCAGTACGGTGTGCCTCCGGGAGACGTCGAATACACGATGGGGAACCATCCAAAACGGAACGCGAGCGTATATTGCAGCAGCGTCGCAAATACAAACGAGGGAACGGACACGAACAGAACCACCGCGAACGAGATCGCGTGGTCGGTCCGACGGTTCTGAAAGAGTGCAGCAAGTATACCAGCGAGTATTCCTATCGGAAGAGAAATAAACAGCGACAGGAGATTCAAAAGAAGGCTCACCGGAATTCGGCTGTAGAGAACTTCCCACACCGGAACACTGACTCGTATCGCGATTGAAGTGCCCCAGTCACCCCGTGCAATGTTCTGCACGAAATACCAGTACTGAACGATCATAGGTTCGTTCAGTTGATAGCGGGCCTCCATTGTCTCCAACAGACGCGGTGGCAGATCGGTATCTTCATATATGGAACCGGGCATCAGTCGAATCACGAGAAATGCGATCGTCAGAATGACCCATAGCGTCAACAAGAGGGCAAACAGCCTTTGCACAGTATACTTGATCAAGTGCTACTCCGTAGATGCAGAAATTACGATTAACGGAAACCGACGAAAGAACCGGGCCTCAACGAGACCCGGTTTCCAGTTTCGAACTGAAGGTTTCGTTACGAAAACGTAGTTACGTTTTCACATGAACACAATCAGTCGACGATACGCGCCCACTTCCAACCGTAGCGAAGGGCTATCGACCAGCCATCACTCATGAACTCAACACGATCTGATGCAAGACCAAACCCAAGTCCCTGTGTGACAGGTACGAATGAGGCGTCTTCAAGCATGACCCGTTCGGCCTCTGCTATAAGTTCGAGACGGCCCTGAAGATCATCAATTGGCATTGCAAGAACCGTTTCGTACAGGCTGTCGTACTCGTCCGAAAAGTACGGGCCTTTTCGCCTCGCCGTGCCTGAGTAGTAGTGAGCGAGTGCCGAGACAGGATTGAAATCGTCGTGTCCGGTACCGGTCCAGCCCAGGTCGAACGCATTATTGTTATTCGGATACTCGCGAAGGCGCGCTGCCAGTTGTGACGACGGAACTGCCTGCAGGGAAATCTGCAACCGTCCACCGAACACCTGGTTCCAGTGCTGTTGCAGGTACTCACTGACCGCACGGCGTGCTTCTACACCTTCGTGGTAGGCAAGCTGTAGCGAAAGTGTATCAAGTCCCGCGTCGGCCATGGCCGCATCGAACAGCTCGCGTGCGAGATCGGGATCGTAACCCAGGTTTGGTGTGAGGATCGCACGGGCTTCCGGGGTATTACGATACAAGGTGCCGTCGTCAACATTCATGACGTGTGTCGTCGGAATAATGTAGTTAGCAGGTATTGTCGATGAGACCGAGGCGCTCGTTGCACGGTCAGTCGCAAAGAACAGGGCCTGCCGGAATCGCACATCCTGCAGGATCGGTTTATCGGTGCTGAGCAGATTGATTACAATTCGCTGTACAGACCGCGCAGGAACCTCGATGATCCGTGGATCTTCGCGGAATCGCTGAAAATCGGCATCCGAGAGTTCGACGAAGTCGACTTCGCCACGCTCGAACAGCTGCATGACCGTCCCCGACTCCGCAATGACCCGGTTATTGACGCCCGCGAGCCAGATCCGGTCGGCGAACACGTAGTTCGGATTCTTGATCGCCGTATACTCGGAACCCTGACGCCAGGAGTCCACCATGAACGGTCCACTTGAGACCATGCGGTCGACATCGGTACCGTAATTGGTCGTGCTTCGGTCTGCGTTCATGCCTGCCTCGTAGAGAGGTGGGTAAACAAGCGAAACCGAGAGATTCGAGAAGAAGTTCATGAGCATGAACTCGGTGACCGGGAGAATCAGCGTAAACTCGAAGGTTGAGTCGTCGATAAGATCGATGCCGACGTCATCCCACGAGACATCACCAACGACGTACTCAAGCGCGTTTACAACCTGGACCTGGGATCCGTGAAACGCGTTCGCCCGGTGGTTCAGGAGGACTGGGTCCATGACCATCTGCCAGGAATACAGAAAGTCCTCGGCGGTTATGGGCTCGCCATTTGCCCACAAAGCATCGTCCCTGACGGTGATCCTCCACACCGTTCCCTCGTCATCGACGGGAACCGGCGGAGCGGCAGCGAGTTCGGACAGGATCTCGAATCCCACTCCACCCGGGCCAGGCGCGAAGCGATACAGTTTTCCCGTAATCAGGTTGAGAAAGTCCGCCGTATCAGTAGCCGCCTGCTGGTGCGGATTCAGAGTCTCAAGCGGGCGCCCGACAGTCAGTCTCAACATACCGGAACCGGTCTCCGATGGTGCATCGCCAACCGAAGCCTGAGCCGGTGCCGCTTCCTGTCCACCACCACCCCACGCGTGGCCAAGAAACAGCGTACCAAACAGTACGGAAAGAGCAAGAATCCGAGCGGACTTGCGAATATATAACAACATGTGAAGCCTCCATTAGAGAAATATAGTTCTCTACTTATGTAAACTTGATTAGCAATTTTTGTGCCAAAAATAGGCTACACACTAAGTCTATTAAAGATAACGAATTAAAGATAAACGTAAGTTTTCGAAACAAATTAATGCTACATGTTCGTATTTTTCACTAGTTATAAACACGAATATGTAGGGTCATTTACCACACGCCGCTGCCAGAATCCCCCGCGTGGCCTCGCACCCGAACATAGTGTAGAATGGTCTCACCATGAAAAACCGTGAAATCCGTCTGAAGCAGAACCCTGTCGGCACTCCCAAAGAGAGCGACTTCGAGCTCGTTGAAACCGAGCTTTCCAGTCCTTCCGAAGGTGAGGTGCTCGTTCGCAACCACTACATGTCGGTGGACCCGTATATGCGCGGGCGCATTGCGAAAGGGGCTTCGTACGCGGACAACTGGAAACCGGGCGAGGCGATGCGTGGCGGTTGTGTCGGCGAGGTCGTCGAGTCCAGGGCCGAGAGTCTTCGCCCGGGCGACTTCGTAGTCGGGGAAAAGGGATGGCGGGACTACTATGTGTCCCGCGCCGAAAAGCTCCGCGTTGTCGACGCAGAGGTAGCACCCGTGTCGACCCATCTCGGCGTGCTTGGGATGCCGGGGATGACCGCGTACGTCGGGCTGTTGAAACTCGCTGCTGCCCGCTCGGGGCAGACCGTCTTTGTCTCCGCGGCGGCGGGGGCGGTAGGGTCGCTCGTGTGCCAGCTCGCACGGGACGCCGGCTGCCGGGTTATCGGAAGCGCAGGGTCGCCTCAAAAGGTGGACTGGCTAACCGGGCGTGCCGGGGTCGATGTCGCGTTGAACTACCGCGAGAGCAGTAATCTCGCCGCCGACCTGAAAGAAGCCGCCCCGGACGGGATCGACATTTACTTCGACAACGTCGGTACGGATCATCTGGAAGCGGCGCTTGAGAACATGGCGATGCACGGTCAGATCATCTGCTGCGGAATGATCTCGTCATACAACGCGACCGAAGCACCCGCAGCGCCCCGGAACCTGTCGCACATCGTCTGGAAGCGACTGCGTCTGCAAGGATTTATCGTCAGCGACCACTGGGAGCACTACGATGACTTCATTTCTGACGTCGCTCCCCGGGTTCGCGACGGCAGTATCGCCTACGAAGAAACGGTGGTCGACGGACTGGAGAACGCACCGCGCGCGTTCATCAACCTGTTCAGTGGAAGCAATCTCGGAAAAATGGTCGTGAAGATAGTCTGAGTCAAGCGCTTACTTTTCCAGGACGTTCGGGAGCAGCCGATCGAACTCGTCTTTGACGACATGGTAGCATTCGCAGACCCGTTCCTCGAGTCCCGGCCGGTCGATCACGGTGATCTTCCCACGGTGGTACTCGATGAGTCCGGCGTCTTGAAGCTTGCCGGCCGCCTCCGTGACCCCTTCTCGGCGCACCCCGAGCATATTGGCAATGAGTTCCTGGGTCATACTCAGTTTGTTTGACGGGAGTCTGTCGAGACTCAGGAGTAGCCAGCGGCACAGTTGCTGGTCTATCGAATGGTGACGGTTACACACGGCAGTCTGAGCCATCTGGGTCAGCATGGCGAGGGTATACCGAAGCAGCAGATGGTGCACCGGACCGGAACGCTTGAACTCCTGTGTGAGAATGCTGGCCTTGAGGCGCAACGCATCCCCTTCGCTCTGTATCACTGCCCGGTTCGGCATGCTTTCGCCGCCCATAAACAGCGCGATCCCGACGATGCCTTCGTAGCCGACAACAGCTATCTCGGCGGAGGCACCGTCTTCCATGACGTACAGAAGCGAGACGATCGCCGTCGTCGGAAAGTAGACATAATCGAGCTGGCCACCGGATTCGTAGAGAACCTCACCAAGCGTCAGGTGTACCGGTTCAAGAAAGGGTCCCAGGCGTCCGTAGTCGTCCTCCGAGAGCACCTGTAGCAGGCGGTTTAGAGGAGGGTCAGAACTGTCTGCGGGATGTTCTGTTTTAGGACTCATAAGCACATTATCGCAAAAACACTCACGCTTTGGAAACACCGTCAGCGTTTTTGCTTCATGATCGCCAGGAGAAATTTTCAGCCGATGTACGGTATCTTACGCTACCACCTGCCGAGGCGAGCCCCGAAACCGGTGTTCAGGATTCCAAAGGCATCGAGGATGAATATGATCACGACAATAACAACAACGACATTCAGGATTTTCTTGATGTTACCCTGCATCGGAATGTAATTGTTGATCGCCCAGAGAATCACACCGACAACCACAAGAACGACTATCAACTGTATTAAAGACACTGTTTGCTCCTTTCTTCGAACGGATGATGATGATAGTTTACGCTGTCGTTAGTACCTCCGTCGGTACGCTGCCACACATAGTCACGAGAACGTGGTGCTCCGACTCCGAGCGCTCGAGCTGTATCACACCGTCCGGTACCGGCTGTCCGTCCAACTCGACTCGCTCGACGCCACGATCACCGTGGTCGGGGTTTTCCACGCGCACGTGGTAGACAGCCGGGCCGTGGCGGTAGCGCAGCGTGAAACCGTCCCACCACGCCGGTATGACCGGAGCCAGGCGCATTTCTTCGCCGCGGATCTGAAGGCCGAGCACCTCCTCGACCCACGCGCGGTACATCCATGCGGCCGACCCGGTGTACCACGACCACCCGCCGCGGCCGACGCGGCCCGGCAGGCGATAGACGTCTGCTGCAATTGCATAGGGTTCAACCGCGTACCGACTAACCGCCTCGGGGTCCCTGGTCTGCTCTATAGGGTTCAGCAGACGCAGCATTGTCGCGGCCCGCTCGCCGTCTCCACCGCGCGCCATGGCCATGGCGAACCAGAGCGCGGCGTGCGTGTACTGCCCGCCGTTTTCACGCACACCCGGCGGGTATCCCCGGATATAGCCCGGCGACGGATCGCTCCTGTCAAAAGGTGGGTCAAAGAGCAGCACCAGCGCTTCGTCCGGGCGGACCAGATGCTCCCACGCCGATTGAACCGCCGTCTGCGTGCGCGCCTCATTTCCCGCTCCGCTGAGTCGGGCCCAGGATTGCGGCAGCGAATCGATTTTCGCTTCGGCGTTCCCGGCCGATCCGAGCGGAGCGCCGCTGTCGAAGAAGGCTCGCAGGTACCATGAGCCGTCCCACGCCGAGGCTTCTATGCGACCGATAAGCTCAGTTCTCTGCAGGTCGAATGACCGACTGAGCTCTCCATCACCCTGCAGATCGCTCAGCTCCTGCATTCCTCGGAGGACGTCGACCAGGAACCAGGCGAGCCAGACACTTTCGCCGCTTCCTTCGGCTCCGACAAGGTTCATGCCGTCGTTCCAGTCTCCGGTTCCCATGAGCGGCAGGCCGTGCGGACCGGCGGTGAGGCCGCGCTCGACGGCGCGACGGCAGTGTTCGAAGACGGTGCCGCGTTCAGTGCCGATCTGAGGTACAGCAAACACCTCGTGCTCCCCTGCTCCCAGTGGAGGTGCATTGAGGAACGGAACCTCTTCGGCGAGGACACTCGTGTCGCCGCTGATCCGCACGTAATGCGCAACCACAAAGGGTAGCCAGAGCAGATCATCAGAGATGCGCGACCTGATCCCGGCGCCTCCCGGCGGATGCCACCAGTGCTGAACGTCGCCTTCGGCAAATTGTCGCGCGGCGGCGAGCAGGATCTGTTCGCGGGCCAGTGCGGGTCGGGCGGTGGCAAAGGCCATGGAGTCCTGCAGCTGATCGCGGAATCCGAAGGCTCCGCCGGACTGATACGTGGCCGACCTGCCCCACATGCGGCAACTAAGGCTCTGATAGAGCAGCCAGCGGTTCAGGAGAATGTTTGCCGCGAGCTCGGGAGTCTGGACTTCAACGCTACCGAGCAGGGTGTCCCACCACGCCTGAGTGCGAGCGAGCGAGATCTCGAAGGCTCCGGCGCTGCTATACGCACGAATGAGTTCGCGTGCCTGCTCAAGCGAGTCGGTCTGCCCGAGCATGCAGACGACCTCTGCGGTCGCGCCCGGGGCCAGGTGTACGGATGTCTGCAGCGCTGCGCAGGGGTCGATACCCGCTCCGACGCGCGAGGAAAGCGAGACGCGGTCCATGGCCGCAGGTTGCGCCGCACTCCGATTACGTCCCAGAAACGCGGTGCGGTCGCCGCTGTAGGAGCTCGCTTCCGGTGTAATAGCAGCGAACGCGAGGCGACCGGGGTAATCCGGGTGGTAGCGATTGCGCGCGAGCAGCGCGGAGGACCGTTCATCCCACGACGTGGATACGTGCATGTACGAAGACTCACGGTTCTCACCGAGAGTCCACTCCTGGTAGCAGGTTACCGAGAGCGTGCGCTCCCGCGCGGTCGCGTTCGTAAGCCGCAGCCGCTGCAGCTTGACCGGTTCACCACCCGTGTCTGACATCGGGACGAACACGGTAAGTTCCTGCTCTATGCCGTGACTGTTGTGCTCGAACACCGAATAACCCGCGCCGTGCCGTGCACGGTAGGCGCTTCGTTCCCGAATTGGCGAAGCAGTTGGCGACCAGTACGCGCCGGTATCCTCATCCCGTATGTAGATGACTTCAGACACCGGATCGACGACCGGATCGTTAGACCATTGAGTAAGACGGTTTCGCTGACTGTTGCCATACCACGTGAATCCGGCGCCGGTTTCCCCGACGAGTGTTCCGAAACTCGGGTTGGCGATAACGTTCACCCAGGGCGCAGGAGTATGTGATCCATCACCAAGATAGATCGCGTACTCGCGTCCACCGTCGGTAAACCCGCCCAGGCCGTTGAAGTAATGAAGCTCCATGAACCGCAGCTCAGCGGATGCATCAACAACAGCGCGCTTGCGAAGCGACTTTTGGGGTAACTCGGGAACATCAACAGCCATCCCGAGCTGCTGGGGCAGGGAGCCGCGCGCGGCCACCAGTACGACCCGTGCGACGGCGGTCATCAGGACAAGGTCTTCGCGCGGAATCTGATCCGCACTGACCAGGAAGGCTCCGTGGGGGTGGGCGCGCACAAGATCCTCGAGATGGTTGCGCAGCGGGTTCTCGTAGCCACTCGCCTCTTCGTTGACAATAACAAGATCGGTCACAAATCCCTGCATGCGCCAGTAGGAGTGCGCCCGAAGCATCTGACGGACAAGACCGACATCACGGGTGTCCGCAATGCTGATCATGAGTATCGGCGCGTCACCCGAAATACCGTACGGCCACAAGCCGGATTGCCCTTTACCGTTCTCAACGATTCTCGGCCCCGGCGCGCGAAGGCGCGCATTGGGAATGAGCAGATGACTCGCGATTTGCTGGAAACGGCGTGCCTCATCGGGTTGCACCCGAAGCGCACGAAGCTCGATCTGTGCCGCTGCCCACGCGAAATCCATTGCACGCTCAATAGCATGGGGATCGTCGTAGGTGTCGAGCAGATCGATTACACGCTGCCGGGAGTCCCCCGCGGCGACAATCAGCGAAAGCTGCTGCTGCTCACCGGGCTCGAGCACTATGTCGGCGCGAAGGCTGAAGATCGGGTCGAGCACGTAGCCCTGCCCGCCTTCCGGCTCGTTGACGGCTCCTGCCGGGTTCTCGAGGCTTCGTCCACGACCGATGAATGCTGCTCTGTCGGTCTGGAACCTCAAGGTCAATGGCTCTTCCTGCGTGCCGGTGCCACGCGTGAGTCTGTGGGCCGCGAACACGGGCGCCTCGTCGTCTCGACGCTTGCGCCGATACGCGAGAAGCGCATGATGTTCGGGAAGCGCTTCGGTCTGTATGAACATCTTGTTGAAGGCCGGATGCTGCAGGTCCTGCCGGTGCGGTGCGAGCGAGAGCTCGATATAGCTCGTGAGTTCGAGACGACGGCGGTGCGGCGAGCGGTTAACCAGCGTGATCCGCCTGATCTCTACATCATCTTCCGGAGAGACCACAATCTCGGTCTTGACGTCTATGTCGTCGTCGCACCGTCGGATAACCGCGCGGTCGAGGGTAAAGTCAGCGCTATAGGAATCCACCGTTCCTGTGGTGGGATAGTAGGTATTCGACCACAGATGGTCGGCATCGGGTTCGTGAATGTAGCAGAACAGACCGCCGGAATCGCGCGTGGCGTCGGCTCTCCATCGGTTCAACTCGATGTCACCCCACTGGCTGTATCCCCCGCCGGAGTTTGTGACCATGATCGAATAGCGCCCGTTTCCAAGAAGCTGCGTCTTTGACGTTGCGGTGTTTGGTGTCTCAAACCTGCTGACCGATGGTGCTACCTCACCTATGCTCTCGACTCCGAGTCCCTGCGCCCGCGTTGCCGAGTACCGGGGCAGACCGGTAGGGATGCTTTCGTGCAGCAGCGGCTCGAAGGCACGCACCCGCGGATCGCGATGGAAATGGTCCTGCACCACGCCGTGGTGCAGGAAGTTGTTCAGCGATAGAAAGCCCATACCCTGATGATGCGACATGTAGGTCCGTACGAGGACGCCCCGCTTCCCGTCGCGGCTTGCCTGGCGACCGAAGTCGATCGCGTCGTAGTAGCCGTAATCCGAAAGCATCCCCAGTGCATCCAGGCGACGCAGATTTTTAAGCGTCGGTTTTACAGCAACGCCCAGTGCCAGCAGGGACGCATAGGGTGCGACGACCAGTTCCCGGTCCAGTCCGCGTTTCAGCCCCAGCCGGGGGATGCCGAAGGCCTTGTACTGATAGGTTTTGTTGATGTCGAGGTCTGCGAATGCAGACTCGGAGATACCCCAGGGTACACGCCGCTTTCTTCCGTAGTCGATCTGTATTGCGACCGCCTCGCTGACGGCCTTCTCAAGTAGCGAGTTGTCGTAGGACCGCAGCAGAAGCTGCGGCATGAGGTACTCGAACATGGTCCCGCTCCAGCTCAGCAGCACACGGCGCGCGCCTATCGCATCGTGGGGTCGCCCCATGGCGAACCAGTGTTCGACCGGCGCTTCACCACGCGCGACGGCGACGAAACTTCCGATCCGCGCCTCGCTCGCGAGCAGATCGTAGTAGGCGTTATCGGGGCGGTGATCGCTTACGTTGAAGCCGATGCGGAAGAGTCGACACCGCGGGTCGTAGAGGAAGCGCATGTTGATGGACTCACCGAGTCTCTGTACGTCGTCGATAAGCCGCCGGGCAGAGGCAATTTTCTCGCCTGCCAGCCACCGGGCGTCGTGGAAAGCCTGAGTGATACGGTCTATCCACGGTATCAGCGCTGTGTCGGCCACGCCAGGATGGCTGCGCTTCTGAACCAACACACGAATCATGGCGACATCTCCGGCGGCAAGACTCAGGAGAGACGGCGCACGCTTCAGCTGCCGACCAATGAGCTCGACCGCTTCACTGCCCAGAGGAGCAAGTTCGTCCACGCCCTTCTCCGCTGCGATCTCCATCCATCGGAGATAGCGGTCGCAGGTTTCAAGCCACGCAGCAGTCTGGCTATGCACCTGTCCGAGCCAGTAGGCAGCGGCCGGACCCCCGACGGCCGTCGCGTCGGCGGCCGGACCCCCGGCCTCCGCTTCGTCGCCACGCAGATCATCGATCATCGGTCCGGTCATCTCATGGACCTTGCGAAGCGCCCAGATCGCGTCCGCCCTGTCGGCGAACCGGCTTCCAAGCTCTTCGGTCACGGCGTCAAGCGCCTCGCGGAACTGTCGACTCGTTTGACCGCTTCCCGACAAGGTCTCCTCGAGAACGCCAAGCGTATCGAGAAGTCCTTCAAAAGCTGCGCGACCGAGCACGGGGTCGGTAATCATCGCCTCGAGCGCCTGCTCGAGCGCCCACAGCGAACCGACCAGATTACCGCTGTCAACCGTAGACACGTAGCGAGGCTCAAGGGGTTTCAGCGTCTGTATGTCGTACCAGTTCAGCAGATGCCCCTCGAAGCGTTCGAGCTCGGCGACCGACCTCATGGACTTCGACAGAAGGTCGATTACCTGATCACCGGTCAGATACCCGAAGTCACGCGCTCCAGCCGCGCTGAGAAACCACAGCCCGATGTTCGTCGGGCTTGTGCGCATCGCAAGCTCATTCTGGTGCGACAGCTGATAGTTATCAGGCGGCAGCCACGATGTCTCGCTGGAAACGAACTCAGCGTAGTAGCGCCACGTTCGTCGCGCGATAGCCCGCAGGTAACGCTCATCGCCCGCGGCGAGCGCACTGTTACGCTTCGCAGGCGGACGACGTCGCGTCAGCGCCCACGCGGTGAACGGGGATGCGATCCACACCAGTAGCCAGGGCGCGGCGATCAGCGCGTGTACCGGCGACCAGACATACAGCGCCCACCCGGCCAACCCGCTTGCCATGCCTGAGAGCACGACCGTGAGTCCTAAGACCACCGGCGGGCGCAGGGCGACCCGTGAAGTTGAACGACTGACCGTCCATTCCAGCAGCTTTCTGCGGGAAATCAGCCGGCGATACCACACCCTCACAATCGCGTCGACGGCAAGCGCGCTCTGGTGGGGGATGAGCGACGCCTCAACGAGTGTGCGCAGCATATCGTGACCCAGGGTCTGAATCGAAAACGTTCTGAGACCCCCGCGTGTTGTGGCCATCGTCAGGGGAGGCATGACCGTGTGGAAGAGCAACTGCGAGGCGACGACCAGAGATCCGATGACCGCGGTGGCCGGCGTCCCCATCCACGCGACTGCCAGCAGCGCAAGACTCGCCACGGGAATGAGACTGCGACGAAGGTTGTCCGCGATCTTCCATCGGTTAAACCCCGAAAGGGGATTCACGGCACGATCACCACCGGAACCGGGGACTCGCGAGCGGAGCCAGGCGGCGATCTGCCAGTCCCCGCGTATCCAGCGATGCTGCCGCACCGTGTAGGTCAGGTAGTCCTGAGGAAACTCGTCGAGCAGTTCGATGTCACTCGCGAGTCCGACCCGCACGTGCGCCCCTTCGATCAGGTCGTGACTCAGCAGGCGCTCCTCGGGGAAGCGGCCCGAGAGCACACGGCTGAAGGCCCGTACATCGTAGATGCCCTTCCCGTGGTAGGACCCCTCACCGCTGAGGTCGTGGTTGAGGTCTGAGACGACCCTCGTGTACGGATCGATGCCCACGGCAAGCGAAAACAGCCGACTGAACGTAGAGCCGGTGGTGCTCGGCAGCGAGGGACTCACCCGGGGTTGTATGATGGTGTAGGTCCCGGCAGCAATCCGACCCTCGTCGTCGAGGCGGGGTCGGTTCAGCGGGTGCGCGAGCGTCTCTACCATCCTGCGGGCCGTTCCCGACGGCAGCTGCGTATCGCTGTCCAGGGTGATGATGAAGCGCACCGCACGCAGTCGTTCCGGGTCGCCGAGGTAGACGAGCTTCCCGGCGTCGTGTGGGCGTGTTCCGTCGATAAGGCGGTTCAGCTCTTCGAGCTTCCCGCGCTTGCGCTCCCAGCCGATGAAGGCACGCTCTGATTCACTCCAGACGCGCTGCCGGTGGAGCAGCAGAAAACGATCGTTCCCGTATCGTTCGTTCAGTCCCGCAAGCCCGGCGATTGCGCGCTGCAGCAGAGGATCATCATCGCTCCTGTGCTGCGTGTCGCAGTCGGTGTAGTCGGTAAACAGGCTGTAGAGCAGATTCTCATCGGGATTCGCGAGAAACCGTATTTCGATACTGCTCACCTGCGCATCGATGGTACGGGTGTTCGTCAGAAGCATGGGCACAACAACCAGCGTCCGGTACTCGTCGGGTATTCCGGTCTCCCGGTAGTCCATCTTGGCCAGCGCCCGGGGAGGCAGCAGCCTCATGATCAGGTAGTTCATGATCTCCACCGAAAGCTGGCTCAGCGGCAGTACGGCAATGAGAGAGAACACCACGCGCACCGTCGCAGGCAGCCCCGCCAGTCCAAACGCGGCGATGAGCGCAGTGAACAGCGCCAGGAACACACCGATTCCCGTCAGGTAGACCCCGGTGTGATGCCGGGTGACCCGGCGGCGGAAGCGCTCTCGAAACGGCTCGTCGGTGCCGATCCGATGCGACAGCTCCCTTTTTTCGGTGCCGATCAGATACGCCCCGATGTGCGTCAGCTCGACGCCGGCTCCCCGGACCACGGCTTCCGACGCCAGGGAAACACAGGCCTTCGCGACGTACACTTCCGTACGGCCCGACCGGCCGGCACTCTGCTCGATGACCCGCCGATAGCGGTCACGCGTCGCGAAGTCCATCTCGGAATATATCCCCGCGGGATCGAGCCGCAGGGCTTTGTCCACGAGGCTGACCTGCTCAAAGAGATCCCGCCAGTCCAGCTGCACGAGTTCCCGCAGACTGCTGAACGCGTTACCGACCGCAATCTGCTCCTTCGCCTGCCTGTCCTGTTCGTCTGCGTTCAGCTCTTCGATGGGTCGGTGAAACATCCGCTCAAGCCAGCTGCGCACCAGTGTCGCTGATGCTTCTTCACCGTAGAGGTGATCGAGCAGCTGAAACGCGAAGTGTGCACTTAAAGCGCTGTGCCTGTCGCTGAGCTCGGCCATCATGGTAAACAGCTGGTTCGGATCGCGATGGCCGGCGCTGATCAGACGGTTCGCCCAGAAGTCGGCAATCTCACGGTCGCGCAGCTCGGTCAGACCGCGGGATGCGAGGACCACGATGCCCTCGACAAGCGCGAGTCGGAGCATCTGCGGGATCGCCCACAGCTCCGCGGTGGTCAGCGTCTGAACCGACTGGTAGGCGTCGAGAAAGGAAACGATGGTGTCACGGTCAAGCCGCATACCGGTATCCGAAACGAGCTGCCGGGCAAGACCGTATATTCGGGGCAGACCGCGATGGGGCCCGTCCTCCAGGGAAGGAAGTTCGCGATAGAAGTGCCGGGACAGATTCTGTTGCACGTCGCGGATACTGCTGTCGATGACGTACTGGTTGTCGAGTATCCATTCGACAAGCGGAGTCGCCCGCTGTCCGAGCGCGACCGCCGCGGACAGATCCGCGCACACCGGCCCTATCCATCGGTGCATGCGCTTCAGCCGGTCAAGCAGTACGGTGTCCTTTGACGATTTGAGGGTCACGCGATTCGTGGTCGCCAGATGCACAGCCCGCTCCTGTATCTGCATCGGAGACGGAGGCGAAACCATGATCCCGAGATCATCGACCACCCCTGCCCGCTTCGGATTTCGAACGAAGATGAGCGGATTTTCGCTACTCTCGCGTAACAGGTCCGCCGGATGCCGCAATTGCGCAATGGGAGCTTCAAGGATAAGGGCGGATTCGTCGGTCACAAGCCGCCGCGAGTACTCTGCGCGCAGACCTCGCCTGAGACCGTGCCGAAGGAAGGAACGTCGGATCGCTACACGGCCATCCGAATCTTTGTGGATCACCGCGACACGGCGGTAGCCCCGACCTTTCAGAGCTTTGAGCGCTGAAAGCGCGTCTTCGTGTCGGACGTAAAAGGCGGTAAGTATAGCTGGTTTCATAGTCATCCTTGCGCTGTGGAACACAGTATCAATCAACCCGTGCTCGGTCTGTGCGGCAGCGCACAGACCCGGAAAAGATCGGACCGCTACGGTATGTTACCCTTAGCCTTCAGGAGTGTTCTAGGAACTGTGTATATGATGAAAATAACGCCTCTACTGTCTGTCCTTGCCGTAATACTCCTGTTTGTGACAGGTACGCCCATCAATGCGGTCGACGGAACCGACGACCTCGACGAGCCGCTGTCGGCCGTGGAGCTGACCCGACTCATTCTTGACGGTGACGCATCGGAGTTGACCTCACCGGACGCGGTCGCCACAGACGGGACCTTCTCGCATTACGACCGGCTCGGATTCCCCGAAACTGCGGACGGCCGGCTTGTCGTACAGTCCGAGCCTCATGGACCGTCCACGAGTCTGCGGGGAGAACGCGCGTCGTTTCTCCTGTACGCCCGATACACAAACGAACAGCGCGACGCGGTGCTCCTGGCCCGCGCGGGCCAGATCTCAGACCCGCTTCCAGACGGAGGTGTGCACACCGTCCCCTTCGGGTTCGGTGCCGTACGAATGAATGCAGTCGACATCTCTATAGTCGAAGGGATCATCGTGCCGCACGTCAGCGATAACCGCAAAGCCTACACCGAGTTTCCCCTGTTCGATCTCTACGCGGGACTCATGGCCGGGACTGACGGCGTCGGCCTCGGGGTGCGGGGCGTCTTTCGGGAGCGCTTTACCGCTCATCTCGGTGCCAGCGCATCATCAGCCAGATATCTTGACGATGGCGCTCTGCGACGCGCACCGGTCGTCTCGTTCACAGCCGGTGGGGGCCTGCGCGTTCCGGGCATCCTGCCCGAGCTCATCGGACCAAATCTTATTTCATTCGGGGGAGACACACTGCTTGAGGTCCGCGGGAGTGCGCTCGGAGGTGGGGTCGGTATACAGCCGGGCGCCTTTCTCGAGCTTGAACGCGTCTTTTTCGATGAACCGCCGGAGAACAGAGACTTTAGAACCGACCCTCGTCCGTTTAACTATCGGGTCCACTCGGTGTTCGCGCGTCTGACCGGCCGGATCGATCCGCAGAGTATCTTCGTGGCCGACCCGCTGCGGTTCGGCCTCTCGATCGGCTACCGTGTGAACGTAGTCGGCCCGCGTATTCCCGAACACGAGTTCAAACGCACCGAAATCGTGTACGTCGCAGACGAATATCTCGACGACATACGGCGACAGGCCGAACGCCGCGATGCCCGGTCGGACAGTCAATGAATACGTGATAGGATCTTCTATGCGCCCCGAAGACCATGAGCTCGAAGAGCTCCGGCACACGCTTGCCGAACGCGAAAAGGAGCTTGATGCGCTCTATCGACTCGCAACCCTTTTCAGCCGAACGGTAGGCGACGTTCGGTCCGTCATCAGGGATACCGCGTCCATTCTCCGCACTTCAATGGAGCATCCCGATCTCGTCGAGGTCGTTATTACAACGGACAAGCACACCGAGACGTGCAGCGGACACGAGGTGTCCGGTACGAGCGAAACCTCCGACGAGCATGTCGCTGAGCGAACCTACAGCATCGCCCGTCGCATTCGCGTCGCCGTCAGAAGCAGCACACATATTGACGACCGAGAGAAACATCTGATCACTTCAACTACCGAGCTTCTCGCTCACCTTCTTCAACGAAAAGAGCTCGACCAGGTTCTCGTTGAGTCAACGAAGACGCTTCAACGGCAGGCGACCGAACTGGAAAGCAAGAACGTCGCACTCCGCGAGGTGCTCTCGCAGATCGAGCATGAGAAGAAGTCCATACTTCAAGACGCACGCGCTCATGTCGACACGTACATACGCCCATACCTGCATGAAGTCGCAGAACGCACCGAGAACGACTCCATTGTGCGTTCACGAGTACAACAGCTTGAGGCATCTCTGGACAGCCTCCTGAATCAGGATAACCGCCGACTGGTCGAGATTGCGCACCGGCTCAGCCCGCGCGAGGTGGAAATCAGCGGACTTATTCGCAACGGACTGACCACGAAAGAAATCAGTTCATTCCTGAATATCAGCGAAACCACGGTCGAACGTCACCGAAACACAATTCGACGCAAGCTCAATCTCAACAACTCGAACATCAATCTCACAAGCTATCTGCGTTCGGCTCAATAGCCGACTCACGTGTATAAAACATGTACGTTTCGTACACGTTTTTCTCAGATTGCTCATGCCAGAACCCCGACGTATTGTATACGGGTACCGGGAGGTCTCACATGAGCGAAGGCAAGATAGTTCTCAGCGAAGACGATTATTCGATTCTCAAACGGCTCGTAGACCGCATGGTGCGCTCCGGCAAGCTCGGACAACCGCACTTTATGCGCCTCGCCGAAGAGATGAAGCACGCCATCGTTATGAGTCGGGATGAACTGCCACCAAAACTGATAACAATGGGATCAAAAGTCCGCTTTACCTGTATTGATACCGGACAGACCTCGGAGGTCGTTCTCGTGTTTCCCGCACAGGCCCAGGATGAATCGTACATCTCTATTCTGACACCCCTCGGGCTCGCGCTGATTGGAGAACGCGAGGGAACCGAGGTTGAGTACGTCGCGCCAGGGGGAACGTTCAGAATACAGATTCAGAAGGTCGAGCAGACTGCGATCACTCAGGAAGCGGTCCGGGCATAGGGTAATGCCAACGTCGTTCGCAGAGAAAACGGATGAGGACCTGCTCGAGCGTCTTATGCCATCGATGCGGCGTGCGGATCCGCAGGCCTACGAAAATGGTGTTCGAATGCAGCGGAGTCTTAGACTGTTGTCGGATGCGTTCCACTCATACCCGTCGGTGTTCGCCGAAGAGGTCTCCATATACGGAAACCGGTCGCTTGAAACCTTAGTCGAAGCACTGTTTCGCGACGGTAGCCGTCATAGCGTGCTCCTGCCGACCAAGGTCGCGGTCGGTAAGGGCCTCATGATCGCACGGATAAACACCTACGGGTTCCTCCTGAAGATCTGCGACAGTTCTCAGGCGCTTGCCGAATATCACTCTGCGCTTCAACACCAGTGGGAGTTTCTCATCTTTTCGCTTCTGATTGAGAACGTGTACCAGACCATCGTCGAGAGTACCGATCGCTATACGGCAGCACAGCGACGATTGGCAGCGATCGATCTGCTGCATCTGTGGGAACACAGAAGCGATCGTAATGTACCAGACTACGCTCCGGTGATTCTCGATCTCTGGCGGGTCCGAAAGCGAGTCGCCCCGGTCTTCGGAACCATGCTCGGCACGCGAGAGCTCCTCCGCATATCGAGCCTGCTGGAAAGCACCTGGTATAGCTTCCTGCAGGAGTACGGCGACGATACCGAAACAATACAGGCGCTCGAAGAGTTCATCTTTGGTCTGAGCTTTGAGCAGATATCGCGGATCAGAGCGGAAATGGACGAACAGGAAATCACTGCAGTGGATAGAGACGATCTCGTACGACTGTTCGGAAGCGATGCCCTGGGCGCAGAAATCGAGAACGCCGATCCGAGAGAGATGTACCGCTTCTACCAGAGACGTGCTCAGGAGGTGACGCGGCGAATTATATCCGGCCGCCCCGGGCCGAGGCGCACGCTCGAAGAGATACTCCTGGTATATCTCCTTGATCGGAACAGTAAAGAGACTATAGTGGCTAGCGCGGGTCGTACCAGTCGCTAAGCCGCAAACCCGATACACGCCGAAACTCCTGCACGTTGTGTGTTACGAGAATCCCATCGTGCGCGAGTACGGTACCGGCAATAAGAACGTCAATCGGTCCTATTGGTGTGCCCAGTCGTTCCAGCTCTGCACGGGCACGAGCCGATTCGGCAGCACAGGCCCTGTCAAACTGCAGGACCCGTGTGGCATCGAGAAGCGCGCCCAGCTGCTGCATCCGTCTCTCGGGTTGCTGCGATTTTTTTATTCCTGTCTCAAGCTCGTACACAACCACTGCAGGAACGGCGACCTCGGCGGGCGGTGTGCTCAAAAGCATCTTTGCGACAGACCCCTGATCCTTAAAAAAATAGATGAGCGTGTTGGTGTCGAGCACGTACATTACAGGGGCTCCCGAGGGACATCCTGACCCAGGGAGCTCCGCAGCGTATCGGCATCCGGGGCATCGGGCCAGGACCCAACCGCCTCGCGTACCTCGGCGGGCCATTCGGTTCGGGTATGCTGTTCGACCAGCGCCGCAAGCCACCGACTGACAGGAACACCAGCGCTTTCCGCGGCCTTGCGGAGCCGCTGTTCATGTGCGTCGTCAAGGTAGATCGTTACCTGTCCCATGGCCACCTCCCTTTATAAAGTATATGTGCACATATATTATAATACTAATTTCCAGGTGGGCAATCAATACCCGACACTCCTGCTGCGTGTCGCTATCCGTCGAGGAGCGCGCTCACGTGCGTGTTAAGTCCGTCAGCAAGACGCGTCGCCGGCAGCTGCACACCGGTGGCGGCGAGTCGACTCAGGTCGTAGAAACGGTGACATATAAATGAAGCCTTATCCGGATTATCCCGTGCGTACGCGGCAACCGGAATCTCGTCGACCTTCAGGTCGACGCCAAGCGCCTCGGCGACAATGCGATAATACTCGACCGACTCTATGATCTCGGGACCTGCAACGTTCATGATGTTGCCGACAGTCGGCTCTGGCGCGGCATCACCGAGTTCGAGGATCACGCGCACGAGATCACCGACGAACACCGGTTGCTGCAGAAAGTGTCCGCCACCGAGGAGCTCGACTGGCGTCCCTGCGCGGAGGCGCGATATCAGACCGGGGTCCCGACCAAGCGGCGGAAGGCAGCCGAGCTGTGATCCCGGACCGTAAATATGCCCCGGCCGTAGGACGACCCAGGGCACGTCGTCGGTGCCGGCGGCGAGCAGAACCTCTTCCGCCTTGCGCTTGTTGCCCCCGTAGCCGTGCTGGACGTACTCCGCACCGTCCTCGGTCTGCGGAAATCTGCGGCGCAGTGGATCGTAGACAAAATCTGTGGAAACAAACACAAGACGACCGGTCCGGCCACCGAAGGCCTCCACATCCTGCCGGGCGTCATCCGGCGAGAACGGGATCGCGTCGACTACGAGGTCGAATCGGCCCCCTGCTTGGCGCAGACCTTCGTCAACCGCCGCTGCAAACGCCCGCGAGTCGTGTCGATCGGCAACGAGCGCGCGCGCGCCGTTGGGGACAGGCCGCTGTCCACGCGTGACGACGTACACTGAATTACCGGCGTGCAGCGCTGCGGTCACAAGAGTGCCGCTTAAGAATCCGCTGCCGCCGATGACTAAGATCTGTTTACTGCTCATGCAAAGGATTGTAGCACGGTCGCTGTGCGCACCTCGGCACAAGCCATAATTCTCTCCATCGTCTTTGGACTATCGGTTCGAAAATACTTCTCAATACCTCGTCCAGCCGGTACACTTCTTGCCAATGCACGAACCTAACGGCATACCGTCATTTCTGTTCACCGATATACAGGGGAGCACCTCTTTGTGGGAGCGACATCCTGACCTCATGCAGGCAGCGCTTCAGCGGCATGACGAGTTACTGCGGGCTGCCATCGAAGGAAACCACGGTCGTGTGTTCAAGACCGTCGGGGACGCGTTCTGTGCAGTCTTTGAGTCGAGTGCCGACGCAGTACGGGCGGCGGTGCAGGCTCAGCATCTGCTTGTCGCAGAATCCTGGGACGCAGCGCTGGGAACCCTCCTGTGCCGCATGGGCATACACAGCGGACCCGCACAGTTTCGCGATCAGGACTACTTCGGAACGACCTTGAACCGGACAGCGCGCATCGAGGCAGCAGCCCACGGCGGTCAGATTCTCCTGTCCGCGGATGCACAAGCTCTGATACCCGAAAACGCCGTCCCTGGTGTACATTTTCTCGATTGTGGTGTCCATCGCCTCAAAGACCTGCTCCAGCCGGAACAGATATTTCAGGTCCGTGCCTCGGGTCTCAGGCAGAACTTCCCTCCCCTGCGCACCCTCGACTCGGTGCGCGTTCATCTTCCGTCGGAACGCACACCCTTCGTCGGACGCACCCGCGAGCGCGAAGCGGTGCTATCGCTACTGTCCCGGCCCGAGGTGCGGCTGGTGACGCTGACCGGACCCGGAGGGACCGGAAAAACGCGTCTGAGCCTGAAGGTCGCCGCTGAAATCAGCGAACAGTTTTCCGACGGTGTGTGGTTCGTACCGCTCGAGTCGGTAACGGACGCGGACGGACTGATCCGCGCAGTCGCAAACGCATTGTCGGTGCAATTGCCGCCGGAAGGAGCGCTCGCCGCAGTCGGGGACTATCTGCGCGATAAATCGCTTCTGCTCGTACTGGATAACTTTGAACAGCTTGTGACCGAAGCGCCAGTGATCGCGCAGATACTGGACCAGGCGCCGGGAGTCAAGGCACTTTTCTCCAGCCGCGAGCGCCTGCGACTCTACGGCGAGCACGAGTATCCCGTACCGGCGCTGAACATCCCGGACCAGGCAGGACGGATAACACCCGCAGTCGCTCTTGAATACGAGGCAATCAAGCTCTTCTCGCAGCGCGCTCATGCGGTCAGACCCGATTTTGAACTGGACGAACAGAATGTCCGCACGATCTGTGACATATGCAGGCGTCTCGACGGTCTGCCGCTAGCAATCGAACTCGCGTCGGTCCGCTGTCGTTATGTTCCCGTGGAGTCGATTCTCGAAGGACTCACCCGCAGCCTCGACATGCTCTCAGGCGGAGCCCGCGATCTACCTCCCCGACAACGGACGATTCGTGGAGCGATCGGATGGAGCTACGAGCTCCTGACAGAGGAGGAGCGGGCCGTGTTCCGCGCACTCGGCGTGTGCGCCGGTGGCTGTACGCCGGACGTTATACCGCATCTGCTTGAGACCCCGTACGAACCGTACGAAATAATCGAATCGCTGATCGACAAGAACCTCCTGCGCGAGTCACAGGTCAACGGCGCAGTGCGTCTTTCCATGCTTGAGGTTGTCCGTGATTACGCCCGTGAGACGCTCAAAGAGCATGGGGAACTGGATGCGGTATACGCTCGACACGCCACGTTTTATGCCGGTTTCGCCGAACGGTACGGATACTCGATAGACGAAGAACGGGACTTCACCGAGCTCTTTCCTATCCTGTATGCCGAGATTGAGAACTTCCGCCTCGCCATGCGGTGGTCCGTTTCCGCCGGTGAGCGGGAATGTGCATTGCGTCTTATTGCTCCATTGTGGAAGCTTTGGTTCTGGATCGGGCGGCAGAGCGAACTGCTTGATTACCTGAATCAGGCTTTGACTCTGACGGGATCAGCCTCGCCACTCTTTGAGGCGCATGCCCGCCGCATTCTGGCGAACATCCTCCCCAGCACGAATGACCCCGCGCAGCTGCAAGCAGTTCGGGCCCTGTACCTGGAAGCCCGTGACTTGTACCGTGAAGCGGGTAACACCAACGGTGTTGCTGCGACTATATCGAACACCGGAAATATCCTGAACAGGGAAGGTGACCGTGAAGGGGCAATACAATGTTTGTCAGAGGCCCGGAACCTCGCGCGTTCTATTAAGAATGAAGGGGTACTTCGGCGCGCGACTATAAACCTGGCGACGATATACGCCGAACAGGAGCGCTTCGAAGATGCGCTGGCTGTTCTTGAGGAAGAGCTTGCGACCGCCCGCGGCAGCAGAGACCGCATCAGCGTAGCTCAGGTAGTCTATGCACAGGCCCGGGTTCTCCTCGAGGCTGGCCGGATTGACCCGGCACGGAAGAAGATCTGTGAGTCAATCACGCTCCTGGTCGGTGACCGATCGGGCGTCTACATGCTGACACCGGTTTCCTGGATTGTGTTTCTCATAGCTCGGATTGCAGAGGCACAGGGACGCTTCGAGGTCGCTGCCGAGCTTCTCGGCAGCGTGGAATCGCTCGTTTCTGTGTCTGAGATGTCCATGGACCTCGGATACGAAGAGGCGTATACCGCAATCTGCAAAGGATTGAAAGAAAGGCTTGGTGAAGACTCGTATGCGCGGCAGTATGAAAACGGGCGCCAACGAACGACCGAGGAAGTAATTTCACTCGCACGGTCGGCGATGGAGTGCACCTAACGGCGAACGCCAATAACGTTTCGTCCGGTCTACCAGCTGTTGTTCTGACCCGAGTCCTGCACGCTGCCGGTGATACGGGCCCCGCTGAGGTCTACGTTATTACCGCTTATGCGGACGTTTCCATCGATCGTCAACGCCGACAGGCTGACACCGTTTCCGCTGATACGCAATGTACCGGTAATACGGGTCTGACCTGCTCCCTGCCCGGTGAGCGTCACTCTGTTGTGTGATATGGCTGATGCCCGGTACGTTTGCGCTTCGAGCGTTATTCGCGTGTTGTTGCTCATTTCCGGAAGCGTGTTTGCACCTCCACTGCCAGTGAGCATGCCGATCTGAAAACCCGGGGTCATGCAACCGCCGAGCAGGACGGTGACAAAGACCAGCGATAGAAAATAATAGCGGCGGCTCAGGTGGAATAGCTTCATATGTGTATAGTATATCACACGCATCGACCGGTGGCACGGCGCGAGCGCTATTGCTCACAGAAGCTGTAGTTTTAAACCCGGATACCGCCGGAATCCGGTGTCTGCGGTCACGAACACGGCGTCGTACCGGATCGCGAGCGCGGCGAGCATTGCATCCGGTACCGCGTTCCCGTTCTCCCCACCGGTGAGCGCGAGGTGTCGAAAAATGCCGTAGGTCATTTCGTCGATATCGGTAAACCGTACAGCCGGATGATCCTGATATATGTCCAGAAATGACCAGGCCTCGCTTGCAGAAGCAGGCTCGCGGAAGATTCGTACGTTGGTGACAATACGAACGAACGACGCCGCCACAGTCGGCGAGAACAATACGGATTCGCCCGATGCACGCGACGATTCAAGAGCCGCACGCGCCTGTTGGAAGTACGGACTGTCAGATCGAAACGCGTACACCAGAACGTTCACGTCGTGAAGCGTCATCGGTGCCACTCATCAGCATCAACTGTCTGCAACTTCAACCAATCCACACCGGGAACGACGCCTCCCCCGGAGGTGCACACAGGGAGTTCTCTCGGTCGCTCGGAGCGCGCGATCTCAGTCGACAGTCCGCTCACGAGCATATCGGTGAGTGTCCGCCCGTCGCGGAGCGCAATGAGCTTGGCCTGCCGGACCAGATTATCCGGAATATTCAGGGTCGTTTTCATACAGATAACTGTACTCTGTATACAGATATACGTCTACCTGATTTTTGTTGTATATATACTATTGTCTATATGCTGTAATTTACTTATTATGGCTTCATGAAACGAAACACATCCACGCTCCTGTTCACACTCGGGTTTCTCGCCTTCTGGGCAAACGGAGACAACTACGCCGCGGCACCGCTGCTCGTCAGCATCGCAGCGGATCTGAACCTCGGCGTCTCGACCGCCGCGCTGTCGGTAACCGCCTACATGGTAACCTTCGGGTTTTTCACCGTGCTGTTCGGCCCGCTCGGTGACCGATTCGGCCGCGGCCGCATTATCAAAGTCGCCGCCTTCGGCACCGCGATCTTCAGCATACTCGGGGGCTTTGCCTTCAACTTCCCTTCACTCGTCGTGTTTCGTGGATTCAACGGTGCCTTTGCCGCCGGAATTTTCCCGGTTACTATGGCGCTGATCGGCGAGCAGTTCTCCGACGAGAACCGGCAGGGTGCGATCGCCAGGGTCATGGGGATGATGTTTCTCGGCGGCGCCTCAGCGACCGCAATCGGCGGTATCATCGCCGAGTTCGGAAGCTGGAGAGGCGTGTACATCCTCTACGGTGTCGCCGAGCTGATTCTCGCATTCATTGTCGTTCGGGCCGTGCCCGCGGGCAAGCCGTCTGATAAGCCCTTCTCACTGTTTGCCAGCTACCGGACTGCACTCGCGACGCCCGGACTCGCGGCGATCGTCGGTACGATCTTCTTCGTCGGCTTCGCGGTATTCGGAAGCTTCTCCTACGGCGGTCACTACGTAGAAGAGCTGACCGGACTTCCGCTGATACTTGTAGGACTGGTAGTCACCGCCTTCGGTCTCGGAGCTGTGGCTGGTAGCCGTGTCATACCCCGACTTCGCGGGAAACTCGGTGGTGCGTTCCTTCCGACCATGGGCATAATCGGCAGTGCGAGTCTTGGATCACTCGTGCTGACCGCGAGCGTGCCCGTCATGGTCGCCGGGTTCTTCGGCTTCGGGCTCGCCTTCGTGTCGCTACAATCAACGCTCATTATGGCAGCGCAGATGCGCCTCCCGCAGTTACGCGGAACCGCCATGTCACTCGCGTCATTCGCGATGTTTCTCGGAGGAGGTATCGGCACCCAGGTTAACGGGATAATAATCGACTCAGTCGGCGTGTCGCTGATCTACGCGCCGGCAGCGGTATTCGTCCTGCTGACCGCACTCGTGGCGATGCGCCTGACGCGACGACCGGTACCGGCGGCAGTCCCGGCACAGGCATAGGCTGAGCGCCTCAGTTGCGTTAACAGGAAACATAATGATATAATTTCCCTGTGAAAAGGGAAATTATGCGACGGTATTTTTTGGATCGACAGGGCGCTCAGGCAAGACGATCCTATTTCTCCAGAGAGTTGCGGATTAACCTGGAGTTCCACCGCCAGACCGGAAAAATCGTGGCTATACTGGGGACGCGGCGATCCGGAAAATCAACGTACTTGCTGCAGTTGCAGCAGCAGCTGGGACTGAAACCACAACAGGCCATGTGGGTGGATTTCACTGAGTACCTCTGGCAGGATTTTCGTGTGGCCGACTGGCACCTGCTGTGGGAGGTCGCGCTGGAGATCTGCGCCCCGCATGAGCCGGTCTTTTTTCTCGATGAGATACAGCAGCTGCAGGATTTTGAGTCCGGGCTGCGCTACCTGCAGAACCAGAACGCCTTCATTATTGTTACCGGCTCCAACTCATCACTCTTTACCCGGACCCTCGCGGAATCGCTGCGGGGGAAGGTTCTCAGCTACGAACTCTATCCGCTCAGCTTTGAGGAGTTTCTGCTGTTTCGCAACTATTCGACCGAACAGTCGCTCGACAGCCGTAAAAAAGCTGAGATAAACAACCTGCTGCAGGAGTACTTGCAGTGGGGTGGATTTCCCGAGGTCGTCCTGGCACACGAACCTGAACTCAAACAACACCTGCTGCAGTCGTATGTGGACACCATGCTGCTGCGCGACGTGGTTGAACGGCACGAGATCAAGAACGTAGCGCTGGTGGAGAAACTGTTTCAGAAAGCACTGCTATCGTTTACCAAGACCTTTTCGGTGCACAAGTGGTACAACGACTTTAAAAGCCAGGGCATGCGGCTCTCCAAGGACACCTTGTACGACTACCTGCACCATCTCGAAGAAAGCCTGTTCCTGATAACCCTGCAGAACAAGGCGAACCCCGCCGCCGCGCGAAAGATCTATCTGGTAGATAACGGGCTGTATCAGACGATCCGCTCTCAGCCGGACAAGGGACAACTGTGGGAGAATGCCTGTCTGGTCAAGCTGCTGCGCTCCGGAACCAGGCCACACTTCTGGCTGGGTGAGCAGGGCGAAGTCGATTTTATAACGGATACCGAGTTAATACAGGCAAGCCTTGAGCTGCACGCCGACAACATCCAGCGCGAACAGGACCCTCTGCTGCGGCTGAACCCCCACTTTCCCTCCGCACAACCCGTACTCTGGCTTCGCACCGAACCGCATGCGATCAATCCTGATCCCGGTATCGTGGTTCGCAGCGGGCTGTGAGTTCGTTCAACAGGGAGGACGCCACCGCCTCACGCGTGATACGCTTGACCTGTGATGCAGGACGATCACCAGGACGCTCAGATACGGGAAACCTACGGGTATCTTTTTATCGCAGCCGCCGCCGTCCTCTGGGCTGCGGCGGGTCCGGTCTCACGACAACTCTATAACCTCGGTATCTCTCCAATGGAAACCGCGTTCTGGCGCACCGCCGGCGCTGCTGTCCTTTTCGTGATCAGGCTGCTTGTATCCCGCAGGAACACAGGACCGCCTGTCACCAGGCGCCATACGCCGATGCTCATTGGCTTCGGAGCGCTCGGGGTCGGCGGATTCATGGTGTCACTTGCATACGCGATTGACACCGGGGGCATCAATCTCGCGGTAATACTGCTCTACACGTCGCCCGCCTTCGTGGCGGTCGGCGCCTGGCTCGCGTTCGGCGAGCCCATCAACCCCGAGCGCTGGATTCTGATAGCCCTGACGATTGCGGGGGTGGTCCTGGTCGCAGTCGGCGGCGGCCGTGGTATAAACGTAACGGCTGTTTCGCTGAGCTGGGGTTTCGCCGCAACAGTAACCTACTCGGGATACTACCTGGTCGGAAAGTGGGCCATACATCGCTACCGACCACCATGGATACTCGCGGTCATGTTTCCCGTTGCCGCGGTTTCGATCCTGCCTTTCGTTCGCTTCGCGGCGTACACGGCTCCGGTGGTAATCTGGCTGCTCATTCTGAGTGTGATGAGCACCTACCTCCCCTATCTCCTGTACTACCACGGACTCACGCGCGTCGCGGTCTCCCGGGCGGTTGTCGTTGCGACGATCGAACCTGTGGTCGCAGCGCTGCTCGCCGCGATCATCTTCGACGAAATGTACGCTCCCCTCGCGCTGCTCGGAGCCTCGTTCGTCATCTTCGCCGCGGCGCGCGCATCGATGCCGGTACGGGGAAGCGTGCGCATACCAAAGCCATCGCTTCGGTTAATCAGGAAGAAGATCCGAGCGTAACGCGCGCTCGATTGTCGCAGGTCGGGTGTGCTTAGCGCACGACCGAACCTTGCAGCCGAATATCGTTGTACGACGCACCAATACGTACTCCGTACTCGCCGGGTGCGACAACCCACGCACTGGCTGACTCGTCGTAGTGGGAAAAATCACTCTCGGTCAGACAGAGCGACACAGTACGTGTTTCATCGGGCATGAGAAACACTTTTTCGTAGCCTTTGAGCTCGCGCTCGGGACGATCCGAACCTGCCGGTGGTGCGATGTAGAGCTGCGCGATCTCTGCTCCGGCCACGTGGCCGCTGTTGGTGACGGTGAAAACGACACGCACACAGTTCGACTCTGTGGAACCATTCGCTCCGGTGTTATCCGGCGCAGCAGTCACACGAAGGTCGTCGTAGGTGAAACTCGTGTATGAGAGCCCGTGACCGAACCAGTAGCGCACAGGCTTTTCTTTCGCCGCGTACCACCGGTAGCCGACGTAGATGCCTTCGTTGTACACGACGTCGTTCGGCCACTCAATGTCGAGCCCCTCCGGACCACGATTAAGCGGGTGCTCTCCATCCGGCTGGACCTGTTCAGGCCGGCCCCCTTCCGGCAGATAATCGGCGCCGGGTGAGTCGGCAAAATCGCATTCGATAGTAAACGGCAGCTTCGCCGACGGGTTGGTGTGCCCGAACAAAATGTCAGCGACCGCGGCTGCCCCTTCCTGTCCGCAGAAGAAGGTGTACAGAATCGCTGCGACCGAATCGTGCCACGGCATGGCGATTGCTCCTCCCGAGACTATCGAGACAACGGTCCGGGGGTTCGCGGCTGCGGCCCGGGCGATAAGCGCATTCTGACGCTCAGGAAGCGAGAAATCGCGGTCCGCGCCTTCGCCTTCAAACTCGAAGCCGGTGAAAACGAGCACCAGCGAGGCAGCGTCCAGTTCTTCGGCAGTCGGCTCCGCGCGGTACATGACAATCGCTCCATCGGCAAGGTCGTTGACCGCTTCGAAAAACGATGTGTGGTTATATCCCGCGACATAGCCGGAGCCCTTGCCACTTATCGGCGTGCGCACACCCCAGTTGCCGGTCACGAGAATCGTCCGGCCATCGTCTACCAGTGCCGGAAGAACATCACCCTCATTCTTAAGCAGTACTACTCCCTCGGCGGCGACCCGATATGCTACGGATTCGTGCTCTGGCAGAAGTTCGAGGAGCTCGGGCATCTCTCGCCAGGATTCTTCGTAGAAGCCCATGCGTATACAGGCTTTGATCACGTATTCGGCCATGCGGCGGATACGCGGATCCCCGGTGAGCGTGTCGCGTTTCGCCTCGAGCATTTCTCCGTAGGGCATCTCCAGGTCCTGTCCGGAGGATGCAACGAGTTCTCCGTCGGTGACCGAAGTCCAGTCGGTCATGACCAGACCGTCGAAGCCAAGCTCGCCACGGAGAAGACCCTGAATAACACGCTCACCTTCGCCGCAGTACTCGCCGTTCAACTGATTGTAGCTGGTCATGACCGCGCCGACGCCGGCCTCTACCGCCGCCCGAAACGCAGGCAGGTAGATTTCTTCCAGCGCGCGCCGCCCGACCACCGAGTTACTCAAACGGCGGCACCAGTCGGAATTGTTTGCGATGAAATGCTTGACCGTCGCCATGGTTCCGGTCTGCTGCAGCGCGGTCACGAAAATGCGCGCCATGTCGGCGGCGAGAAAGGGGTCTTCGCCAGCGTACTCGAAGTTTCGCCCGTTCCCCGCAATGCGGTAGATGTTCACCCCGGGGCCGAGCAGCACGTGAATACCCCCTGCCCGGCATTCCTCGCCGATTGCACGGGCGTATTGCGCGGCAAGCGCACGGTTCCACGAAGAGGCAAGATTAAGGAATCCGGGAAAAGAAACGGTACGGTGCAGGTGCCCGGCGACAATGCCGGTGCGCAGGTTCGTACCCGGTTCGACCGACTCGCGAAGGTGCACACCCTGCGTTGCATCGAAAAGCTTGATTTCCGGCAGGCCGAGGCGCTCGATCGCGCGGATCACAAACCCGTCGCCGATTACCAGATCGAGTTGCTCGGTGTCGGTCATCGTAGCGACGATTTCCTGCGCCCGTCGCTGTGCCTGGTCATCGGCAACCGGAGGATTGAAGGGGGTAAGGCCGGCGCGCATGAGACTATCGCGCAGCCGCGTGCTTTGTGTGGTCATAGGTCACTCCTGAGTAGCTCATTATAGGTTGTGATGCAGGTCTTGCGAAAGGAAAGCTCAACAGACGCGCAGGAGAAAACCTCTTACGCTTCCCGCGTGAGCCAGGCAACGGTATTTTGCATGAGTCGTCGGTAGGAGGGGTGGTTCCAGACGAGCTCGGAGTGGCCGAGCGCGACGTGTGCCACGCGGCCGCTGCCTTCACGCTTACTCCAGGCAAGCGGGAACGCAGTCCCGCGATCGACGCCGAGGAGATGAACATCGACCTGATCGGTGAGTCTCTGCTTGTATAGCTCGTCGTGAACGCAAAACGCTTCCAGCCCTTCGGTGATCGGGTGCTCACCGTACAGCGGATATACGGTAAAGCTGAACTGCGGCGGATGCTCGACGAACACGCCTCCGTTGAGCTCACCGAGGGCGGGCGAGGATTCCCCGAGCACCGTCGCCGAGTGATATGGCATGTACGCGCCACCCGCCCGCACCCAGTCCCGGAGGCCTGAGATCTGCTCGTCGGTCATTTTCAGAGGGCCTGACTGCTCGCGACCGTCGCTATACCTGCCAAAGCAGGTGTCGCTTATCACGAGGTCATACCGGTGTTCGCCGAGCGAGAGTACTGCATCAAGATCATACGTATGCTCGATTTTCCAGTCCGGAAAGAGCTCGTGCATACTCTCAACGTAGCCTTCGAAGTCGTGGTAGATTCCACCGACGAGAATCAGCGCATGTTTTCGGGTCATATCGCATCCTCCGTTTTTCCTGTGCGTGGTCACCAGGGCCACGCGGCTCCCGTGTGGTCGAAGTAGATTGACTCGTAGTCTGCGGCATCACCTGTAATGACCGATACGACATCCGCGGCAGCCTCCACCGGAGTCAGATCGGCAGCCGGCCCTCCCATATCGGTCTGAATCCACCCGGGATGTACCGCCAGCACGGTGAAGCCCCGCGGAGAGAGATTATTGTGCAGTAACTTCGTAGCCATATTCGCAGCGCTTTTGGACATGCAGTAGGCGAACTCGCGATCCCGCGTGCATGCACCAATGCTGCCTGCCTCCGAGGTAATGTTCACGATGCGCTTGTATGCTCCCACCTCTAACAGCTCGAGAAATGCCTGAGTTACACGCAGCAGTCCGAACGCATTGACCGCCATTGTCGCCTCGAGGTGGCCGTCACCGAAATCAAGCTGTTCGAAGGGAACACGTTCGCCTTCAAGATGCACCCCGGCGTTATTAACAAGCAGATCAAGCGTGTCGGTGTGTCGTTTGACCTCAGTCACCGCAGCGCGAACGGATGCCGGGTCGGATACATCGATCTTCACCGCACACAGCCGTTCACCGTACCGCTCCTGCAGATCACTGAGCCCGGTCGCCGAGCTCAGGTATCCGGCGAAGACACGGTGCCCCTGCTCAAGGAACAGCTCGCTTAAAGCGAGCCCAAGACCCCGACTCGCGCCGGTAATAAAAACGGTGTCGTAGGATTCATTCATGGTTTTCCCTTATGCCTTCCGCTGACGACGTGCCGTCCATCATAACAGTTCATGCTTTACGAAGGCGATCGTAGCACCTTCGACCGAAAAAACGGCAGCAGCAGGATCGCGAGTATGAGCGCAGCTCCGGTTCCCTGAAAGAAGCGGTCGATGGTTCCGGTATCGACCGCAAACCCCGCAAGGGCAGGATAGAACCCTGAGCCGACAAGGTTGGCCAGGGGTATCACCAGGCTGACAACGACGTTGCGCGTCTGCGGCGGGCCAATCTCCAGCATTGCAGTAATAGCGGCGGGAAAGAAGGCACTGATAACCGCCGGCTGCAACAGGACCGCCAGCGCAAGGAACGGACCGTCTGCGACGGTGAGAAGAATGGTGAATATACCGGTAAGGAGAAATATCCCGGCGACGGTGCGGCGAAATCCGAAGCGGTCGGTAAGCACCCCTGAAAGAAAAATCATTGCAATGCCCGAAATACGGGAAGCCCCTATGAGACTGTTGGCAAGCTGCTGATCCATGCCGCGGAAGCTGATGAGATAGGTTGGAAGGACTGCAAACATTCCGATCGCGGCCGAAGCGGCGAGCACGAAGAACAGGATTATGAGCCAGAACCGTGCAATCCGAAATATCGTCTTGAGATTCTCAAAATGCGGAGCCTCGCCGTAGACAAAACCAGCACTGCCGCGCAGAAAATAGCCTATGCCCGCGGCTGCGCTGACCACCCCCGTTGCCGAAACCACTCCCCGCCACCCGACAAGCGGAAGCAAGACGGCAGCTACAATCGGTGCGAGAACAAAACTGACCGACGGACCAATCTCGTGAATCGCGAATCCCATTCCGCGTCTCGCAAACGGGGTAATCTCTGAAACAATCGAGAGACCCGACGGGGCGTACAATCCCGCCGACGCCCCGACGAGCAGTGCACCGGCGTGCAGCACCCCCACTGTTGGAGCAAGCGCCGCGATCTGCATACCGACGCCAACGCCGAAGGCCGACAGAGCGACAATCCGCCTGTGCCGCACCCGTGTGGAGACAAACCCGCTTGCAAGCATGGCCACCGCGTATCCGACCGCGATCGTCGTGAAGATCCGTGTCGCCCGCGCGGCGGTCAGCGAGAGATCAAGCTGAATCGAGACGAGGAGCGGGGAGAACAGAAGCCGGGGGAAAAATATGCTGAACACCATGACGACGATGGCGGCCAGACCGGGCACGGCCGGTCGGAACGCATCATTCGCTGGTGAAAGGGATTCAGGAGAGCTCATAGAAGCTCTGACCATAATTCAAGCGCGCAGCCTGCGCAAGGCGATGCTATTTCCGTTTCGGGAATCATCCAACCGGAATGTCGCTTTCGCTACCTCGCAACACGCAGCTGCACGCCGGCCTGTATCTCCACCGGCCTGGAGAACGTGACTACGCCATCAGCCCAGGTAAAGGTCGGCGATTCTTCAGCTATGCTGACTCCACGAGGCTTGTGCTCAAGGAACGGAAGTGCAATGCGATTGACCGTAACCTTCCCTTCGTTGACTCCAAGCGACACGGCTTCGTCGCTTACGTGAAACGCTCCCCATGCTGATTCGACCGACCAGAAACTCGAGAAAGCCGATCCGTCGTGGAAGATCGGGTTGAACCGCAGCTCGCCCGTGGACATATTGCAATCAAAACCGGAGAACGTCAGAAGGAGTGCGTAGGATGCCATTGAACGCGCGTAATTGCTGCCACATTCGATTTCGTTCCACGGGTTTCTTCTCTCGCCATCGTAACGGTCACGTACGGCACGCACAAGCTGCAGGCCTTCCTCCACGAGTCCTTCCTGTATCATATGGCATGCCACCTGATACTCGAACCCGTGCATTGTTTCCTCTGCATACACGACGGGAACATAGGGCTTGTAGGTACCTTCAGGCCATTCGCATATCACGGTACCTGCCTCGTCATTCAGGCAGAAGGTTCGACACGGGTTAAAAGTGTGACGCATCGATGTCTTGTGATTGTACCGGAAGATCGAACTCAGAGCGGTTCGTGTCTGCTCGCGATCAAGGACTTCCCCGAGACCAAGAAGATTCGCGTGCCATTGACCCAGGACCTGGTCGATAGCCGAGCCCTCGGCAATCTGATACTTGATCTCACCGTGCTCCTCATCCCAGTACGCATCGAGGATATCACCTCCCTTCAGCACCGTATCGCCGGGATGCCGGTGGGCTTCGAGGATAGCTCTGTCGTTCAGATCCACTTTCTGATGATAATATTCGCCGTTGAACAGTTCACGATCGGTCCAGAGCTTTCCACGGGTAAAGATATCCCGGTACAGGGTCGCCGCGTCGTCATCGCCGATCTGGTCGGCCATGATCGCACCGGCCTTCAGACCGGCAAGATACAGGCTGTTAAGCCAGGAGTTCGCACCGAAGAGCTCCATGTCGAGGGTATGATGCTGGCGCCCGTCTATGACACCACGCTTCCCGGGATCCCATTGATCTTCGTTCGATTCGGCCCACGCGAACTCGATCGCACGTTTCACCCCCGGCCATACGTTCGACAACCACTCGTTGTTACCGCTGATCTTCCACTCACGATAGGTTTTCAGGACCGCTCCGTACTGCCCATCCACACAGGCCCGGAACCCCCATTTTGGAGAGCCGACCGGAAGCATCAGCCGGAACTCCAGCTTGCCGTCCTCGCGCAGATTATGGTTGAACTCAAGGTCGCGCATCGATCGTTCAAGTTTCGGGAACAGATACGGCAACGCATACGCGTAGTTCCAGACGTGGGTGCACGAGCCTTCGCAACACCCTTCCTGCTGGTCACAGCCTTCAAACCCGTAGAACGACCCGTCGGTCAACCGGAGGGTCGTCGGCGTTTTGAGAATCGAAATGTTCGCCGAGATCGCATCGATCACCTCCGCCGGTAACGAGGAAGCGAACAGCGTATCCTTGAAGGCCTTCGTTCTCGCGTAAAGTTCTGTCCAACGGGATAACGCGTATGAGGCAACTTCAGTGGCGTCCCGAAACACGGTCGCATAGTAGTTACGCCAGGTCTGGACCGTCGAGTCACACTCTGCTTTCGGGTCGCAGCCGCAGCTGTCACCGGACCAGTAGTTGTAGCAGTTCGGGTAATGCCAGGCGATTACAAACCGCAACCGACCCTCGGCTCCAGGACGCAGTCGAACGTGGCGCGCCAGTGTCGCCGTGTCCTGCACGTCGGTCGTGTTTTCATGGTCGTATTTCCTGTTTACGAACCGGCCAGGTTTGACGAAGTCCCTCCAGTATACCCCGAGGCCATCAAACCACCGTCCGCGGTACCAATACTGCTGAAAGCTCACGTCAGATTCCAGTCCGCTGTCCGAGCCGATCGATAGTCCTCCGTAACTCGGATGCCCGATAGCAGTCTTTGGTGAAGCCAGCGTGATAATCGTGGAATCGTCGCTGCGAGCAAGATCATGGCGGGAGTTATCGGCTTCAGCCGGATTACAGATGGTTCCGGCCACCGTGTAGTCAATAACATCGTCTGTCGTATTCGTGACCCGTATTTCGAAGAACGCAGCCGGAATCGAGGAGTTTCTATCATCAAGCGGAATGAACGGATTAAAAGCCTCAAGCTCGACCTTGCCAGGGAACGAGTCATCAATATACCTGATCAGTGCGAAGGGGAACTCGCCGACAAACTCCGTTTCTCTGAAATGAGGGACACCGGCCAGATTCTCCCTTCGGGGCCCGTACCCGAAACCAGTTTTCTCTTTTCCCGTCAACTCGCCGACGTAGGGAACAGCAAGATCACCGTGGAGGACACGCGCATCGATAGTGGCATCATTTCGTTCCGCCTTTATGGCGAAATGACTCAATCCATTGACCGAGCCTTTGTTCGGCCGGTTGAAGATCTCCCAGTCCTTGAGGCGGCCATCGCCACCGAGGCCGATACAGCCCGAACCGATTCCGCCGAGCGGAAATGAAATCTCTCTGGTCTTCGTACCTTTATATGTAAAGCTCATGTCATGTATTCCTTTTGAGTTCTGCCAATCTACCAGTTTCGTAGGGGAAGATCAGGGAAAACAATGGACCGACCCACCACGAACTACCATTGTAACGATCTACCCCTCCATCTATGCTGCTCGGACATATGTCGCGTACTAACAGCAGCCTTGACCGTGCAAAGACCTTACTGAATCACTGGGCGGATGCCACCGAGACATACTGGCAGGAAACCGCTGTCGACCCTCTCATGGGGTGTTACGGTTCGGGATACGATCACTGGGGAGTGCAGTCGAATCTCAATTATGCGGCGACTATGGCTACGCTCGCGCGTTGGGGAGATCAGGATCGTTCCGGACATCTCCGCGGCCGGGCGCTCGCGGCGCTTCGGCACGCCATGGCCACCCATAAAACCGGCTCCCGGCCAGGTACCGACGGCAAGCAGTGGGGTAACAGCTGGATCAGTATGCTCGGCATCGAGCGGGCCATGCACGGTCTCTCCCACCTGAGCGACGATTTCGGGCAGTCGGATCACGACGCTCTGAAACGGCTCCTGGTCAGTGAGGCCGACAGTCTTCTGACCCCGACTCGCCGGGGATATGAGGGCGTGTGTGCGGGTAAGTGGAACCACGACGGCATGAACAATCCGGAGTCAAACATATGGGCCGGTTGTCTGCTGCATCGGGTATCCTGTCTGTATCCGGAATCGCAACAGGCCGGACAGTGGCGCGAACAGGCCACACGGTTTTTAATCAACGGTGTTTCTCTCAGCTCAGACGCACACGATCAGACAATAATAGACGGACGGAGTATTGCCGAGTGGCACGTCGGTGCCAACTTCTTCGACAACTTTGCACTCGATCACCAGGGCTATCTGAACGTCGGGTACATGGTCATCTGTCTGAGCAACGCCGCAATCCTGCACTTTGATCTGAAGCAGATGGGGCAGCAGCCACCCGTTGCGCTGTATCACCACCTGGCCGATCTGTGGGCCGTCCTGCGTCGATTCATGTTCGCCGACGGCCGCCTGGCACGCATTGGAGGCGACACGCGTGTGCGCTACAGCTACTGTCAGGAGTATCTCTTGCCTTCGCTCCTGCTCGCGGCAGATGCCCTGCACGACACCGACGCTCTGGAGCTGGCATCAAAGCAGATTGCGCTCATGGAAGCCGAGGCGTCTGAGAAAGACGGACTGTTCTACGGTGATCGCCTGGAATGGTTGCGGGTAAACAATCCACATTATTACGCGCGGCTGGAGTCTGACCGGGCGTGTGTACTCGCAATGTTTCTGAACTATCTTCCGCTGGTACGCGCCGAGGAGCCGTCCGACGGGACCTTTGAAGAATCAGTAGCGGGAACCTGGGAAGAAGCTGAACACGGAGCGGTAATGCACCGCAGCCCGACACGCATTGCATCCTTCGCATGGAGGGCCCACGGGCTCACACAGGGTCTCTGCCTCTCGCCTCAGGATAGCAGTCTCGCCGAATGGGAACACAATCTCTGTCCGGTCGTACGTTTTCTTGGTGACGACGGATCAACGGTGCATCGTCGATTACTGACGTCTACGCAACAAACCATTCCCGGAGGCTTCGTGACTTGCGGATCCGTCATGGAAGGTGTCGATGTCAGCCTGCCGGAAGCAGCCAGGTGCACCGATCAGGCGTGTACCCACATCGCCTTCGCAGCCCTGCCCGACGGGCATACCTGCCTGTGCATACAGTACGTGGTAGCGGCAACAGATCGCACGGTCTACATTAGTCATGTTCAGGATCTTCACTGTGCCGTCCCGAATGATATTTTCAACGGCAACAAACGAAGCCTGTATAGCGACACTGGACACACAGAGGTAAAGTCCCCGCCCGCCCGGGACGAAATCCTGACCGTTCACAGTTCATGGCTCAACGTCGACGATACTCTGGGAATCGTGACGCTTCATGGCGGAGACCAGTTTATCGTGGACCGGAGTTCGCAGCGACGCGAGGGCGGCTACCGATCACTCTTTGTCGAGGAGATCTGTCTGCACCAGGACCGTAGCGTTCGGCGTTGTGAACCGGGAGAAGTTCTCGTCGACGCGGGTTTCGCGGTGATCTCCGGAGCGACTGCCAAAGAGACGCGGAACGCGCGGGGAGGCTCGATCAAGCACGATGCTGCAGGCATTCGGGCGGTCTGGGTCGTCGGCATGGATGGGACGCGGTACGAGTTCTGGGCCAATTTTGGCGAACATGCACAGACAATCACGATTGGAGAAGAGTCCGTAGAACTGTCGTGTGGCGTCGCCACCCTGCATTCTGTCGGAGCTCTGTAAAAAACAGAAAAGGAGAATCAATGGAACTTAAGCTGATCGCCGACATTTCATTCTCGGACACGCTGGGTCTCGATGTATACCTGCCGGACGCCCAGGCGCATCCAGGCGCGCGCCCCCTGATCATGTGGGTACACGGCGGAGGATTTCGACCGGGACCGGGAGACGACAAGTCCCAGTCCTACATCGTGACACTATCGATTGAGTTCGCAAAACGCGGATACGTGTGCGTATCACCGGATTACCGAGTGCGGGATAAATCATCCAATGATCGTGCGGGAATGATCGCAGACGCGGTACAGGACGTCGATGCGGCTCTATCCTGGATTCGCGAGCGCACAGACGAGTATGGGATCGACAGGCACAACACCTTTCTCGCCGGCGGATCTGCCGGTGGGATTACCGCGACGATCCTCGGTTATACTTCCGCGAGGCAGCTGAACGGTTTGATCAACCTGTGGGGCAACCCTGCGCCGGAGCTGACTGAGTCGTTCACATACCCGGAACGGCCCCCCTACTTCTCGGTTCACGGCACGGCGGACAAACTTATCCCGTACGAGAACGGACCTGCACTGCTCAAGAACCTGCACGAACACGGTATTGAGGCGGAACTGTTGACGATTCCGGACGGACCTCATACACCTATGAGACACAGAGAAGAGATCATTGAAGGGATTCAACGGTTTATCGATCGTCACTCCCGATAGACCATATAAGAGAGAGCCCCGTCGCGAACACAACGCGATAGTCCCGACACGCTGACGTGGGCGGCCTCATTGTGATCATAGCGTTGCATACCATACTATGGACAACACAGTCAGATAATTCTGGAGTAAACGATGTCATTCTCGGTACACAAAGCGGACTGGAGAGAGCAGATACTGTCTCTTCCGGTATTCGATACACATACCCACATGAACAAACCCGGCGTGCCGGTTGCTGCGCAGAATGTTTGGGATATTGTCGAGTATTTCTGGTTCCGACAGGAACTGGAGTCAGTCGGCTATCCGAAACGCGTCAATGAGCCGTCAGAGTCCGAGCGCATCGACAGCTTTGTTGAAGCGTTTTCTCGGACGAGGAACACGACCTGGGCACAGATCGTCCGGGAAGTATTCCGTTCCCTGTACGGCATAGAGCTATCCGATGGAGCAAGCGTACGCCGGGCAGACGAGGCGGTACGGGCGACGGGAGTGGACGCGACCTGGCCTCGGCAAGTCGTGGACAGACTGAACATCCGGCGAATCGCCACAAACATCGAGAGCGATGTCGACTATCCTGATTTACCGGGAGTCGGAGCTGCGGTACCGCTCTGGGAAGGATACGAGACCTGGATAACGCGGCTGTGCGACCTTGATGATCCGCGTACAGTGGGCGAAGAGGCTATCGCAGCGGTGCGGCAGGACGTTGCCGGAATCGCCGAGCGTGGATATCGCGGCATGCGGGTCCATGTTCACCCGTTTGAGCGAGGCTCACAGGAAGCGAATCTCGCGGCTGTGCTTCACGGGGATCAGCTGCCATCGCGAAAGATCGATGAATCGGAAGCCCACGCCTTTCTCGCACACACCATTCTGCGGGCCCTGAGCGAGCAAAGCGGTATGTTTGCCCAGTTGTTTGTTGGTATTACACCCCTGCCCGGCACTGGAGAAATGATGGGTGTCGGCAACTCCCATACGATTCCCGGACTCTACCCGCTGTTTCGGAGATACGATTGCGACTTCGAACTGGTCGCAGGTGCGCCCCGACTCAACATGGATATCGTCCAGGTTTCCCGTATCTATCCGAATGTCCACGCCGGGGGGCTCTGGTGGTATAACTTCCGCACAAGCACCTACCTCGAAACGCTGCAGGCTCGTCTCGAAGCGGTTCCCGCAGAAAAGAGTGTAATCCTGGCCAGTGACGGACGCTGCATCGAATGGTGTTACGCCAAGACACTGCTGGTAAAAAACCTGCTTGCGGATTTTTTGTATGCGCACATTGAAGCAGAACGTATAGACCGGGCTGACGCGTTGTGGGTCGCACAGGAGTGGCTTTTCGACGCGGCGCAAAGACGATACGTGTAATTCCGAACCCCGAGAAAGGATCTGACATGCGACCAAATATTCTGTTTTTGATGAGTGATGAACACCGCTCCGATGTTGCCGGCTACGCAGGAAACGACGTCGTACAGACGCCGACGCTCGACTTCCTTGCTGAGACTGGTGTTGTGTTCCGAAACGCGTACACTGCGTCCCCGATCTGCATCCCGGGCAGGCAGGCGCTTATGTCCGGACAGTTGCCGATGACCTGCGGGTGTCACCGCTTTGGCGACGATCTGGCACCGAACTCAATGACCTTTGCCCGCAGGTTTGCTCAATACGCCTACAACACTGCGTGCGCGGGAAAACTGCACCACACGGGTGTGGACCAGATGCAGGGCTGGACTGAAAGAATCGGATCTAACATGCACACGACCGATCGGTACATCGACGGGAAAGTGGAAAGTGAGTTTGCGAAGTACACGCCTGAGCCCGGAACCGGCAAGTGGAGTAATCAGAAGGAAATCGATCGGGCCGGGGTTGGAGGGAGTGTCAACGCGATCGCCGACGAGTACTCGCTTCTCGGCGCAGAGCACTATCTCAGCCGCTACTTCGCCGATCCATATTATGACAGGCCTGCATCACACCGCCCCCTGCTCTTCAAGCTGAGTCTCACGCAACCGCACTACGCGTTCAAGACCGACGAAGCGAAGTTCAACTACTATCTGAACCGTGTCCCTATTTACCAGGAGTCGCGGGCTGATCATCCCGTGTTGTCACGCACACAGGCAGGGCCGGATGTCGAAGCCACACCGCGAGATATACGTCGCGCGACGGCAGCCTACTATGGGATGGTCGAAACCGTCGACGAACAGTACGGGCAGCTGCTCGACCACCTCCAGCAGCTCGGTCAGGACATTGACGACTGGATCATTGTGTACACCTCCGACCACGGCGAGATGCTCGGAGAGCACGGTATCTGGGAAAAGACCCAGTTCTACGAAGGCAGCGCCCGCGTCCCACTTATCATACGCTGGCCGAAGGCCTTCGCCGGCGGCACGGTCGTAGACGAAAACGTGAATCTCTGTGACCTCTTCGCCACACTCTGTGACATGGCGGACATCCCGGTTCCAGACGGACGCGACAGCCGCTCGCTCGTTCCCCTCATGAACGGCGACACATCAGGCTGGGACAACGAGACGGTCTCGGCCTTTCGAGAGGACAGGGTGATGATCAAGCACGACGCGCTGAAATACTGCTCGTACGGCCCGGACATCCCTGAGGTGCTTTTCGATCTCGAGAAAGACCCGAAAGAACACACGAACGTCATCGACGATGCACAATACGCTGAAGCGGTACAGCGTTTCCGGACGCGTCGCGACGAACTCGGATACGGCCCTGAAGGAGCCGCCGGGTATACGGGTGCGGGGTATCAGTCCGACAGACCAAGCGAATGTACGACCGCATACTCAATCGACGGCACATAGGGCTCCCAGGCTCGCTCGCCGTACCCGCCGGCCATAAGCCAGGCCTGGGGTATTCCGCGGTCGCGAAGGAAATCGAAGGTCATGGCGTCGCGGGCGACAAGCTGTTCGAGCGTAAGCCGCAGACTCTGCGTAGACGGCAGACCGTCGTGTTCGTACGGGTCCACGCCTCCCACGACATATGCCACATCGGGCTTATCGCGACTGTCCAGAGCTGCAAGTGCCGCTTCGAGCCGGGGCAGGTACTCAGCCTCCTCGCCGGCGGCGACGGGTATGTCGTAATCGCTTGCAATATAGCTCGGGTGGGGTACCCCGGTGGGACCAATCTCCGGCAGGTCGAGCGGCCATCCGGCGGCCATGTGTATGCTCACGGTTGTAACGCTCTCGTCGCCTTGCGTCAGCGCAGCGGTACCGTCGCCCTTGTGCGCGTCAAGATCGATTACCCACGCAGTCCTGACCGCGTGCTCGGCCTGAAGCTTACGGATCGACACGACAATATCGTTCACGATGCAGAAACCGTGACCGAAGGCGTAGTGCCCGTGGTGCGCGCCGCCACCGAGGTGGTAACAGAATCGCCCCTTGTTCGAGAGAGCCTCTACCCCTGCCTGGTAACTCCGCGCAGTCCAACGCAGCATCGAGGCAAAAAGCTCATGCATCGATCGTACTGCGGTCTCCGGCGCGTATCGGTGGGGTTTACCCTGATCATCGATGAGCTCAAACGCCTCGAGAACGGCCTGCTCAAGCTCTGGTCCGTACAGGCGTTCGACGTACTCGGGGCTGTGCACACGGAGAATGTCGCCACGGGTGAGTTCGACCGGTTCCGGCGACGCGAGCCACTGGTCGCGCGAAATCCCGCGCGCGGCAAGGCGTGTTTCGATCTCGGATAAGACGCGGGCAGAACGGTCCGGAGCCACGGGAATAAGAATACCGTAATCACCCAGCGAAATGTGGGATTCAGAGTCGTACACAATCATACCGCGAGTGTAGTCGAGCTCCGGGCGCCGAACAAGGCCGGTGTGCGCGAATTGATGGTCTGCAGGGAATCGCTCATACTGCTGTATCTATGAGAGCACATAATTGATACAGGAACCCGTCATTCACCTCACGAACAGCAACCTCACGGTCGACATTGCTCGCCCCGGGTATAGCGAGGTGCACAGAGGCACCCGATTCAGCCCGGCCGCTCACCTGCTCCAGGCGAAGTGCTACGGACACCAGTATTTGTTTCACCGAGGGTCGCCTATGGAGTTCGATATTGGCGAACGCACGCTGCCTCCGGGCTTTGATGAATGCGCACCAGGTGAGGCGTTCGTGAAGATTGGTGTCGGTCTGCTCGAACGGGATTCACCGGCACCCTACTCGTTCGGCCACGCGTATCCGGTTCGGATACGCCCGGAAACGATACTTACGCTCGACGACACGAGCGCCCGATTCAGGCAGCTCCTGCAAGCCGCGCCCGATCGCTTCGGCTACGACCTCACTGTAGACGTGTGGCTTGACGATACCACGATGACGATCGACTACACCCTCGAGAACCTCGGCTCCGAAACCATCAACACCGAGCAGTATCTGCACAACTTCTGCTGCTTCGACGGGGCCCCGTTGTCTGCCGCCTACACCGTCACTACCAGCTATGAATGTGAAGTATGCGACAGTACCGGCGCGCTTCTCGCGAAACCTCTGTCCGGACCGGTACGCCAGATCGACAGCAGAACCTTCGGGTTCGATCCCTCCGCAGCCGAAGATCGGGCAAAGGTATTCGTGCGTCCGGTCAGATCAGAACCGACGCAACAGTGGTCAATCACACACAGCGAAACCGGAACCGCTTTGACGGTCGAGGCAGATCAGTCGCCGCCGGTGAGCGCCATATACGTGACACGCGAACAGATCTCACTCGAGATGAACGTGATGATCGGTGTGACGCCCGGCGATACGGCTCGATGGAGCAGACGCTACACGTTTCAGTAGGTGCCTGCTATCGGGGTCTCGCGAGACTACTCAGCCATCACTTCGGACTCAGAAAAAATGACTCCGGGATTCAGAACGTTTCGCGGATCCAGCGCTCGTTTGATTGCGATCATCGATGCGCGCTCGGCGTCAGAGAGCGCCACGGATAGACTCGACACCCGTTTTCGCCCTATACCGTGTTCTCCGCTGATCGTTCCACCGAGACGCACGACCTCGCCGTACAACTCAGACAACAGATCGGGAATCATGTGCTCCCACGCTTCTTGCGACATCTCAGGTGCTTTCATTGGTGTTAGGTGGAAGTTGCCGTCGCCGGCGTGACCAAAGACCGCAATTGGTACCTTGTATGAACTGCGGAGATGATCGGCAAACATGACCAGTTCCGGTACTGCCGCGGGAGGGACGACCACATCTTCCAGGCTGTGGCACGAACCGGCGTTCCGCTTTACCCACCAGGGAACCTGTTTCCGGAGCTTCCACGCTGCCTCCATGGTCGACTCTTGTGTACCCATGGTGTCTGCGGCGCCCCCGTTCTCGCCCACAAGTACTGCGGCGGCCTGGAGCAGGCGGTCCACAGCATCAGTGTCCGGGCCATCAAACTCGACGAGCAGATACGCCTGCGTTTCGGGACTCAAAGTCTGACGGTCACCTTCCCGCATGCTCACGTTGGTACTCCGAGCGGTCTCCCCGTCGATGAACTCGATGGACGAAGGGACTTCGCTTGAGACCCTTCTCAGAGCGGCGACATATTGTGTTGCCTGTCGGATTTCAGGAAACGCCGCGAGAAGCACGCCACGCGCACCCGGGCGCGGAATCACCCGTATCACGAGTTGTGTGAAAAGACCGAGAGTTCCTTCCGATCCCACTATCAGTTGCAGCATGTTATAGCCGGTCACGTCCTTGAGTCGCTTGCCCCCGAAATGGAGGACCTCTCCGGTCGGACTGACAATCTCGGCTCCGAGAACATATGTCGCTGTCGTACCATACTTTATCGCACGACCGCCGCCTGCATTCTCGGCCACGTTGCCGCCGATATAGCAGATGTCCTCACTCATCGGGTAGCCTGCAAAGAACAGCCCGTGTGCCATGAGCTCTTTGTCGAGGGTGTTCGTCACGACACCCGGCTCTACGGTGACCATGAGATTCTCGGTGTCAATTTCGATGATGCGATTCATCTTCTTGAAACTACACACGACTCCACCGGCCACCGGAATCGCAGCCCCCGCAAGCCCGCTCCCGCCACCGCGCGGCGTTACCGGGGTCCCGGTCCGGTTCGCCCATTTCATGAGCTGTGCGATCTGCGAGGTTTCGGTCGGGAACACTACTGCAGCGGGGTTTTGTCGATAGTGGTCGTCGCCAATCTGATCGACGCCGTAGCGCGTCACGTCCTTGGCCTCAACAAGCATCTCGCCCCCGAATATTTCCTTCAGACCGGTAAGATCAATCATACAAGTATCCTTTTTGAGCTTTTCAGGCGAAGCACCAGCAGCGGGCCATCCGGAATAATCGCCCAGCGGGCACCTTCGCCGTGTTTGCGCAACATGTCATCCACGGTGTCGCGGAGGTCTTTCACCGGGTGCATTCCGTAGCGTTTCGTCTCTTCGTCGCTGATTCCGTCGCTGTAGAGGTGTATGGGATGGTCGATCATCCACTTGAAAATTTCCTGTGCACACCACTGATCGTTGTAAAAAAAATCGTGGGCGAGCGCTCGCTGTATCCACTCCTCCGGAGTAGTAAACTCATTCAGCGCAGCCACGAACTCACTGCCACCGAGTCCTTCCGGGCAACTCGAAGCGACGATGATGTCGCCCCCGGTTTTCATGACCGGTCCGACACCGGCGATGCACTTCGACGTCTGATAGAGGTTCACGTCCAGAGGCGCACCGGAATTTGTAGTAACAACAAAATCGAGGGGCTCATCAACTTCAGTCGAACTGTAGGGTTCTATCGCTGATGCTCCCGTCGTGTGCGCCGTGACAGGGTGTCCGCTGTAGATGCCGGTCACCTCTTTTGAAGTGTTAAGCGTCACGTTGACTATGAAATCAGCTCCGACCCGATCCATGACCTGCAGCCCTGCCTCGTGGAACGGGTTACCCACGAGCTTCGCGTAGGTCGCGTTGGGATCAGCAACCATTTCCGGTCCGTGCATGAACTTCAGGGTCTTCTCGCTCGAGATACCCGGCAGGATAGACTTGCGCCCGCCGGAGTATCCCGCCCACATATGAGCTTCGATGAAACCGGTCAGCACTTTCAGGTCTGCCTCAACGTACGCCCGATTCACGTACACCGGAGCACCACCACTGATCTCACCGACATACACCATATCCTCGCTGCGACGCGACTGGTGATTAATGACCCGGTAGCGGCGAGCAATATCCGCGCCGATAAGTTCTTCGAGTTCCGCCCCTTCGTTCGGACGATGCATACCGGTCGCAATCAGAATGGTGATCCTGTCGGAGGCTACTCCACCGCTTTCGATGGCCGAGAGGATGGGAGGCAGGAGCAGTGCGTTCGGGACCGGACGGGTATCGTCGCTAATGACAATGATCGCATCCCTGCGCCCATGAGCTATCTCCCGAAGCGGGCGCGCGTCAATGGGATCCTCGAGGCTCCGCTGTAGGGCCGTCATCGGCTCCTGCAATGCAGGCTGATGGCGCGGTTCCAGAACCCCGACAAAACCAGGGGTTTCCGGGAACTCGAACCGCAAACCACTTCGGTTGTATTTCAGGGTGACGGCAGGCATGTTTCCTCCATGTAAATTCGGCGGGAGCAACGGCAACAGGAGAACGCTTTGTTAACTCATTCGCTTACCGTCGATACGATCGAAATCGACTATGATGCTGCTACCGTCTTTCATAGTAATGTGGGCCCCCGTCGGTGACCCTGTCGCCATAACGTCTTTCAATGCTATCGAGGCTATGGGGAAGATCTCGTCATCACTCCAGGAGGTATCGTCGGTCTTATGGAGCATTACGGAAATCATGAGTTCCATGTCCGGACTCATCTGATTCCGGGTTCGAACTGCGTACAGAACAGTACTTTCGTCTGCTTCTGCATTCCGCCCCTCATGACTGATGGACTCGACGGAATCCCACCCGTTGTACACAACCAGCGCAACGTGTCGACCGGGAATGGATCCGACGATCGCCTGCGCGAAATCCGACTCGCGCGTGTGTATCTCGGGCGAGCGACCGTCCATGTGCGGTAATCCGTAATGTCCAAGGTTCAAACGATGCTCGAACGCCAGTCTGCATCGATCAACCCGTAGTATCCCGCCGGGTATGACGACATCTGCCAGATCGATAGTATACCCACTGCCGTTGTTCGGAGGTTGCCTCATGATTACCTGTCGGTACAGGACCGAATCGCGATATCCGTTGTAGAAGATTGCTTGCGGTGTCACGAATTGATCGAGTTCTGACTTCGCCTCTTCCTTTGAAAGCCCGAGGTAAAACACCGAATCACGACCGCTTAGATCTCTTGGGTCCAGGCTCTTGAAGCAATACTCCATTGCCGTGATTCCCTGCGGATCATGATCCTCCCACGGAAAATGTGTATTGTAGCTCAGTCGATTGTAGTTATGGTTTTCTTCATTCACTTTTGCAGGGATGATGTCAGACGTTCCGCTCTTACCGTGGTTAACTAGAAGCAAACCGGGGTTCTCAAGAACCGTCGAGCGACTCTGATCGCCAAGAGCTTCCCAGAAACCTTCATTTTCTCTCGCTGTCCAGAACGGCGCATCTTCGGGCAAAGTCAGCGCAAGATACGGCATGAACATCGTAAAGGGGCTGGCTGCACAGCTGTAGCCCTGCAGGACGTACTCACGGTGTCCATAAAAGCCGAGACTCGGTATGTCGTTTTCGTAGAAATCCTTTCTTGTAATGAACTGGAGAATCGAACCGGAGCACAACCGCCTTGAAAAGCCCGGATCTAGTGGATGGGGTTCTTTCAGCATAAACCCAACCGGAAAGCCACCTGCGACCCAGAGACGGTAACAGATACTCCGTGACCACATGTTTATGTATCCGTCTCTTGCAAACAAGTGGGTGAACGACTCCATGAGCTGCCTGGTGTTCTGCTCATACACGTCTGCCATTTCGGGCCAGAACTGATCTCCGAATGCCCTCGACCAGACCGTCTCGTATACACCGTACATGCTGATCGTGTAGTAGTTGTAGTTCTGCTCGAGGTACCACCCGTCTCCGGCGTAGTATGATGCGATCCACCGAAGATGGCTCCTTAGCAGGTCTTCGTCTATCTCGTAGCCATTTTTCTTTAGAAAAGAGAGCATTTCAATATTGAAGAAGCGCCAGTTGTTTTGTGTTGTCCGGTGATGAGCCCACTTCGATAAGGTCCCAGCCATTGCGTCTTTTTGCTCCGGCGTGTAATACGGCCAGATTATGTCGGGCATCAGGAGCAGAAACATGCACAAGCCACCCAGTTCACAGGTGAACTGATATGTGGCATCCGGCAGATCTTCCGGAAGCGGAACAGAATTGGGATGCCCCGGTGTCAATGCGTTATAGATGTGATCACAATAGTAATCCCTGAGCCGGATTCCGTTAATCTCGACATCTGGCTCCACATGCATCAAAGGACCGGCCAGAGCCATGGTGCGACGTAAGCCTTCAAACTCAAGAGAACGGTACCGCCACGGCGGATCATCAGGTCTTGGATAGGTCTTTCCCGGGACCGTCGGGAAGATTATGTGCTGTTTCGGTGATGTTATGTGGGTAAACGCTCGGCCAAGCAGATATTTTGCACTCTCTATGTAGTGGGCTCGCGTCATTCCCGTGAACGGACTCAGGGAATAGTCAGGATCGCCGACTCGATACGCGTCTGTATACTCGCTCATTGTACTACCTCTTCTTCATCTTACTGAGAAAAAACCAAACACCAGGATGCATGGAGTTACACGTAACTAAATCGGTTACCCTTTGACAGCGCCCGCAGTAAGCCCTGACATAAACTGCTTGTTCGCGATGACGTATACAATCAGCATGGGGATAATCGCGATTGACGCTCCCGCGAGCATGAGGTTCCACTGCGCAGCAGCACTTTCTCCATACCGCAAGGAAACGACTCCCACGGTGAGCGTCCTCATACTTTCACGCGTCATGGTGAATATCGATGGAAGCACGTAATCGTTCCAGGAGTATCGGAACGCGAATAAACCAACGACGCCAAGGATCGGAGTTATCAGAGGAAGAATGATCATTCTATAGATCTGGAACAGGTTCGCTCCATCGATATGAGCAGCCTCGTCGAGTTCTTTTGGGACTGCGGAGACGAAACGGGACACCAGAAAAATATTGGCCCCCTGACTGGTGGCAACTTGAATCAGAATTATACTCCACAGACTCCTGTGCAACCCAAGTCTCAGCATGAGTACATACAGCGGTCGTAGGGTGATCGCACCAACAGACAAGAACATGGTGGCCAGAATGGCTCCCATCAACACTTTCTTGCCCCAGAACGTCTTTCTCGAGACAACGAAACCGCTCATCGATGCAACGAGAACCGATCCAATAGTCGTGAAAACGCATGTGTAGAGCGTGTTTAACGTGTATCGGGCGAAATTAGCGTTTGTCCATGCTTCCGGAAAGTTCGTGAATATCCAGGTCTGAGGTAGGATTGTACCGCCAAGCGTAACCTCAGCGTTCGTTTTAAAGGCCCCAAGCACAGCGTATAGGACCGGGAAGACGGTGAAGACTGCCAGAGCAAGGAGGAAGAAGTAGGTCATCAGTCGTATCGTGATTCTTTTACTGTTCATCAGTAAACCTCGTTCATGCGCCTGGACCACCACAGATAAAAAATTGTGATCAACCCGATAATGACCGACGTAACAAAAGCAACAGCCGACCCATACCCAAACTGGGAAATAAACGCCCCCGCCTCAGCCATCGGGAAGAACTGACGGAATATGTAGAGGTACACTACTTCGGTTCTCGCACTCGGGCCGCCGCCGGTGAGCACGAGGATGCTTTCGTATCCTCTGAGACTGACAAGAATTGCCAACATGATAACTACCTGGAGAACAGGCCCCATCATCGGGATTGTTATCCGCATCAGCGTTTGCGATTCGGAAGCGCCGTCGAGTTCGGCAGACTCATAGAGTTCCCGCGGTATGGACTGGAGCCCAGCTAAAAAATACACCATGTAGTTACCGATAGCGCCCCATATGGCAATAACAATTGCTGAAAACATGGCGTATTGAACGCCAAGCCATTCAATAGGACTGGGTATGATACTGAATCTAATCAGAAGCTGATTGAGTATTCCGTTGTATGTGTTAAAAATGAAATAGAAGATCAGACTCATAACCGAGACACTGACAATGGTCGGCATAAAAAAGAATGCCCGAAAAAAGCCTCGACCCAACATCTTCTTGTTCAGGATAACTGCAAGCAGGAACGCAAGCGGTATTGTGACTAAAAGCTTACCACCCGCATACACGAAGGTATTACGTACGGATGACCAGAACCACGGATCTCGGGTAAATATTCGGATAAAGTTCTCCATTCCTACAAACCGGGGCGGTCTCATGCCATCGAAGGTGTAGAACATGTACCTGAAGATCCAGATTAGCGGGTACAAGCTGCCGGCAACCAGCAAAACCACGGCTGGTGACAGCATTAAGAAGATCAAAACCTTATCGGTTGGTTTTGCCAGCTTCGAGCCCGAAGCGAAACTTAGCTTTTGCACGAATGAAGGGTCCTCCAGGAGTAGAAAAAACGGCGGTGCTCGAGATGGAGACACCGCCATGTATGTCAGAACTAGTCAGCGATCAGGGATTCATGGGATCAAAATCAGGAATCACGATTGGATCGAGATCACCCGACGCGATCGCACGCTCGACCGCGGTGTTGTATCGCCGATTAAGATCCGTAATCGCAGTATCAAGTGCTACTGTGCCAACCATATACGACGCTATGACATCGTAGTAACTGGGACCCTCAACAACCAGACCGAGTTCGTGAGGTGCCAATGGCCACGGACCTTCGATAGCAGCGTCAATTCTGAAGTATTCAACACCCGGAATGTCGGGATCATCTGCTTCCTGAACCGTAGCTGGTACAACCGTGAAGCCATATCCTCTCTCGTGATATTCGCGCAGTATGTCTGCACTGTGAAACCACTCGAAGACCCGCCATGCGTCTTCGACATTCGCTGATTGGCTGGAGATCATCTGCCATCTTCCGGCCCTCACCCACGTCGTTCCTCGCTGAACACCTTCATAGGACGGAACTGGTACTGCTGCCCAGTTAACATCTGTTGGAAATTGCTGTGCGTAAACGCCGGGTTCCCAGTTACCCGAAATGTACATGCCGATGTTACCTGCTGCAAACTGACTGCGGAGCGGATCAATATCAAGACTGACAACGCCGGGGAACATCCCACCGTTATCCATGATTCCTCGATATGCCTCGAAGAGAGGACGTATTCGCTCGAAGTCGTACTGGCCGCTTGTATAGTCATATGGCCACGCATCACTTGCTTTTGCGATCTGATCGAGCGAGCGGAACAGTGCACTTTGCGGGTTTGTCAGATTCAGAGCAAAACCGTACGCGTTTTGGTCACGCCCAGCTTCACTGATCCGTGCTGCATACTCAACCATTTGCTCGAGCGTTTCTGGAGGCCCTGGAAGGCCTGCGAGATCGAACAGATCCTGGTTGTATACGAGTCGGAAGTTTACACCGGAGTTGGCGAGGGAGTAGATGTTTCCATTTACTAAATTCTCAACATCAACCTCAAGAAAATTGCCGTATCTTTGGCGTAAATCGTCTGTGATAAAATCATCTATCGGATGTGCCATCCCACGATCAACGTAGTACTTGGCGTTGAACGGTGCAGAAAAAATGTCAGGAGAATCACCCGCCTGGAATGCCAGTTCCAGGTTTCTCTGAAACTCCTCTGTCTGCACAACGTAATCGATTCGAATGTTGTGTGGATTCGTCGCGTTGAACTCAGCCACTTTCTCGCGCATGAAATCCATATCGTGTCTCTGATGTGTCCACCAGACGATTTCGGTCACCCCGTCACCAGTGGCCTGACGTTGCCCGCCAGCAAAAGCGAGCCCGGCAGATACTAATGCGATGAGAGCAAACAATAATACCTTCTTCATCTACATACCCCTTATTTAGATTACTGAACGGACGAGTCAATATTCGGATCGTCCTGCTGTCATGAATGAGAAAACGCTACTGCACTGAAATTGTTGCTGTTGCACCCTCCTTATTCTCAATCCTTCGTGTAAATCGAACAATAGAGAATAATTGAGGGTAGGGCCGGTTTTTGGATCTGTCAAGTGGTCAGACCAATTATATTATAAGAATATTTATTCGAGGTAGAATCCAAGCGTATATCGGAGATGGGTTTCCATTGCTGTTCTGGCTTCCTCGACATCTCCCTTAACAATTGCTTCGTAGATTCGTAGATGCTGCTGATAGAGGTCATTCGTGTCACCGACCCGTTCGATAATGATCTTGCGCGAATGTGAGACCGAATACTCGAGTATGTTCTCTACGAGTTCTGCCGACTTCTGCAGGAAAAAGCTCTCCGACAGACGGAAAATGGTCCGGTGGAAGAAGATGTCGGCCCGGACACCTTCGTCGTACTCCTGCGCTTCTTTCATGGACATCACGAGGGGAAGTAACAGATCCTTTTTATCTGTTCGCGGGTTACGCGCCGCCATCTCGACCCCTTTCAGCTCCAACATAATGCGTAGCTCGAGGAACTCAAGCTCAAAGCCCTTCTTCCGCATAAACAGTGGCGCAATGACTGACAAAAACGGGGTAATATTGAAGTCTGAAACATAGGTTCCACCGCCGCGTTGGATTTCGACAAGCCCGATTGCTTCCATGACCCGTAGGGCCTCGCGAAGCGACGGTCGACTTACCCCGAACCGTTCGGCAAGAACACGTTCCGAAGGGAGACGATCCCCGGCCTTCAAGTCGTCCTGTATGATGAACTTGACGAACTGTTCGATGATCTCCTGGGATACTCGTTTCTGTGAAACTGGCGTAATGTCCATGGATACTGAGTATAGACGTCTATCCGAAACACACAAGCCTGAAAAGCGGACGGAAGGTTTAGGTCAGACCGTATCGCACATACACTTCTTCAGGTGCGTCGCTATGCCGAAGCGCTGCCCTCAGTCGCTGAACCATTTCTGCCTCAAGCTCTTCGTCGTAAAGCGGATTCGTCTGGCCGGGGTCACTCTGAAGGTCAAACAACATCGTCTCATACTCGTCGGTCAGACCCGATGTCGGAGCCGGTACGCGCAGCAGCGAGAGCCCTTTTGTGAACGAAAACGGTTGGACGAGTGTTACGTGTTTCAGCTCCTCAACCGAAAAGCGGCTTCGCATGTGTGTCGGCATAAGGGTGTAATTGAACGGTCCGTATTCGTCGACGGTACGACCCGTTCGGTACCGATCTACGGGAGCCCTCATATATACGTAGCGGCCGTCGGTAAGATTTATGTGCCGGCCGTGCTGGCCAAACAGTACGTCCCGGGTATCCTCTTCGTCCGCCGCGATCACCGGCGTACGAGACCGACCCTGTACATCCTGAGGTATCGGAACGTTAAAATAATCGTAGAGTGTCGGAGCGATGTCGATCCATTGGGTCACCGAACTCCGGCGTTCTCCGGCAATCCGATGTCGGGGATCCCAGACAAAGAAGGGAATTTCGGCGACCTCGTTGTAGAACGGCTGAACCATCTTCGCCCACCACTGTCGTTCTCCGAGAAAAAATCCGTGGTCCGTGGTCACGATGAGCATCGTGTCATCCCAGAGATTCAACTCGTCCATGGTGTCAAGGACCCTTCCGAGTTGCGCATCGCAGAAACTCACGAGTGCCCGGTACTCCCGCCTGCAATGTTCGACTTCCTGGTCCGACTCGTTCACCCGACCATAGTTCGGCCAGTCGAATCTCGGACCATCGTAGACTTCCGGATAGAGGTCACGATACTTTTGCGGAGCGTAAAACGGTTCGTGTGGATCGAATGTCTCTATCTGCAGAAGCCAGTTATCCGCGTCCTGGTTGCGCTGTAAAAACTCGAGACCCGTTGAAACGGTTCTGTACTGCGGAAATGACGTTTCTTCGTGCACAGGAATATAGCTGCGATTAACCGAATCCTGCCGAACGGCAGCACTGGACAGGTGGCGCCCGATACCATCGAGCACATCAGTTTCTTCAACGTGCCCTTTCCACGGGTCTCCTTCCTGTCCGCGCTGAAACTCGAAAGAGCTATATCGTTGATGGTATGTCGCTCCGCCATCTTCCCAGTAATGCTGATGATCCGTAGTCAGGTGTGTGTATACCCCGTTGTCCTTCAATAGTTCGGGCATCGAATCATCAAACGGTTCAATTGGACCCCAACTGCGATGCAAAAAGTTATACCGCCCGGTATGCAGCTCCCGGCGAGCAGGCATACACGGCATGCTCCCGACGTATGCCCGATCAAAACAGACCGTCTTCTCAGCGAGACGGCTGAAGTTCGGGGCGATCACATCCGTCGTCCGGTTATTGTAGATCCTTAGTCGCTGGGCGGCAAGATTATGGGGCTGGTCGATAGATTTCCAGAGTAAAAATCCCGTATAATAACAATCAGATGGTCCCGTCGGTGCGTATAAGTAGTTAGCGAACGACGCACACACACGGAGGCCCGCATGGAGAAGACCATGGAACTAAGTGCGCAGACACTAGAGACGATCGGTCAGTACGTACAGCGCAACCTTTCGGCCTGGCTTCGGGATGCAAATCTTGAGCGCGAGATCGAGTTGCGCGAACGCACCGTCCGGGTAGAGGAAGAACTCAAGTCCCAACGAGAGCTCATGCGCGAAGGGTTCAACCACATGGAAAAGCGCTTCGAGCAGGTAGAGAAACGCTTTGAACAGATCGACAAGCGCTTCGAGCAAGTAGAGAAGCGTTTCGAACAGATCGACAAACGTTTTGAACAAGTCGACAGGCGCTTCGAAGAAATGGGACGCACGAATACTCGCTGGTTCGCCGTTCTCACCTTCATGCTCGCGCTGATTGGTACTGCGTCGACAATCGGGCCGTTTCTTTGAACTCTGTTGAAGGTACTTTTATCCCCCCGTTTTTTGTCGTCGCTACAGGTAGAAGGTTAATCAGCCAATAGAGACGTGGCGGTCAGAGCCGGTACTACTTTCGGGTAGAGTTCACCCGGTTCACGCGGCTAACGCTTCTCGAAGACGATTGTCAGGACAGGATTCTCGACTTTGAGTTGGCCGTTATCCTGCAGCTCATAGGTGATTCGTTGATCTTCGTCAGTGGTGAGCACGGCTGTGTTGCCGTCTACCGTGAACTGCCCGGCAACTCGCATCGGGCCCGTTTGTGCCTGTGCGCTGCCGTCGGCACTGAACTCAACGGTGGCGGTGACGTCGCACGATTTGACCAACTTGACCAACTCTAACTATACTGGTCTAAGGAGTGAGTGATGGTCGTAAACGTTTCCGAGGCAAAAGCGCAGCTATCCCGACTGATTGACCTGGTATATCACGGTGAATCGGTCACGATCGCCAAGAATAATCTGCCCCTGGTAGACCTGGTACCGCATAAAGTACGCGGCAGACGAACGCTGGGGGCCCTGGCCGGACTCATTCAGATTCCGGAAGACTTCGATCAGGAGGACTCGGTGATCAATGAGATGTTTTACGGTGAGACTCAGCCCGCTGAAGGCAAGGATGGGACGAACTAAATGAAGCTTCTCCTCGACACGCACGCCCTGTTGTGGGCCCTGACCACCCCTGACCACCTGACGGAAAGACAAAGGGAGGCCATACAGGACCCGACAAACACCGTGTTCGCGAGCGCGATCAATATCGTCGAGATAGCGATAAAGAGTTCACTTGGTAAGCTGAGAGTTGCAGCCTCACTGGAACGCAACCGGTATGCGGAGTTCGTTACGGCGATTAGCGACAGCGGATTTGAAATGCTCTCGTTCACGGGAACCCACGCGGCAAATATCCGGTCGCTCCCATTTCACCATCGCGATCCCTTTGACCGGATGATTATCGCCCAGGCTGTTGCGGAGGGGTACACCATCGTAACGGCGGACGCTCAGTTTTCCGCGTACCCGGTCGAACTATTGTAACGCCGCCCCCTTTGAAGGCCGCGATTAAACCGGCTGTCATGGGTGTGATGATGGAACTCTTCGTGAAGCGATCACGAGTATTTCGTGACCTTCGAAAGTGATGGGTTGCGACTATGCTGTAACGAGACGCTTGACATGAAGCTCCTGGCGGTGCTGCTCAGCGTTCCAAAGGTCATACTGGCTTTGCTGGTTAAGCCAGCTCTCTGATGTAGTATCAAAGGCAATCGACAGACGAACAGCCATTTCAGGGCTGATACCGGCCCGTCCGTTTAGAATGGCGCTCAAGGTTTTCCGACTGACACCCAAAGCCTTTGCAGCATCGGTGACAGATAGATCGAGTGGCTCAAGGCAAAGCTCTCGAATGACTTCACCAGGATGTGGTGGATTGTGCATCAGCATACGGCACCTCAATGGTAATCTTCATAGTCCACGACTTCGACATACCCATCTTCAAACCGAAAGGTAATGCGCCAATTTGCACTGACATCGACCGCCCAGGTTCCAGACCGATCACCCTTCAGTTCGTGAAGCCGAAGCCCTGGAAGATTCATGTCCTTCGGCTGTCGTGCAGCATGAAGACGTCCGAGTATTAGTCGGAGTTTCTTTGCGTGCTGAGCCCTGATTCCCGAAGCCTTTCCCGTTTCAAAGAAGCGCTTAAGACCCTTATGCTTGAAACTCCGAATCACAAAAAATAGTGTAACCTGACCAGTGACGGGTGTCAATCATATAATAACGTGCACTGTAATCCCACCGACTGTGCACACGCTGAAACGATTTCACACTCACTCGAACTCGATTCCCGCCGTCAGGTGACCGCGACCGCGCCGAGCATGTCTACTCTCCGGCGCGCGATCAGGCCACGGCTCGTAACTCGGGTTGTGCTGAGGAATCCTCGCTGACACCTGTTCCCGCCACGCAACAAGCAGCGCGTGCAGACGATCAACAACATCAGGCAGCTCGTCTGCAAGATTCTCGTTCTCACCGATATCCACGGCCAGATCAAACAACTCCAGTCTACCAGTCTCGAAGAACTCGATCAGCTTGTAGCGGCCGCTCCGTACCGAACTACCGGGAGTCCCACCCTGATTCCCGTAGTGCGGGTAGTGCCAGTAAACAGCCTCCCGATCGAGTGAGTTCGCCGTACCATCAAGAACGGGCAGAAAGCTTTCGCCTTCGACGCCGGATGGAATTTCTGAGGCATCCGGCTGATCGGCCGCACACAGAAGTGTTGGAAGGAAGTCCGGGCTCGTAACAACCACGCTTGAGACGGTCTCGGGTTTCACGGTTGTCGGCCAGCGCAGCAGTAAGGGCTCACGGGTTCCACCCTCGTACATCCAACCCTTCCCTTCGGCAAGGGGGAAGTTACAGGTAGGGGCACCTTCTGCGGTCGAAAGCCCTCCGTTGTCGCTCGTGAAAATCACGATTGTATCGTTTGTAAGCCCTTCAGCATCAAGACCTTCGAGCAACCTCCCGATGTTCTCGTCCAGGATGTCGATCATTGCGGCGTAGACCGGGTCCGACTGAACGACACGCCGGGAGATATACTCATCTTTCTTATGCTCGCAGGGGAATGCAGCTCCTTGTACGTGAGGATCGAGTGTGTCGAGTCCGAGGAACTTGGCTTTTCGCCGGTACTTTTCGATTCGTGACGCCTTAGCCTGTATTGGCGTGTGAACCGAGTAGTACCACATGTTGAGAAAAAATGGACGATCCACATCGCGGTCGCGTATAAGTGTGAGGGCTTCGTCGGTGAGACGGTCTGTTAGGTATTCGCCGTCCGGTCCGTCTTCGAGCGTAGGAAAGCCGTACGGGCTGAAGTATCCCTTATTTGGGTGACCCGCAGTCCAACCACCCACGTTCACATCGAACCCCCGCCTGTCGGGCCAGGCATCCTCATCGCCAAGGTGCCACTTACCAACATGCCACGTCGCGTAGCCTCGACGGCTAAGCTCTGTAGCAAGGTTTGGTACGTCCGAAGGTAGTTTCCTGATATACGGCACGTCGATGAGGCTCCCACGAGCCGGATGCGTGTTTCCACTCGAGTCAATCCAGTCCGTGATGCCGAGGGTCGCAGGGTATCGACCAGTGAGGATGCTGCCGCGAGTCGGTGAGCATACAGGGCACGCAGCGTAGGCGTCGGTGAACAGCATCCCCTCACGAGCAAGTCGGTCGATATTGGGTGTCTCATAGAAGGTACTTCCATAGCACCCGAGGTCACGCTGCCCCATGTCATCGATGAGAATGAAAACGATATTCGGTCTCGACATACCCGGATTCTACTATGGTAATAGTTATGGTGTAAGCAACGGCGTAAGATTGACATCACTCCAAGGGGGGCGTAAGATCGCCGCTATAAGCGTGCTCACAACGCGGCAGGATAAAGATGATCCACACCCGACAGACCCGTAGGTTTCGCGATTTCTCGCTGCGAACGAAGCTTTTGGTTTGTCTGTTTGCGTTTATCATCGGGCCTCTTCTCGTCGCAACCGTATTGATTAACTATCAACTTGGCATAGCGGAGACTCAGACCGCCTACCAGGAGCAACTCAACACACTAAAAGGCTCCGAAGCTGGACTCGCGAACATTGTCGCGGAAACCGAATTTCTCTCTCTGAACATTCTCTCAGATGAAACGGTTCAAGATCTCTCACGCTACTACGACACAATGTCGTACACAGATATCGAACGACGCCGTGCCAGCTTGTTTGTGTTTTCTTTGCCAACTCTTTTACGCTACAAGCCCTATATAACGTCAGTGAGTCTCAGCCGGCACGGCGAGGTCATGTTCCAGTACGCACAAGCGAGTCAGACCGACGCACTTGTATACCGTGAGGATACATCGATCTCTGCACAAGCGTACGCCTTGGAAGGGCGAGGCTTCTGGACCCCTGCCTATGCTCTTCAGAACCGTATTCGAGAAGCCGGGCCTCGGTATGTCATCTCGTTCATTCGGGCGATCATGGATATTTACACCTACGGCGAGTACACGGCAATTCAACGGATCAGTCTGGATGAAGCTGTGTTCTCCACGTACTACAGCAACCTCTCGACCAGCACAGACACGATCACGATGATCGTGGATGGTAGCGGCGGGATTGTCTCTTCTACCGACAAGTCCCTACTCGCGAACAGTATGAGCGTCGAACCGTTTATCCAGGAGGTTCTGCAATCTGACGAGGGCTTCTTCCCCCTACATTACGGCGGTAATGCGTATGTCGCGTTTCACTATACGATCGCGAATCCTGGCTGGCACGTTGTTCAGCTAGTGCGGCGCAGCTCATTTTCGGGGGAGCGCACGATTATTAATAAATTCGTGAGCTTTTCCATCGCTATCTGCATTCTCTTCGGAATTCTCTTTTCGTGGGTGCAGAATAGGAGCATGATCAATCCGCTCAGAATGCTGGAGGAGCAAATGCAAAAGGTAAAGTTGGGCGATTTTGACGTCCAGATATCGAGTTCTTCGGAGGATGAGATCGGAAGGCTTTGTCATCTGTTCACGGATATGGCCTCAACGGTCAAGGAGTTGATAGATCGCGTCTATAAGAAGGAGTTGAGAGCGAAGGAGGCGCAACTCATTGCACTCCAGGCCCAGATCAACCCACATTTTCTTTACAATACGCTCGATTCCATTTACTGGTTAGCCTACCGAAACAAGGACCATAAGGTTGCGGCTCAGATTGCTGCACTCTCTTCCGTCTTCAGACAGGCATTGAGCAGTGACGATCGGCTCACCACAATCCGCAATGAACTGGAAAATCTGAAAAGCTATATGGTGATTCAGGACGGTCTTGTTGGGGATAGAATCAAAATGGAGCTGGACGTTCCTGAGGAGCTTAAGGAGTATCAGACAATGAAACTCGTACTACAGCCACTCGTAGAAAACTCTATCACGCACGGTCTGGAACGAAAGATAGAAGGCGGTACTATCACCGTACGAATTGCGAAGTCTGGGGACGATATTCGATTCATAGTGCGGGACGACGGTCTCGGAACTGACGGGACACAGATCAGTAAAATCCTGGACGGCTTGATCGAGACGGAAGGCGCGCTCGCTCTTCGCAATCTTCACGATCGCGTGCGACTTCAGTATGGTCCCCAGTATGGGGTCCGATTCGAGAGTGCGAAAGGTAAAGGCACAACTGTCGTGGTCCGAATACCTGCCATGACGTTGGTACAGGAAGAGGACATGGCCTTGGGAACTGATGTTAGCCCCATTGTGACTTTCGAATCTGAGAGATCGTAGAGCCGGTTATTTGCTTGAAGACCTTAGCGAAGTACTTGTAGTCGCTGAAACCCGTTGAACTGGCGATCTCGTAGGCTAGTAGCTCTGTGCTCTCCGCGAGTCTCTGGGCGTGCTTAACACGAACTTGATTCAGAAACTGGCGGAACGTGATCCCTGCTTCTTCGCAGAACAGATGACCCACATAGTTGGGAGATGCACTGATGTGCTCTGCGACGTCTTGCAACGATATGGGATCAGCAAAACGGGCTTCGGCAAACTGCATCGCTTTCAGAAGCATGTGCCCATGCTTTTTCCCTTTCACTTCGCTCCACCTGCCGATAATCTCCCGGTACGTTTGATGAACCCAGTCACGGTAGCGATCGACGTGATCAAAATCGGGGAAAAAACGTAGCCTTCCGAGGCTCACCTCGAAAAGCTGTTGCCAATCCGAGAAGTTATCCTGCAAGGTACGAACCAGTATGTGAATGAGATCCAGACACCTGTCCCTGATCAGACTGCGGGTGCAACAGCGCGGGGACGTGATCGCGTCGAACTCCTGGTCGATGATCAGAGACACTCCCGCCATGTAGCACTCCTCAATGTAACCTCGGAGACGCTTTTCATCGGTTACATGAACGATCTCCGCATTGTTCCCGATCGTAATCTCACTGGCAAGGGTGACCGACTCTGGCCCCTTATACAACCGGTGCTGCAACGCACGAGCGCTCTCAGCCGCTTGTTGCGGCAGGGCGTCGGCAGTTCCATGGCCGCTGACTCCCGCCGAGAGGGTAGTCCCAATCACTGGCTCGATCGCGCGATTGATCCGTTGCAGCACGGAAGCTATGGTCCGTTGAACTCTGGTTGGGCGTACAGGGAACTCCCGTATCCGAACGACAAATTGCCACACGAGCGGCTCTAGATCGAATACGACGAAGTCCGACTCGGGCCACTCCTCGCCGAGAATCTGCAATATCAGTATTCTAGCTTCGGCCGCACGGCCTTCGTGCGAAGCTATTCCGTTCGAAGACTTATTGTCAGCATCGATGCGTACAGAGACAAGGACACCCGTCGCATCGAAACCAAACAGCCGGAGCAGGTCGCCACGGATGGTTGCGGAGGCAGCGACCGCACCGCTCACCAGGTCATTCGCAAACTTGGCTCGTAGCGCCTCCGCGCTGGCGAGCTCTGTCTCAATCTCTTTCCTCGCCTTGATAACGAGCTTGTAGATTCTGTCGGCACTGGTAGGCTTCAGTTCGTAGTCGACAACCCCCAGCTGCAGGGCCTTTCGTGCGTAGCGAAACTCCGAGTGGCCGGTCAGGATGATGATCTTTGCAGGCTTTCCACTATGACGGATCCGTTCGCTCAGCTCCAATCCATCTAAGCCGGGCATTCTGATATCGGCAACGACGATATCTATGGGGTTGCTCAGGAAGATGTCCAATGCCTTCGTACCGTTTGCGGCAATAAACACCTTGTCGATGCCAGCTTGTCGCCAGTCGATACCTTCCCCAATACCCCGTCGTATTTGTGCGGCATCGTCGGCTACAAGCAGATTCATAGCATGAAATTTCTCCGAGTTTTCACTCGGACTCTACCACGATGGAGGGGAGTCAAGTCAATGTTTCCTGTATTTCGAAACGACGGTGCAGCGCGGCATTCTGCACGCTGATGCAGGCGCCAGACTGTCCGAACGGCCCCGGGGACGAGGTAGTCTTCCTCACTACGCGCTTCCGGCCCACCATTGGGATGCATTCGTTGCATTTTGGGATGCCGAATCAATGCGCATGCCTTGTATGATGGAACACTCATGGCTCGTAATGAAGTACTGATAGAGCCATCGCAGACAAGAAGGAGGAAGCATCTTGCAGAACTATCGAAAAAAGGACCTGGAGATCGAAAATCGTTTTAACAAGTTGAAGGATGCAGACTCCTCGCTCGTAGAGCGGGAGTTGGCGCTATCCTGGAGCAACTGGGGCTTCGGCCTGGAGACACTCGAAACGTCCGCACAGCGTCTCGAGAAGCACGGGATCCGCTGGATTGAA
>RECN01000083.1 GCA_007694005.1 Spirochaetaceae bacterium
GTGAAGTCAGCGTTGAGCTCGACGAAGCCTTCCTTCCCCACACACTGGCAGCAGTTGATATTGATGCAGCCGAGTGGAACGAAGACAATACGGTATACTACGTCACTCGCGGCAACCAGAATCGCGTCGCGCGCTGGGTTCAATACAACGGTACAACCTACGTCGGCACAACTGTCGGAAACTCTGTAACCTACGTCACAGCCGACTCAGACGGTAACCCTTCAGGCAACCAGGACCTGGAACTGCTCATAATCCACGGCCAGGACTCAATGGCGAACTATGTTGCGAGCATTCAGGACGGCGGCTTCGGCGTTATGACCGAGTTCGGCGGAACCGTCGAACCTGTCACGACAACCGGCTCCGGTCAGCTCACCAAGCGCGGATCCAACTACTGGGCATTCGGAGCTCTTGGCTGGCAGGGCAACATCGAAGCAATCGAAGAGTTCATTGACGAAAACGGGTGGAACTTCCGCATTGCTGATATGAGTCGCGCAGCAGAAGAAGACGCCGACGGCCTTCGCCGCTGGTCTGTGGCAGACGCCGTAACCGGTGCAACTCTTTCGGACTTCAAGGATTACTTTATCAACGCCCAGATGGCGCTTGCGCAGCTTGAGCGTAACTAAAGTCTGACTTTACAAGTCACGAACAGGAGCGTGCAGCGATCGTGCTGCACGCTTTTTTTTTGCCCGGCTCGCGTATGACCGCGAAGCCCGTCAGTCCGCCCTACTCGAAGAGGTCGACGGTGTATGCTGCCTTGACGAAGAGCATGGGAGGGAAGTCCTTGAACTTCTCAAACTGCCGGGTAAAGAGTTTTTCATCGATATCAAACATGTGGGCAAGACCTCCCATAGGCTTACCCGGCATACCCATGAAGATGAGCCCCGCATCCATTGATCGTGCCTGTATGGACTCGTGTATTGGTGTCGCGTCGGGTTCAATGATCAGCACCTCTCCCGGCAGTCGTGCCCCGTCGAGCAGCTTCTGCATTTCTTCGAACGCAATTTCGCGGTCCTCGCCGCTCTGCAGCTTTCGTATCATGCGAATCTGCTTGGTCTGACCACCGGCGGACGCATCGCTCTGGTTGATGATGTAGGCAAGCAAAGCCATAAAATTCCCGTTCTCATACCCTTTCCACCACACGTCGATGCGGTCCTTCCCCTCGCCTTCAATCACGAGTCCCGGTTTGTACAGAAGCACGTGTTTCTCCTGACGAATGAGATCCTGGGTGAGGTCGTACAGACCGAGACGCGAGTCAATAGACATGAGCACCGTGTTCATCTGCAGCCCCCCGGGTGCGGCCGCCTGGACGATCGCCGAAACCGCGGAGGCGTAATCGCTGTCCGGTACGGAAACAATGCGGCTGGACCGGTCGAGTTTCATTTCGCTGTCGCCGTGCTCTACCGCCTTGTGTATGTCGACCGGGCTGAGGAGGTTCACCATCGTAATGCCCTTGTACTCGCTGATGCGGCGCCCCATACGGAGGACGTGGCTGGTTTCGGTCGCCTTGTCGACGAAACCGAAGATTCCGACTATGGGTCGCCAGTTCTTGCTCCCCTGTATGATGCCCTCCATGGAATCAAAACCCCAGTGCAGAAGCCGGAACACCAGCCCCCACCAGACACCTTCGATAAGGCTTCCGGAGCGATACTTCAGAAGCAGGTAGAACAGCAGAAGCTGCACCGACAGGACCCCAATGCCTATCCAGACATTGAACAGGGCAATGACAGCCATACATACGAGAAACCCGTAGAGTGAAATCAGCCAGTGACCTTTTGACGTGGGACGAAAACTCGGATTTCCGCTGACCCGTTCGAAGAACGCGGCAAGATTGACCCAACCGTATACGACCAGAAAACAGATACCGACGATCAGCGATATAAATGAGATATCGCCGGACCAGATCACCGAAAAGGCAAGCACAAAGGTTACGAGTGTTGCCCATCGTGGTTCAGATCCACCTTTGCGAAAGTCTTTGCCGAGAAAGGAAAACATCCTCGGGAAAAGTCCATCCACCGCTATTGCCTGTGCTGTTCGTGGTGCGGTGAGAAAATATGCCAGGGCCGAGGACGCCGTTGCCACAATAATGCCGAACAGAAGGACGTACAGGATCAAGGGTGATTCGGCAAAAATGTCCATGGTGGACGGGGCAATACCGTTCTGGAATTGCAGGAGTTCTGGTCGAACAAGGCTGAAGATGTAGGTTACGAGTCCGTACACCGCTGTAGTAACAAGTATTGCGGCGAAGGTGCCGCGCCCGAGCGAGCGGCGAGGATCCTTGAGGCTCCCACTCATGCCGACACCCGCATCAATTCCGGTAACTGCAGGAAAGAAGGTTGCGAAGGCGGCAAAAAACCCGATACGGCCGATGACTCCACTTGTCATGGGTTCACTTGAAAAGACAGGTGCGCCGTCCCTGACCGGCTGCATCAGCGGTGAGATTATTATCACACCGACCGCAGCAACCAGTATGAAGAATATTCCAAGCTGCAGGCGTGTAACGACGTCGGCACCGATAAGGGCAATAATCAGCCCGATGATGACTGCCACACTCGCGATTACCTGCCGTTGCATGAGCGCCGAGAGCTCGAATGCCGCAACGAGATCAACGTATGCCGGAAACGTCATAAGAATCCGCTGAACTGGCTCGGCGAAACCGGCTGCGTAAAAACCGATGGACACCGCCTGCGCGACATACAGCTGCATGCCGATCGATCCACCGAAGGCAGCTCCGAGTGAACGCTTGGAAATGGCATACATGCCACCGGCACCGATGTTGTTCAGATTCGTGGCCGCATCGGAAAGCGAAAACGCGGTTGCAACCGTCGCAGTGTTTGCAAAGGCGACGATCAGGAGCATCTGCCAGAGACCAACCGCTCCGACGAGGAGTGGAAGAATCAGAAATAGTACGGCGCCAAGGATGGCTTCGAAAGACGGGATAAATACCCCGCCGAATGTCCCGAGTTTCTTCATGCACGCGAGGATAGTGTTTCCGGCGGCAGAGGGTCAAACCATCGCGTGCGACCTGGAGCCGGTCAGTTCCGTATAAAAGCCCGCACTCCCGGAGGAGCATCATCTACCAGTATCAGTACTGCGGGCCACGTCAGAGCCTGGGTAACCATAGCGTCGGGGGAAGGACTCAGCTCCCGCATATGGATGGTTATAAACTCTGATCCACGCTCGACCTCGGTGAGTTCGAGACTGTACCCGCCTGTCCTGCGACGACCGAGAAAAGCAGCAACGACGACCTGTCGTTCGAAGTCGACACCACCGAGCGCCGCGTTACGCCGGGTAAGATCGGTCTGACCCATTTCCTGGAGCACAGCTTCAAGCTGCTCTGATGTCCGTATCGTCTGTGCACCAGGGTTCTGGCGTTCGAGGTTTCCCTCGGCGACGATGCTGACTCCGTCTATGTCTGCCATATCTCTGGCCTCCGACGATGGAGATCCGGCTGAAGAACAGGCAACGGTAAGCCCAAGCAGAACGGCAATCACGCTGGTTTTCATATACATACATGAATAGCGCAGGCGAGCGGCTTTATCAATATCCGGGTATACTCTCGGTTATGAACACCGAATTACGCTTTCTCGGCCTTGAGTCCATTGTCGTTGCCCCCATTCTGGAATCGTGGGGAATGAGCCCCCAGGCGGCAGTCGCATCCGAGCGGATTCCGCTGCTCACTGTTATTATCGCGGTGGCCGTCAGCGCCAACTTTGTACTCCGCACCGTTATTACCCGGGTGCTTCACCGCGTCTTCATGAAAACAAAGGTTACCTGGGACAACCGTCTAGCCGAACGCGGTACGCTGCTCCGCCTCTCCCGCATTGCACCGGCCCTGCTCTTCTACGCGAGTGCACCGCTTCTGGCCCCTGAACTTCCGTGGGTTATGGTAGCGGTTCAGCGAGTCTCCGTGGTGTGGATCATTCTCGTATCAGTGGCAACACTCGACTCTGTTCTGGACGTTCTTCACGACGAATATCAGCAGACTGAAGCTGCGGCGAAGCGGTCAATAAAAAGCTTTCTTCAACTCGCGAAAGTTGCGGTCTTCGTCGTAGCCGGTATTCTTGCACTGACAACAATCCTCGATCAGTCCCCGCTCGGTGTCCTCAGCGGCCTTGGTGCCTTGAGTGCAGTCCTCATGCTCGTATTTCGTGACTCGATTCTCGGCTTTGTATCAGGGGTTCAGCTCGCCGCCAACAAGATGGTGCAGATCGGTGACTGGATCGAGATGCCCAAGTACGACGCCGACGGAGACGTCATAGACATTACGCTACAGACCATCAAGGTTCAGAACTGGGATAAAACGATCACGACGATACCGGTCTACGCCCTCGTATCGGATAGCTTCCGGAACTGGCGCGGTATGGCGGAAAGCGGCGGAAGGCGCATTAAGCGTTCGATCAACATTGATATGCATTCGATACGGTTTATAGACGATGAGCAGCTGCAGAGGTTTCGGCGCTACCGCCGTATTCGCCCGTACCTCGAAAGTCGTCTGGCCGAGATCGAAGCTTATAACCGGGAGCATGAAATCGATCTCAGCGATACCGTGAGCGGACGCAGACTGACCAACCTCGGCGTATTCAGACAGTACGTCACCGAGTACCTGACTGGACACCCTCAGATCCGGAAAGACATGACCTTCCTCGTCCGTCAGCTTCAACCGGGACCCACGGGCATACCGATAGAGATATTCGTGTTCAGCGCCGATCAGCGCTGGGCCTTCTACGAAGGCATACAGGCCGACATATTCGACCACCTTCTGGCGGTAATTCCCGAGTTCGGCCTTCGTGTCTATCAGGAACCGAGCGGATCGGAGATTTCGGCCATCGCGGACGCCCTGAAAAAGACTTGACGAACGCTCCATCTCGGATAATAGTATTAATGTACTATTGTTATAGTACATTGAGGAGCGTATGAGTCAATCACAGGAAGCAAAGGCAATAGAGGTCAGCGACATTGAGTACTCTTACGGGAGCACAAAAGCCGTACGGGGGATCTCGTTTTCGGTCGACCGCGGCGAGATATTCGGCTTTCTCGGACCGAACGGTGCAGGCAAGTCGACCACGATCAAGATGCTCACAGGGCAGCTCATACCCCGATCCGGTAGGATCAGCATTCTCGGCATGGCGGTACACGGACACTCCGCAGAGGTACATCAGCGCATTGGCGTCTGTTTCGAGGAGAAGAATCTCTATCTGCAGATGTCGGCGGAGGAGAACCTTCGATTTTTCGCATCGCTCTTCGGGATCAGAAGACCCGACGTTAAGGGCCTGCTTGAGCGGGTAAATCTTGCCTCACGTTCGCGTGACCGTGTCAGTACATATTCCAAAGGGATGCGGCAACGGCTCATGATGGCTCGCGCTCTGATCAACGAACCCGACGTCCTGTTTCTCGACGAACCAACCGACGGACTTGACCCTGTTTCTGCCCGTGCTATCAGAACCATTATTCGCGAAAAAGCACACGAAGGTACCGCTGTCGTGCTCACGACGCACGACATGTACGAGGCGGATGAGCTGTCGGATCGCGTCGCCTTCATTACCGAGGGCAGGATACACGCTATTGATACGCCGGAGAATCTCAAGCTCAAACACGGATCGCGTTCAGTCACCGTTAGACGAAGAATGCGCGACTCCGAGGTCGAAGAGCTTCGCCTTGAACTCGACACGGATACATTCAGCCGGAAACTGGCCGAGGCGACTGCGTCCGGGACGGTAATGACCATACACAGCGAGGAAGCAACGCTGGAAGACATCTTTGTCGAGGTAACCGGTAGAGGGCTGGAATAATGCGACTCATTCTGGCGATTCTGAAAAAGGACCTGATCGAGTTCTCGCGCGAAAAAATCTATATGGTTTTATCGGTCGTCGGCCTCGTGCTGTTCGCTGTGGTGTTCTGGCTCATGCCCGACACCGTGCAGGAGCAGACAACGGTCGGCATCTACCCCGGCGAAAACCCGCTTCTGATTCAGGCGCTTGATGAGGCCGGTGACGAAGACGGCCTGGAGATTGTGCGATTTGCCGGACAGGACGACCTGCGACGGGTCATAGCCGGAAACCTCGAAGCCTGGATCGGAGAGCACGGACGCACCATCCTTCGGGACCGATCGGCAGGTGAACGCGCGCCGGAGAACGCCCGTCGTGTCTCACCGGTTATCGGTATCGCGTTTCCCGACGCGCCGGTTTCTTCAGAACTGCCGCACGCGCGGATATACGTGAACAACGATACGCCACGTGAGATTCGCGGTGCCATGGAAAGCATGATCCGGGAGATCGCTCTTGCGTTTGCCGGCGCTCCGCTTCCCGTCACCGAACCCGCCGAAGACGAGATCATCCTCGGAACCGACCGTCTCGGCAGGCAGATATCCATGCGCGAGCGTATGCGTCCCATGCTCGTCTACTTCGTTCTGATGATGGAAACCTTTGCGCTGGCGTCGCTCATCGCAGCCGAGATTTCGCAACGCACGGTCCTGGCAGTTGTCGCGACTCCCGCGAAGCTGTCGCATCTGCTCGCGGCGAAGGCAATACACGGCATTAGCCTTGCCAGCCTGCAGGCGATCATTCTGCTCGTGGCGACCGCCTCGTTCACGACAGGCAACTGGTTTGTCCTTGTACTGGCGTCTCTTCTGGGAGCGGGAATGTTTACCGGAATCGCGATGCTCGTCGGTTCCGCAGGCAGGGACTTTATCGAGAACCTGTTTTTTACCGTTGCGCTCGTCATTCCGCTCGCCGTTCCCGCGTTTTCGGCTCTTATGCCCGGCGTCGGCGCAGCCTGGGTACGTTTTGTTCCAAGCTACGGCCTCTTGAACATTCTGACGGAAGTCACATCGCACGGTGCGGGACTGTCCGATCTGACGATCCCCCTGCTCACCTCACTCGCTTGGGTTGCAGCCATCTTCGGACTCGGTCTCCTCGTCCTCACAAAGAAGGTACGGTCGCTATGAGAGTACGCTCTGTCATCTGCATCCTGAAGAAGGATCTTTCTGTCGGACCACGGTCACCTATCGTCCTATTTGCGATCGTCCTTCCGGTCATGTTGACCCTGATTCTGCAACTCGTCTTCGGAACCCTGTTCGAGAGTCCTCCCGACTTCGGGTACGTGGACCGTGGAGCATCAGATGTCATCGTCGAGCTCAGAGCTTCTGAATCGGTTCAGCTGCACAGATTTGAGAGCGAGGACGAGCTGCGCGATGTCGTCCGTTCCGGACGCCTCGACGCCGGACTTATACTGCCGGCAGACTTCGACGATGAGATCCGTGCGGGCTCACGACCGCCTCTGCAGCTTTACATAAGCGGTGAGAGCTACGCGGTCAACAGACTTATCGTAACCGTAAGCAGCATAGACGCGATCCGATCGATCTCAGGCGCTGAATCGCCTGTCAGTACGGAAGTAATCAATCTCGGTTCGGACGAGGATATTTCTCTTGCAACACGGTTCGTACCCGTCATTGCGATGTACGCATTTCTGATTGCAGGCATGTTTGTACCGGCAGCAAGCCTCGTCGACGAGCGGGAACGCGGAACGCTCACCGCAGTAACGGTTACCCCGGCTTCTCTTGGTGACGTACTCGCTGCGAAGCTGATTTTTGGAATGTTGCTTACCATCGTTATGACGCTGATAACGCTGTGGATGAACAACGCTCTCGGTACCAATCCGACGGCCATGATACTCGTCATAGTTCTCACGTCCGTCTTCTGGGGGCAGCTTGGAATCATCGTCGGTCTGCTTGCAGGAAACTCTCAGGCGCTTTTCGCAATCGTAAAGGCTTCTGGAGCCCTGCTCATGGCGCCGGTTATCTTTTACCTTTTTCCTGACTGGCCGCAATGGATCGCTTCTCTGTTTCCGACCTACTGGGCAATCGATCCACTCTGGCAGATCATGGCAAACGACGCGGGCTTTCCTGACGTCATCGGGTCTGTAGCGATCGTCCTTGGAATGAGTGTTATCCTGGCGTTCAGTATCGTAGTCCTTGGACGAAGGTTATCCCTCAGGCATCAATAGTAGTGGTCTCGCTGTCTATGTCGGGAATCAGCTGTCGATCGATGATCATCCTGTTCGACAGCTTCTCAAAAAGCCCCGGAAGAATAATCGCACCGACGAGAAGGAGCCCTGTGATTATGCCTATGACCTGACTCGGAACGTTGATAAGCGACAGACCGAAACGAAGATACCCGATGGTAAACACCGACAGGATCACGCCGAAGATGCTTCCCTTACCACCGGTGATGGCAACCCCGCCGAGCACGACAAGCGTCACGACCTCGAGTTCCCAGGCGGTGGCGATGTTCGGTCGCGTACTGAGAATTCGTGAGGTCAGAAGCACTGCCGCAAAACCCGCAACGAGGCCGTTGAGCGAAAACAGCGCGGCCTTATAGCGGTCAACCGGCAATCCCGAAAACCTCGCCGCAGTGGCGTTGTTCCCGATCGCGTAGAAACACCGACCAAGCCGGCTCCTGTGCAGAACCACGCCGAAGACTGCGGCCAGTGCGATAAAGATGGCAAGAGGGATGGGAAACATCCCGTTGCCGACGACACCCTGGCCGACCGTCGCGAGCTCGCGCGGATAACCGGTAATCGCCTGATTCCCCAGTATCACGTAGGCGATGCCGCGGTACAGCGACATGGTTCCTATCGTGACGGCGATGGATGGTACCCGGAACTTCAGTACGATCACCGCGTTCAGCATGCCCGCAAGGAGCCCGGTCCCGAGCGCCACGATCACCATGACGGGGATGCTGGCACCGGCCTGCATGGCCAGCCCCATCATAGTGCTGCTGAGAGCGATCGTACCTGCCACGGAGATATCAATCTCACCGACAATGATTATCAGCATCATCGGAAGAGCCATTATGGCCCGCTCCATGAAGTTGTAGGTTGCATTCAGCAGGTTGATCCGTCTCAGGAAGAACGGCGAAAGAGACGTATTCAGAATGAATACGCCGACAAGCAGTACGACGAGAACGGCCTCCCACCGGACAAAGGTCTTCGCCAGTCGTTGGGATACACTCATGCCGATACTCCGTTCATGCTCAGTTTCGCCTGGTTTCTCCGGTCAACAAGAGTATTCGCCACGATCGCGATGAGGATCACACCGCCCTGTATGGCCATCTGCCAGAACGGCGAGACTCCAATCACGGTCAGCGCGTTCTTGACGATACCAAGAAACACCGCGCCGAGCACGACCCCCGGAACCGATCCGGACCCGCCCATAATGGATACGCCCCCGATGACTGCCGCTGCGACCGTTTCAAGTTCGAACCCTATGGCGGTATCATTCTGCGCAGATGCGTATCGGCTGACCCACAGCAGACCGGTCAGTCCGGCTATTGCGCCGCTGAGCACGAAGGCCTTGATTTTCGCCCTGTTCGCACTGACCCCGACGAAGCCTGCAGCGGTTTCGTTATCTCCGACCGCGTACAGCTCGCGACCACCTTTCGTATGGTTAAGGAACAGGTAGACGAGACCGGTGGTCAGAACGCCGATCCAGACCAGACTTGGAAGACCGAGAAAACTGAAGCGTGCAAATCCCCGAAATGCGGGACTCATCTGGTGTGCGCTGACCCACGCACCCCCGCTGATCAGGAACACCATCCCCCGATAGACACTCATTGTTCCGAGCGTCATGATAATCGGAGGAACTTTACCGACCGCGACCATTACACCGTTAAAGGCCCCGAGACTCGCCCCGATCAGGATCGATGCCCCTACAAGCACTATCATCGGTACACCGGGCATCATCATGTTCCACATCGCAACCGCCATGCCCGTGAACGCGAGATTGCTCGCGACCGACAGATCGATCCCCGCAGTCAGTATTACGGCGAGCTGACCGAGGGTGAGCATGAGCAGAATGATCGTGTCGTTCAGGATGCTGAGCTGTCGACCCGGCTGCAGGAAACGCGGAGCCCTGATTCCAACGGCAGCGACGAGCAGCACGATAATCACGAGCAGCGTGATCTCCCGTCGGGCGAGTATCCTGTGCAGGAAAGTGCCTCTAACGCCACCGTGTTTCATGTTGCTGATACCTTCCATGTTATGCTCCGCGTTGTGCTGTTGTTGCGCCTATGGCGGCGCCGAGTACCTGCTCGGCTTCGGCATTGTCCCGGTCAAACTCCGCGACGAGCCTACCTTCTTTCATTACGAGTACACGGTCGGACATACCGAGCACCTCGTGCAGCTCCGAGGACACCAGAATGATCGCGTAGCCCTGGTCGGCGAGCTCGCCGATGAAGCTGTGCACTGCGGCTTTCGTCCCGACATCAATCCCGCGGGTCGGTTCGTCGAGAATGAGGATACGCGGCTCGGTAGCCAGCCACTTCGAAAGAACGACCTTCTGCTGGTTCCCACCGGACAGAGCGGCAACGACCTGCCTGAGGCTGGACGCGCGCAGCGAGAAGCGTTTCGCAAGGCGCTCGGTCGTCGCCAGCTCCGTTTTCCGATTCGGAAATCCGAAACGACTGACCGCTTTCAGCGACGCGAGGGTCGTATTTTCGACGATGCTCATATCGAGTATGACGCCCTGCTCCTGCCTGTCCTCCGGTACAAAGGCTATGCCTTCCGCCATGGCCTGCTGAGGCCGGAGCGCCTTGAGTTCGGCTGCTCCCGCGAAGACCGAGCCACCGTCGCGACCACGCACACCAAAAATGCTCTGCATGAGTTCGCTGCGACCGGCTCCGACGAGACCGAAGAAACCAAGCACCTCGCCTTTATGAAGCTCGAATGAGATGTCCTCGAAGACACCGGCCTGACGTAGAGATTGCACGCGCAAGGCAATACCGCCGATCGTCGGCGTGCGTTCCGGAAACAGCCGGTCGAGGGCCGCCCCGGCCATCATGCGAACGAGGTCGTCGGTTGTAACATCACCGACCCGTCCGTCACCTACGTACTTTCCATCGCGCAGGACGGTATACGTGTCCGCAATCTCGAAAATTTCTTCGAATTTATGGGAGATGAACACGATCGCGGTCCCGGCTTCCCTGAGCTTCCGCACGAGCTCGTAGAGCTCCTTGATCTCCTTGAGCGAAAGCGATGCGGTCGGCTCGTCCATGATAATAACCCGCGCATCTATGGACAGCGCTTTTACGATCTCGATCTGATGCCGCTGCGCAACGCTGAGGTCGCGTACAAGAGTGTCGGGCGAGATTTTCAGACTGAGTCGACCGCACAGTTCTCGTGTGCGCGTCTTCATGGCGGCCCAGTCGAGAAGACCGGACGCTTTTCGAAGATGATGTCCCATGAAAATGTTTTCCACAATCGTAAGATTGGGAAACATGGACGCTTCCTGGTGAATTGCGGCGATGCCCGCCGCCTGCGAATCATGCGGTGAACGGAATGAGACCGGTGCACCGTCGACATACACCGTACCGGAGGTCAGGCTGTGCACGCCGGTTAGAACCTTGACGAGCGTTGATTTGCCTGCGCCGTTTTCACCGATAAGCGCGTGCACTTCCCCGGACCTGATGCTCATGGTCACGCCGTCGAGCGCTTTTACCCCGGGGAAATACTTCCGGACATCTTCAAGTCGGACCACTTCAGCCATGAAAAGCTCCGTCGTTGCTTCGGGCAAAAAAGCGCCGATCCACTGGGATCGGCGCACACAAAGTGATTACAGAAACGCTGACGCTTCCGTTTTAATAGATATCAGCGAACTCTGCAATATTGGAGGCGTCGAACACGAAGGGTTCGCCAAGTACTGCGACCAGTCCTTCGCCGACCCGGATGTCACCGATACGCCCGGCAGGGATAACAGCACCAGCTTCGGCTTCGACGTTGCCGCGAAGCAGATGGTAGGTTATGTAGATCGCCGCGTAACCGAGATCGATAGGATTCCAGAGCGCGACGTTCTGAGAGACGCCGTCCTGAACGTACTGGCTCATTTCGGAGGGAAGTCCGAGACCGGTCAGTTCGACCTGGCCAACAAGACCTTCGTCCTGTATCGCACGTGCGGTGGCAGCAACACCGACGGTGGTCGGTGAGATAATACCGCGGAGATCCGGATAACTGTTGAAGAGACCAACCGCTTCCCGATAGCTCTGATCAGAAAGGTCGTCTCCGTACACCACGTCTACCAGTTCCATGTTGGCGTATTCCGGTTCCTCAAGCGCTGTGCGCATCCACTCGATCCACGCGTTCTGGTTCGTTGCGGTGGATGACGCGCTGAGAATCGCAATCTGACCCTCATAATCGATCATTTCCGCAATCGCCTGCACCTGACTTCGACCGATCAGTTCGTCATCGGAGGGAGCAAGGTGGATTGAGCGTCCATCCGCGGCGACGGCGGAGTCGAAGGAAATCACTTCGATCCCTGCCCGCTGTGCCCGCTGTGCGGCCGGGACGAGCGCGTTTTCATCGTTGGATGAAATGGCGATTCCGTGAACGCCCTGAGCGATCAGTGAATCGATGATCTCAATCTGCCCCTCGGCAGTCGGCGTGCTCGGTCCCTGATAGATTACCTCGACGTCTCCGAGCTCGGCAGCAGCCTCCATGGCTCCGTCGCGTGCGGCTTCAAAGAACGAGTTTCCCAGCGATTTTACCAGAAGCCCGATGCGAAGTGTGTCGTCGTCTGCCGGACCTTCAGCGCGTCCCGCGGCGAACACCATCGCAGCACTCATGAGCAGCACGAGTCCTGTAGCAACAATCTTTCGTACCATTGTGTACCCCCTTCAGTACATTCGTAATTCGTTGCCATCAGGCTATCACGACCTCTGAAGCGAACGGTACGTAGGTGTTTCTCAGGTTTCCCGCGAAATTTCTCCGGTTTTTTCGGTATCAGGGCTTCGATGAGCGGTAATCGGACGGTGGGCGACCAAACGCATCGGTGAATTTTTTCGAGAAATGTCGGACATCGCGGTAGCCAACTCTGAGAGCGACATCCTGCACGCGGACACCCGACCGCAGGAGTCGCTCTGCTGCCTCCATGCGAAGCTTTGTGAGGTAGCTCAGCGGAGCCTCTCCGTAGCGTTCATGAAAACAGGTCGAAAGATAGTTGGCAGTTACACCAATCTGACCGGCGATCTGTGAGACCCCGACGCCGAGCGTGTACTGCTCCTTCATGAGCCGGCGCGCTGCAGAAGCGGTATCGTTCGTGAGATCAGCGCCCTGTTCGGGCTCATAAAGCTCTGGCCCGGCGTCACTCCGGTTCGCAATCAGCGTTCGGACCTTTTGCAGAAGATCACGCATCTCTTCAGTCGATACCGGTTTGAGCAGATAATCGAGGGCGCCAAGCTGCACCGCCTGCCGCGCGTACTCGAACTGCGAATACGAGGACACGATGACGAAGACCGTTTCAGAACACAGGTGAATCGTGTCCCGTATCGCGTCGAGCCCGCTCCCTCCCGGCATTCGCACGTCCACGAACGCGAGCTCGGGTCGGTGTCGCCTGATCAGATCCGCAGCCTCTGATCCACTGCCCGCTTCCGCGGCGAGGATAAACTCGGGATCAGTCTCCTGCACGAGACTGATGATCCCCTTGCGTACGTGCCGTTCATCGTCAGCAACGACAAAGCTATACACTTCCGACACTCTCCATAGCCCGCGCGCTCGCAGATGCCGGGACCCGAATGCGTGCAATCGTTCCGCCGCCCTCTGCTTCGCTGATCTCAAGGGATGTGCCAGGGTGAGTCAGAACCAGACGATCGCGTACGTTGCTGATTCCGATGTGCAGGCCGAGACTGCGCGACTCGGGGAGAGCATCCGCTTCTCCACCATCCGCGTCTGTTCCGGTCGAGCCGAGACCGACCCCGTCATCTTCCACACACACAAGAATACCTCCGTCGTCCTCAGCACGCGCAGACACGTGTATCCTGCTTCTGCCTGTTTTCGGCTCGATTCCGTGCGTCACGGCGTTCTCGACGAGCGGTTGCAGAACCAGTTTCGGCATGCTGATATCTGCAACGGCGTCCTGAAGCTCGACGGTCACCTCAAGACGATCACCGAAACGCAAAGCCTGCAGCTCCAGATACGAACGCGTAAACGCAAACTCCCCGGCGAGCGTCACGACGTCCTGCTCCCCGACGATGTACTGCAGCATGTTCCGCAGACAGATCAGGCTTCGTTCGACCAGCCGGGTGTCACCTGCGCGGTTCAGACCAAACATGCCTCCGAGTACGTTGAACAGAAAATGCGGCTGTATCTGCGCCTGAAGCGCGTGATAGGCAGCCTGTCGCCGCTCAAGAAGTTCTCTGTACACGTCGTTGTGTTCGACAAGCAGGGTCGCGTACTCGCTCATGATGCGCAAATGAGCCTGATCAAGATCAGTCATCGTATTCCCACTCGCCTGCACCTGCAGTACCAGATTCGGTCGCGCCCTCGTCGGAAGCCGGAAGCTTGCAGTCACGTACGCAAGCCCGGCCGGCGTATCTGCACGCGGCGCCCGGGATCTGCATGCCAGCAGCTCGTCTCCCTTCCGTGTGCGCTCGATGATCGCAACGGCCTCGACGTGTTCATGGTCAGCCGTCGTATCGGCGATCAGCTGGAGCAGAGACTCAAGGGTTGGATTCTCCGAAATTCTACGCCCGACCCGACGCATGAGAACACTGACTGAATCTATGTTCCGGGACAGCTTTTCGGCGACTGTGTTGAAGCGTCTCAGCAGCGTTCCAACCTCATCCTCCGCTCCTTCGAGGGCACGCACGTGAAAATTACCTTCACCCAGACTCTCAACAACCTGCTGAAAGCGGAAAAGGCGGCGCGTCAGCTGCAATGCAAAGAACAGCGGCAGGAGAAAGACAATCAACGCTGCCGCGGCAGTCGTGATCCAGAATACCCGCAGTGTGCGCTCCTGAAGCGCATCCGAGTGCTCATTGAGGCGATAGATCACATGGACGAGCAGACGCTCGAAGGTATCGGAAAAATAGTAGGATACCGAGCGGACATCCTGCAGGAAGGTCGCGGTATCGGGAAGGTCGGCGAGCACGACCCAGCGGTACAGACCTTCTCCACGGATGGGAGCATCAGCCTCGATGCGCTGCAGGCCGCGCTGCAGTCTGGCTATGTCTTCGAATGCCCGGTTACCGATCGTCCGGGCGGCGTCGTAATCGCGACGCATGCGTTCGTCGGTAAGAAGCGCCTGCACGGCCTCACTCTCGAAAAACAGGTCGTACTGATATCTGAGTTGCTCGACGTCCGCGTCAAACGTCGACAGCAGATGTGCGGCACGGGGAACATGCACGAGATCCTTGAGCAGCCCGTAGGTCTGCGGAGAAAACATGTCGAACATGAGGTCCTTGAGTCTGCCGTGAACCCGGTTTGTCTGAAGCAGCAGTTCCATGCCGGCGTCCTGCGCCTCTCGCAGGGCGGTAACGCGGCGGTTGCTCCACCCGGCCGCGATCGCCACCGTCGCAAGAGAAACAATGCAGACAAGGGCTATGACGAGGAGCCTGGTTGACAGTCGAGCCTGAGGTGCGTGCATGGAATCATGATACACCGCCGCGCAGGATCTGCCGAGTTCTAATTCCCGTCGAAGTCCAGCAGCTGTATCACGGCCCGCCGTCCATTTATACGCCAGTCCGCGTCGTCGGTGTCGAGTGCCTCAACTGCGGCCTGCTCGAGTCCCCATATGACATCGCTTTTCATGCCGCGCAGGAGCAGTACCCGCGGTCGCATCTGCAGTCCCGTGGCCTGTGCGAGGGGTGTTCCGACCGGCCAGATCGTATCCTGAAACACTCGCCGATAATTGAAGTCGCCCTTTATGATGATGATACCCGCGCTCTCGAGCGTGCTGAGAAGCGCGTCCGGCATCCCGGAAAGAAAGAGCGTTGAACACCAGTACGCGTGTGGACGCAGCTCCACACGCTCATCATTCAGGGCCTGCTGAATATCAAAAGCGATGGATTGCACGGCCTTCGAGTCCGACTCGGCCGCCCGGGTCAGGAAGTAATGGAAGTCTGCTACAGTCGTGTCACTCACGTAGGTGGGGTGCGCTTTGACATGACAGACCACATCGTGTCCCAGGCGAACAAGCTCCCGAATCAGAACCAGATCACCGGCGAGTTCTGCACCCGAGTTATCGGTTACCAGATGCACCGTGGACGCAGGTGCTGCATCAAGCAGCCTCATACATTCCACAGTATCATTCACGATGAGCTGATCCTCAGTCCCGTGATCGCGATCGGGTTCGGCGCCGGCGGAGAAACTCAGGTCAGCGCGGTTACCCCAGGTGGCAAGCTGTAAGGCCCACGCGAGTCGGATGGACCCGCTGTCTCCGTCGGTGTGCCCGCGTGCGATGTGCCCGCGTGAATCGAAATGCATGATCGGGGCGAAGGCGGCAGCGCTGTCCAGCTCTGCTTTTTTTGTGTGCCAGAACGGATCACGACCGTGCTGCCAGTACCGGCACGCGTCAAGAATGAGCCTGAAGGCGTAGGTTTCGCTGAAAAACCAGTTCGAATCGTGCCATGTATCTCCCCGGTGCGGCTCATACTGACGGACCCACCACTCGTAATCGTGCCAGTGAAGCCCGGGTTCAGGTATGCGCGCTCCCCCTCTAATTGAGTCTGCAAGGGTCAGGAGACGGCTTCGCTCCATGTCGGTGAAGTCGGCGTTGACCCGCACGGTATGGGCGATGTTGTCGGGCAGACGGTTCTGCATGGTATTCCACGCGAACCAGTTCTCCGGGGTCGTGCGGATCGGATTTGGCGTTCGGCTGTGGTGCGACATGGCGGGAGTATAACAAAAATCGCGTGTACGCTCAGTCGGTATCGATGAACCGACGCCTGGTCTTGCTCGTCACCCTGTCGACAGGAACGAGAATCGCTGCTTCGAGGGTATCACCAAAGTCTGCGTCCATAGCAATATCGAAGGCCTGCAGTCCGGGGCAGGCTTTTATATAGGAAACAAGGATGGGCGGTATCTGCCAGCCCTCGCGGGATGCACACGCGACAAGCGAGTCAAAGGTCCCGGTGCATTGCACATCGTCCGGACCAGGCGGCTCCAGTGCGACGAGACAGCCGGCGCGTGCGCTCAGCCCTCGAGCACCTTCGCCGTGGTGGCGACGAAGATAATGCCACAGGACCCGGACGGCACGTTCCGGAAGAGACCCGTAGAAGGTCACGTTACCGAAGAACGCATCTATCTCGGGCCATGTCCGAACCAGCGCACCAAGACCTGACCACACGGAGAACAGACCCTGTATTGCGCGCCGGGCGTTCCTGTTCACAACCGATCGTCCGAGTTCGACTACAGTCGGCAGCTGCGTAGCGATGAAGTCCGGAGCGAAGTCAAAGAGACAGGCAGTCCTGAGCGTCCGACACGAAAGCTCGTGTGTCTCGAGCATTCTGCCGCAGTGCATGGCACGGTACATGGCTACGAGTTCTCCGGACTCGCGATCAAAGGAGACGATCTGTGCGTAGCGCGGGGCTTCGGTATCGTGACGGTCAAGATCGAGTGCCTGGTTTCGCCCTGCGCCCTCCCGACGGTACTCGGTCTCGCGTATACGCCCGATCTCCCGCAACACACCAGGGCAGTCGGGACCGTCAAACATATGTACTTCAAGATCGTGAAACCCGGTGAGCCGCGTTTCACCGGTCAGTTCAGATCTCAGTACATCCGGTTCAACAGGATCGATTATCCTAGTCTTCATACGTCACTCCTCCCTGCCTCCGCAGGGACTCGACAAGCGCCTGCAGCGCCAAGGCCCTTCGGCTGTCGGCCCTCAGGTGCAGGTCTGCGGACCCTGCGTCATCGGTGCCAGGATCAACCGGACGGTTGAAAATGACTCTGACTTCGCTACCCCGCCGTCTGAACAGCTCACGTGCGAGCAGAAACATCTCCAGATTCAGGTCGATGGAAAGTGCGTGCCGGATCGCATAGATCGTGTTGAACTGACGCGAGTTCTCCCCCGATACCCATGCGGGAACGATACGGCGGTCGTGTCGGCGGGCGTGCGTGACAAAGGACTTCGCCCAGGGAAAATCACGAAGAACGCCTGCTTTCTTCCTCGCTGTTCGACCTGCGGGAAAAATCAGAACGGGTCGGTCTCCTGCGTAGAGTTCGGCATAACGGGTCGCTACTGCCGCGTTACCGCGATACCGGTCAACCGGAACGACCAGGGGCGCCAGCGAGGGTACGCGGGCGAGCAGATCGTTCGCCGGTACCGCCACGTCGCCGTGCGCGAGCAAGATCTCGCGCATGAGTACGAGGCCTTCAATTCCGCCGGTGGGATGATTCGCCGCAACCACCGGGCGCGCCATGTCCGACAGAAACCTGCGCCCCTGAACCACCGTTGAGATTTCGAGATAATCGAGTGCCCGTTCGCAGAACTCGAGCGGCGTGAGGTCTGACGCCATCCGTACGAGGCGGTTTATGCGTTTCTCAAGAAGCACGAGACGAAGGAGCGAAAAGACCGGGCGAGGAAGCTTCGCCGCGACCGAGGGAGCCCGTTCGCAGAACGCCTGCGCGACGTTCAGAGGTCGGGTCGGTCGCAATCCCGCATCTGTGAATCGATCGAACGACGGTGCTTCCTTTGCCCGGCACGGCGGCCCGTCAAAGTACCCCATAAAAACAGCCCCGTCTTCCCGGGAAAGTACTCGCGTGCAACTCACCGTCCCCGCGTCGGATCTGGACATGCAAACACCACGAGCTGGTTGCTGCCGGTCGGTCAGGGTATGGAACTTCCAGAGCTGCCGCGACGTTGCACGGGTTCCGTCCCTCGTCAGCCTCCGGAACGCATCCTGCCTCCACTCGCGAACCCGCGCGGGCAGATAACTCGAGGTCGTGACCGGCGGCTGTACCCCTTCTCTGGTCGTGAGCTTGTTCCCGTTCCAGTGAAACGAAACAGCCTCGCAAACGCTGCGGCCGGAGTTCCAGTACAGCCCTACGATCATGAACGGAGGATAGCGCTGCAGGGGACAGGATTCGATGATGCGCCCGGTGTGTTCCGGCGATCGGGAAGCCTGCACGAGCCGCACAAGCTCACCACGACTCCGTGCTTCGTCAGGTGCGACCGTCACGGTATCGGCTTCATAGGTATTCAGCAGACAATGAGTCACACCATACTGATTGACACCTATCCATGAGCCGCCCCGATCACGATCCGTCGGTGCGGCGTATCGCACGCCGTCGGTGGTCGCAAGCTCCGGAGGCCTCGCCGGTTTGCGCGTACGAAGTTCATCGCGGTTAAAGAACAGCTCGTACTCCGCTCGCTCAGGACTGCTCGTCCAGCTCAGAGTGCACATAGGCAGCTGGTACCGATGCGCGCCATCCTATCGGCTCGCCGCTTCGTATCGCAGGGTCGAGAAGGCAACGCCAAAATCATCCGGCACGGGTATATCAAGATATCGGAGAATAAACGAAATGAGCGCCATATGATGTACGGTATGCGAAGAGAGAAACTGCAGTTCGCGTTCGAAGCCTGTCGCTATAAGTCCCTCACCGGCATCCCAGACGTTCCGCACCACAATCTCCGACCGCTGGAAACCGGTATTCTGCAGGACCTGTATCATCTGCTCGCAGACGTCGGCCGCGACAGCAGGATCGGTTTCGACCCGTGTGTCCCGGCGACGTGCCTCATAGTCGACGACCTCGCCCTCAGACGCGAGCAGCGCAGCATAATGATCGAGGATGTGTCTGACGTGTTTACCGATTCCCCCGCGCGAAAACGGGCCCTCGGCGCGCTCATAGTCGGTTCGTGTTATAGCACCTAAGAGCGCCTGCAGCTGCCGAAGCAGAATCGCGTTCTCTTCTCTCAAAGCCTGGGTACAGGAAGCATTCATGAACACAGATTAGCACTCAATCCGGGCTAACACAAGACTTTTTGTAGATACATGTGTATGAAAAGGGCTTTGAACAGATGACAAAACCTCGTGTAGTCGTATACCGTCACATAATGGAACACGCATCAGACGATACGATTCACGGCAGCAAAAGCCGAATACTCGAGGGGCGCACCGTCATTCTGGGGCTTACCGGGAGTGTGGCGGTCATGCGGTCGCTTGAAATCGCCCGGGAGCTCATGCGGCACGGAGCGTCCGTCCTGCCGGTCATGAGCCGCGCTGCCTGTGAGTTTATCGGTCCAAAGCTGGTACATTGGGCGACCGGAAATGCACCGGTGGTCGAACTCAGCGGGGCAAACGAGCACGTGGCTCTGGTGGGTAACAGTAGCTCACGGGCTGATCTGCTCCTGATCGCACCCTGCACCGCCAATACAATCGGCAAGATCGCCACCGGTATCGACGATACGGTACCGACGACATTTGCGACGACAGCTCTCGGCCAGGGCATCCCTATACTGCTCGCCCCGGCCATGCACGAACCCATGTACCATAACCCGGCGGTCCTTCGAAACCTGGAGATTGCCCGTGAGTTCGGTATCGGGATCATCGAAGCCCCGGTCATCGAGGGGAAAGCTAAAATGGCTGACACACAGTACGTCGTCGATGCGTGTATCCGGGGGATTGCGGGCCGGGATTCGTCGCTCGCGGGACGGTCGGTGCTGATTACTGCCGGACGAACGGTCGAGTACCTCGACCCCATACGGGTCATCACAAACAACTCCAGCGGGAAAATGGGCGTGGCACTCGCCCGGGCAGCCTACCATGCCGGGGCAGACGTGACTCTCGTCTACGCGAAAGGCACAGTCGAGCCACCTCAGGGAGTTCGCGTCATCCGGGTGGAGAGCGCCGAAGAAATGATGGAAGAGGTTCTGTTGCGGACGAAGCCGGACCGTAACGACCCCGACATACTGATCGCCGCCGCGGCGGTCGGAGACTGGAAAGCTCGCACGCCGGCTGATCACAAAACGCCGACACACGGGGCGAGTTCGCTTCAGCTGGATCTGATTCCTACGCCGAAAATAATTGATGCGGTGCGCACACAGAACACAAGCATCAAGATAGTTGCGTTTCGTGCTCAGCACAGGCTGAGTCGCGACGATCTGACAGCGGACGCCAGAGCCCGCATGCTTCGGGCAGGCGCCGATATGATTGCCGTGAACGACGTCTCGATACAGGGCGCCGGTTTCGAAACCGACACGAATCAGATGATCATTCTGCTGCCGGATAACACCGAAATCGAGGTGCCTATGGCTTCAAAAATTTCGGTAGCTACGCGAATCATAGAGGCGGCAGCCGCGCACCTGCTTTGATTCCCTGCGCATGCGCTCAGGGCTCGTTCAAGGACCAGTCATAGGCATACCGCACTCTCCCCCGGTACCCGCCTTCGGCAAACGATCGAAGATTTCGCGCAAGCTCACCTTCGGCGTACTCGAGCAGGTGATCGACAATCACCTCCATGCTGTCGTCCCAGTCCTCCGAGTACCAGTTGAAGATCTCTGAAAGATGAAGCCGCGACCCTTCGAAGCGTGCCCCTCTGGGATGGTTGATATAGTCGCGCGCGGCATCGTCGAAAACTCGTCGATAGTTCTCGCCCGTAAAGGGCTCGGGGTGAAGGTTCGGACAGCCAATACTCGCGCAGTTGACCGCGTAGTGTATGCGGGGGTCCTGCCAGATCGGTCGGATGATCCTGTGCTCAATGTCGTTCAGCGAAAGATCCTCGCCCTCGACGCGAACCAGCGACGCATCCCAGGGATGGCGATTGAACACCGGACCGGAAATATTTATGTCCCGGATGCTGTCCACCGGATAGTGCACAAGTATGAGTTCAACGGTAAGCGCGTTGTACAGATTCAGCCAGTACGCCATCTGTTCGTCCCTGTTGAGCTCCGACACGGGAACATTCGACAAACGTTCAATGTAGTTCTGCAGCGCGCGCCTGTCGGCAGCAGACACCTCAGCGTATCTGACCAGGTTCACCCCCGAGGAGGTACCGGTAACGAGATAGCGGTCAAGAAAAGCCCCCCACTCACTATGATCGATAACCGTACTGCTGGCGCTGTCGTGCGCTTCCCATCTCGGCCATAACTCCGCCTGAGGAGCTGCAGTCAGTAGCGGGGCTGCGGCGAGGCCGAGTACGATGACCGCGCACAGTCCGGGGAAAAGGCGCCTGAGTCTCAAAGATACCGTATTGTGTTTTCGTTTCATGTGTACTCTCCCATTCAATGCTGTACTTGATTCGCAGGTGTATATGTGATATCTTAGCACTTGTATATACAAAAATCAATGTTTTTCTGTCAGGAGATGCGTGTGAAACAGACTCACGATCTGATAGTTATCGGTGGAGGTTCCGGAGGACTGTCCGTCGCGTCGGGCTGCGCACAGCTCGGCATGAAGGTAGCGCTCGTGGAACGCGAACATATGGGCGGGGACTGCCTGCATTACGGATGCGTACCGAGTAAGGCTCTTCTGCATGCGTCGAGCACCTACTATGGTGCACGGCGATCCGAAGGATTTACCGCCAGCGCGGTTACGCAGCCGCCTGCAGACATACAGAAGGTCAACGACTATATAGCCTCCGTTGTGCAGTCCATAGCCCATCACGATTCACCGGAACGATTCGAATCGCTCGGTGCCGATGTGATCCTCGGCCCGGCCCGTTTCGTGTCGGCCCACGAAGTAAGCGTCAACGGCACCGTTCTATCCGCACCGAAGATTGTGATCTCGACCGGTAGCCGGGCGGCGATACCACCGATTCCCGGGATCGAAGGCACACCGTATCTGACCAACCGCGACGTATTCTCCCTGTCGAAGCTTCCGGAAACCATGATCGTTCTCGGCGGAGGGCCCATCGGTATAGAGCTCGGCCAGGCCTTTTCGCATCTCGGCGTGCAGGTTCACGTGGTGGAAATGGCTCCACGCATCCTGCCCCGCGACGACGAGGACATGGCCCGCATTATTGCAACCCGACTCGAAAAAGGGGGTATTGCACTGCACACCGGCACGGTGGTGAAGTCGGTTGCTTACTCCGATCAGACCGGCTTCACCGTCACGGTCGAACACGACGGACAGAGCAGCGAACTTCGGGGCGATTCGCTACTTGTCGCCGCTGGACGCAGAGCCAACACAGAAGACTTGAATCTGGAAGCAGCAGGTCTCTCGGGTGGTCGTGGTGGGTTTATACAGGTTGATAAAAAACTGAGAACTACCCGAAAGCACATCTACGCGATTGGCGACGTCAACGGCCAGTTTCCCTTCACGCACGTCGCCGGCGCCGAAGCTGCGGTTGTCGTCCGCCGCGTCGCCTTACACGCCGGTGGAAGCATGGACTACAGAACCGTGCCCTGGGTTACCTACACTGACCCTGAACTCGCGTCAGCAGGTCATACCGAGGCTTCAGCACAGGCAGACGGAATCCCCTACTCGGTTATACGGCAGCCATTCGACAGTGTTGACCGGGCTCAGGCCGAGGATGCGGCGGATGGACTCATGAAAGTCATACTCGACCGAAAGGACCGGGTTATCGGGGTACAGATTGCTGCTCCCGGTGCAGGTGAACTCCTTGGCCCCGGCCTGCGCGCCGTTAGAAACCGAGCCAGGTTCTCGTCCCTGCGATCAGGAATGACGCCCTACCCGACTCTCAGCGAGGTCTACCCGCGAGCAGTCTCATCGGTCCTTGCACCACGCCTGTTCAACAACAGGGTCCGTCGTGTGCTGCGAACCCTGTTCCGGTACAGAGGGCGAGGACCTCGACAAGCTGGAGGATCAAAGGAATGAAACGGCCCGCACATCTGGTAAAAACGCTTGTCGCTCTGGCCATCCTCGCAGGTATCATTGCTACCGCAGTTATCTTTGATGCAGCGACACATCTTCGAGACGCGCTGAACTGGATCGACTCTATCGGCTTCTGGGGTCCGTTCGTCTATGCCGCGCTCTATGTTCTGATTTGCGTCCTTCTGATTCCCGGATCAATTCTAACCCTGGGAGCTGGCGCAGTCTTCGGCGTGTTCCGCGGTACCCTGTACACGTCGATCGCAGCGACGCTCGGTGCGACCGTTGCCTTCATTCTCGGTCGGACGCTACTACGAGACTGGGTCGCGCGCACAGTAGAGAAACGCCCCGCGCTGAAGGCGGTGGATCGGGCTGTCGGGAAGGAAGGCGGGCGGGTCGTGTTTCTGCTCCGGCTTTCGCCGCTCGTTCCCTTCAGTATCTCGAACTACGTATACGGACTCACGAAGGTGCGTCTGGGACCCTACGTTCTGGCTTCGTTGACCGGCATGCTTCCTGGGGTCTTCGTGTACACGTACATCGGCAGCCTCGCACGGCGAATCGCGGAACTGGGAGCGACCGACACGGCTACCTCCCCGCTTGAGTGGTCGCTGTATGTACTCGGGCTGCTTGCCACCGTGTACGCAACCTACAGAATCACGATCGTCGCGCGGCGTGCGCTGCAGGATTCAGTCGACGAGCAGCTGTAAACAGGGACGGACGACGTGGACATTGTATTTGCGATCATAATCGGTATAACGGGATCATCAATTGTTCACCTGTCAAAAGGTCTCATGAAACTCGGTATACAGCGGTCAAGAGTGCCGGACGTGCATACACACACGGGAAAGACCCGGACGATCTACCTGACGGGAGTGGTTCTGAACTTCTCCGCCCCGGTGTGGATCATGGTCGCAAACCTCTTCGCATCTCCCGTTGTGTATTCGAGTATGTACGCGTCCGGCCTGCTCGCTCTGCTCGTGTTTTCCCGGTTCGTCCTGCATGAGCACCTGCACCCGAGGCAGATAGTCGGAGCCATCGTGACGGTATGCGGTACCGCCGCCCTCGGCATGGCGGAGTTCCGCTATGGATCGCTCTCATTGACGCTCGCGCAGATCAATCCGCTTCTCGTCACGGTCGCTGCCTGGGTCCTTGGTGGATTTCTGATTGCCGTCCTGAGCCGCAACGCCCGGGTCACCGTGCAGGAACTGTTTTTCGGTCTGGCGGCAGGCGGTTTCGCAGCACTTGACGCACTTCTCAAGGGAGTCGCTCAGCGTTCGGGGACTACCGCGAGCTTCATTCCCGGTCCGGGGCCTGCTCTCGTCATCCTTGCCGGGAGCTTCCTCGTCGCGGGGCTCGCCTTCGCGTTCATACAATGGTCGTATCTGCGGCATTGTCGGGCCTCCATCATGGGTATCGCCTACGATATGAGTTTTGTCGCACTGCCCATCCTTACATACTCGATGCTGATTCCGGGCTATCGCCTCTCACTCCTGAGTGGTGGCGGGCTGATTCTACTTGGGATCGGCGTCGTGCTGATTGCTTCAGGACCGCTGCCGGCTGCGGTACCAGTCGTTCCCGATACAGCCGGAAGGAGCATACAGGTATGAAGAAACGAAAGCTGCTACTGGTCGTCGTTCTATGCCTCGCGATATCGGCCGTCCTTGTTGCTCTGGGGCGAAACGAAGAGTCCTCCCGGGAGGCTGATGCTGTTCCGTCCCCGTCCCCGTCGGCGGACAACCGCGGACCAGGCGTAAGCCCGCCTCCTGAAGAAATGCGTCGGCTGACTGCAATGTCTGCACGCTTCGGACCCACCGCAGGCGTCTGGACGGAGATCGAACTGCCCTCCGAACATCAGAACCAGACTCCCGAGCGCCGCCTTTCCTCCGGTTTCTCCACAGATTTTTCTCGAGCGCTCATTTCGTACAACGACATAATCGCAGGAGGGCCACCGAAAGACGGGATACCGTCCATCGACAATCCCCACTTCATCTCCGTGCGCGAGGCCGATAGCTGGCTTGCCGCGCAGGAACCGGTAATTCTCTACCGGCGGGGTAACGTAACACGAATCTACCCTCTGCAGGTCCTCACCTGGCATGAGATCGTGAACGACACGGTCTCGGGACACCCGGTCGCTGTTACCTATTGTCCGCTCTGCAATACCGGTATGGTCTTTGACCGCAGGTTTGCCGGCGAAACCCTCGAGTTCGGAGTCTCTGGTCGACTCATATACAGCAATATGATCATGTACGATCGCAGTCGGGAGTCGTGGTGGATACAGGCAACCGGACAATCGATTGCGGGCTACCATGCAGGCCAGCAGCTGCGCCTCTTACCCTCGAGCATGCTCTCGTGGGCTGATGTCCGTGAATTCTATCCGGATGCCGAGGTTCTCTCCCGGGAGACCGGGTATCCACGGGATTACGGGAGAAACCCCTACGCCGGATACGACACGTCGGAGCGTCCCTTTCTGTACCAGGGCCCTGATCGTGTCCCTGCCACCGACAACCCCATGGAACGCGTTCTTTCGGTCTACCATGAGGGAGACGTCCGTGCGGTCATGTACTCCGAGCTGTCTGAACACGGTGTCATGCAGTTTTCGCTTGGTGACGCCGAAATCGTCGTGTTCTGGTCCCCTGGTACGGCAAGCGCGCTGGATACTCCACGAATTCCCGACGGTCGAGACGTCGGTAGTGCCACCGCGTTCTATCTGGACGAGCCGCATCAATCGCTCGTGTTCGAACGTCGCAACGGCACCATCGTAGACACGCGGACCGGTTCACACTGGCACGTAACAGGACTATCCACAGACGGTCAGCACCGGGGTGTGGAGCTTCGGCCTGCGACTGCCGTCGAGCATTTCCGGTTCTCGTGGGAGGCGTTCCACACACAGCCGTGAAGATTTAACGCATTTATAGACGTTTTCTCACATCGATCTAACAGAGACGCGCGCATTGTTGTGCCATGGATACGACAACCAGCTACGCAGAGCGCGCACTTGAACGGGTGTATGCATCCTCAAGAGAGCTGTTCGTTGACGACTCAAGCCGCCTCGTCATTTTCAGCGACCTGCACATGGGTGACGGCAGCTGGACAGATGACTTTCTGCACAACGGCAAAATGTTCCGTGAGGTTCTGGCTCGTCAGTACTTTACGAATGACTCGACCCTCATTCTCAACGGTGACGTCGAGGAGCTGCAGCGTTTCTCGCGCCGTGCCATCGCCGAACAATGGTCCGGACTGTACTCGCTGCTCAGAGCCTTTCGTAAGGGCGACAGGCTTATCCGCATCGTGGGTAACCATGATCTGGATAATCTTGGAGACATGGATCGCTTTGGTTCGGAGGAACCCGTAGAAGGCATCATTCTACGGTACAAGCAGGACAGGGTTTTCGTGCTGCACGGTCATCAGCCCCTCTGGAAATACGAGCGATACAACCGATGGATAGGCTATGCCCTGAAGTACCTGCTAAACCCTCTTAAGATCAGGAACCGGACCGTCGCGCACGACAGCCGAAAACGATTTGCCACGGAGAAACGGGTATACGAGTTTGCCCGGGCTCGTGGACTACTCGCAGTTATCGGCCATACCCACCGTCCCCTGTTCGAGTCCCTGTCCAAGATTGACGTTCTAAGATTCGAAATCGAGGCGCTCTGCCAGGAGTACCCTGGTGCGAATCCTGCCCGCTCTTCGCAGATAGAGACAGAAATAGCCAGACTGCAGGGCGAGTTGCTCCACACCAACCGCAACACCCGCACAGAAGCGCCTCGGAGAAGCCTCTACAACGCCGACTTCGTGGTCCCCTGTCTCTTCAACTCGGGTTGTGTGCTCGGCAAGCGAGGGATGACCGCTCTTGAGATAGAAGCCGGCTCCATCCGCCTCGTTCACTGGTTCGACGCACATCGTGACCGACACGGGCTTCGCAGGCATCCCCACGCCGAGCGACTGCCGGGTACCTCGTATCACCGGGTCATACTCAAGGAAGACAATCTCGACTATGTGTTCAGCCGAATCCGGCTACTCGGTGGCCTTTCTCCCGCTGCGGATTCACGGCCTGCGACGGAACACCTGACGCAAAGGAGAGAAATCGCATGAGGATTGCACTGGCAATCAACGGAGAAGGATTCGGACACGCTGCACGCTCCGCCTGCCTCGCACGCGAGCTGAGTCGCGAACACGAGGTGCTCGTCTGGGCACCTCGGACCGTACTGTCCTTTCTGCGATCGGAGCTACCCGGGATGACCTTTCACCACATACCGGTACTTCGTATGGCAAAACGTCGTCACAGAATTCTCTACGGTCGAACGCTGCTGATGAACGCGCGTCTGCTCGCGGCGTTTCCGTACATTGTCAGACGCACACGCCGTCAGTTCGAGCAGGAAGGCATAGAGGCCGTCATCTCGGATTACGAACCGTTCTCATCGCGGGCTGCGCTCGCGCACCGACTGCCCGTCGTCGTATTCTGCCATCAGGCGGTACTCGACCGGGTCCCCGACTACTCGCTGCCGGGCATTACCGCGCGTCTGCTCAACCGGTTCATGATCCCGCACCGCGTGCATCACGTGCTTTCGAGCAGCTTCTTTGACGGTGACATCGGGCCTCTGATCCGCCCGGAACTGAGGTCTCCCTCCGAAAGGCCGGGAAACCACGTGCTGGTGTACGGTTCGGCATCCATCAGACCACAGCTTGAACAAGCGCTCCAGTCGTTTTCACAGGTCGACTTTCGTGTGTATCCCCGGACGGACGGCGACTACCTTGAAGATTTCAGGGCTGCCCGTGCAGTCATAGGACCATCGGGGCATCAGATGCTCAGCGAAGCCCTGTGCCTCAGAAAACCGGTACTCACCTTTCCCCAACCGGGACAGAATGAACAGTACCTTAACGCCTGCATGGCACAGAAAACCGGCCTGGCCCGTGTAGGAAATCTTGAGCACGCTGCGCTGGATATCAGACGCTTCCTCGGCGAAGTTGACCAGATGCGTCTGAACCCTGCCTCAGGTCGGCACACATTCAAGTTGCACGACGAGTCGGCCCTTGCCGCTCGACGCATCGCTGCACTTCTGGCCGGCGATTCGCACGCCACGCCTGCCCGTCCAGACGCACCGGCTCTTGTTCCAGCCTGATCGACGGACGCTTACCACCCGGCCCGTCTTTGACAATAGCCTGGCGGGTCGATAGGCTCACACACATTATGCAATACCTATGGTACGTGCTCGGTGCACTCGCAGTTGCGGGAGTTTCATTCGGTGTCGCCCAGAATTTCAGGTCGGTTGCCGGCGGAGTTGTGACCGACGGTGACATGACCCGGCTCGCAGCATGCCCGGGTTCGCCTAACTGCGTATCTTCCTACGCCGGAAGCGGATACGCATCGCTTGATCCCTGGCCGTATGGTCAGGTTGACCGTAGCGCGGCCCATGAAGCGCTCATCTCGGTTTTGCAGGACGAGGCGCGGGTTACCATAGAACGGGATGATGAGAACTACGTACATTCGGTGTTCCGGTCACCGCTGTTCCGTTTCCGGGACGACGTTGAGTTCTATTTCCCGGACGACGAGCCGGTAATACACTTTCGGGCTGCGAGCCGGGTCGGACAGGGCGATCTCGGTGTTCATGAACGCCGCATGCGGATGCTCGCGGAGCAATACTCGTCCGCAATCGAGTCCCAAACCGAATAGTTTTCCATGCCACACACCCGCGCTTACATCCTGATTCTGCTTCTGCTCCTGCCGACCGTCCACGCCAGAGCGTCCTCCGACCTTCACGCTGAACGCCCCGGAAACCGCGAGCTTCACGTCGCAGCCGGTATTTCGATAGCACTCGTCGCAGGTGGTGTGCACATGGCTTTGCACGAGAATCAGACCACGGCTGCGCTCACCGGCGCGGCGGCAGCCATGACCGCCGGTGTTGTCAAGGAGGTCGCAGACGCCTTCGGGTTTGGGGTCCCGAGTATTGCCGACGTGTTGCTGACTGCTGCTGGCGGCCTTGCTGGGGCCTATGCCCTCTACGGGATAAGCCGACAATCGACCTCGGTGAGCGCACACCGAACTGTGGGGATAGGATCGGCGCTGTCAGGTCTTACTTTCTCCGTCCCGGTAGTGCGGGAACTCATTCATAGAATTACGAGGAATTGATGATGTCTCTGTCGAAAACCAATCCGATTATACGCGACCGCGGTGTGTGTGACCCGCACATTCACATTTTCAAGGACCGGGCCTACCTGTACGCGAGTCACGACGCATCTCCTTCGAGTACGGACTACGTCATGAACGACTGGCAGGTCTGGTCTTCCGACGATCTGGTCAACTGGGTGCACGAGTCAACCCTGCGCCCGGAGGACACCTACATGGGACCGTCGCAGCGCTGCTGGGCGGTCGACGCAGCCGAACGGAACGGAAAGTATTACCTGTACTTCTCCAACGGCATGACAGACACTGGCGTTGCTGTTGCCGATCACCCCGGTGGCCCGTTCCGGGATGCCCTGGGAAAACCGCTGCTCGCAGCCGATCTTACCCCGACGCGATCCTACGATCCCTCTGTATTCATAGATGATGACGACGATCAGTCAGCATACATCATCTTTGGAACACCGGTCTGGGCCGGCGGTGACAGCTACTACATCGCGCGACTTGGCGACGACATGATCTCTCTTGCCGAAAAGCCGGAGAAGATCATTCTCGACGACGGTGCCGACGACAAACCGTTTCTTCATAAGTTCGGGGGGCTGTATTACCTGAGCTGGGCGTCATTCTATGCAGTCTCCGAATCCGTGTACGGACCCTATCGCATGCAGGGCAATATTGGTGCCTCCCCGGACCACGGCAGCTTTTTCAGCTGGAGGGGACAGTGGTTTCATGCCTTCACTATCTTTGATCCGACACCGCACCACCGCGCAAGCGGTATATGCTATGTTCACTATCATGCCGATGGACGCATGGTAGTTGATCCGGTGATCGTCGAACACGGGGTCGGCCATTACGATGCCGGTCTGAATCGCATTGACGCGACATGGTTCATGGAATCCGCCCATGTATGCAAGCATGCCAATCCCCGATACGGCTTCGACATAAGCCCCACGGAAAGCGACGCATACCTGTGTTTCCCGTCGGTCCATGACCTGCCCGATTCTCCGGCTATCAGCTTCTTTGCCGCCTACGCACCGGTGGAAACGGAGACTCACGGTGTCATTGAAGTTCGTGACGCCGGGCCTGACGGTAAACTTCTTGGAACCTGCACGGTCAGCGACACCCGCAGCCTGCACTGGCGGGGATACCGGAGCTGGACGACCGGGGAGCTTCTACTCACCGGGAACACCAGATCGGCCGACCTGTGTCTTGCGTTCAGAGATTTCGAGCCCGGCAGACTCAGGCTCAGTTTCTTCCGCGTCGCGCCTGCCCATCACTGCCCACCTGTCTGAACTCAGAAACACACGTGCCTCGGAGCAAAAAAAAACCCCCCGACTCTGTAGCCGGAGGGCCGCGGACGACCTCATTGGTGTGGTTGGGGGACGCTGTGTTCAGTCGACCCGCGTTGGGGGGTAGATAGTGTCCGAAACGATGGCATCAGAACTGCACTCTGATGACCGCTCCGTCTTCAATTGCTGTCTCCAACAATCTGTTACTGAAGGTAGCGTGTACACCTTTCACCGACGTTTCCGGCAGATTACAGATGTGTAATACCGTTAAGGGTCCGTCAGGGGTCCGAAGGTGGTACGGCGGGCAGAATTATGCGGACTTCGGTACCTGTGTCTGGGTCACTGTGAAGCTCGACGTAACCCCGGTGCGCCTCGACGATCGCCTTCACGAGACTTAAACCCAGTCCGAGTCCGGGCTTGTTTCGCGATTCCGCACCGCGATACAGACGATTCCAGATCCGGGGCATGTCCTCGGCTGAGATACCAGGCCCGTCGTCGCGGATACGAAACATGACCCCGTTGGCAACCGACAGACAGCTCACCACGACCCGCCCTCCGGGACGAGAATACTTCACCGCATTGTCGAGCAGATTTGCCAGTACCTGCCTCAGCCGTACCGGATCGGCATACAGGCTGATCCCGTGATATTCGCCGACTTCAATTGTGACACCTTTTGCGTCGGCCACGTACTCATACACCTCAGCGCTGTCCCTGAGCACTTCCGTGGCATCAACACGCTCCATGCGCAGTGATAAAGCTCCTGACTGGGCTTCGGAAATATCCATGAGGGTGTTCAGCAGACGCATCATGGTGTCCGCTTCTTCAATTGTGTCCGACAGGGCCTCACGGTACGCGTCCTCATTTGCCTCGCTCTTGAGTGCCAGTTCGGCGCTTCCGCGGAGCCGCGTCAGCGGCGTGCGAAGATCGTGAGCCACCGCGTCCAGGGCATCGTGCATGCCACCGATCAGCCGCTCGATTCGAGTGAGCATCTCGTTGAAGTACACGATCAGTTCGCGCAGGTCACCCTGTGAGCTCAACGGTCCGTCGTCGTGAGGTATGCGTGCATCGAACCTGCCGGTCTCCAGTATATTGTGCACCGTCGCGCTCAAATCCCTGACCGGACGCAGTACCCTGTAGGCAAGCAACAGGCCAAGCGCAAGACTCATGAGAACGACCGCCGAAGAGATGATCATGAAGTTTCGCCGGAACAGATCCAGGAGCTGATCGCGCCCCTCCGTACTGAGCCCGACCTGGAGAAAGTAGCGGTTGCTGAGCCGGATTCCCGCAAGCTCAAGGCGATAGGGCAGAAGATCCGAGCTCAGCACCTTCACGCCATCCCAGTCGGAGATATCGCCGTCTTCAAGGATATGCAGAGGAAAGCCCTGCTGCCAGAGCGCGGGGACGCTGAAAAACTGGGTTTCGTTTGTGGCAGAAGCGATACGCACGAAAAACGGCCGTTCTCCAATCAGAATATTGCGCGCATCGATTTCGTTTCGCAGTGCGTCTATACCACCGGCCTGATACCGGGCCCAATACTGAAGAAGTCGGCTCTGAAGTTCCCTGATGTCGTCCTGCTGCAGGGAGTTATAGAGGCTGAACAGACTGATTCCGAAGAACGCCACGGCACCGACGAGGAACAGCGAGGAAAAGAGAAGCGTGAGTCGTACATAGGTAAGCGACAGGAAACGCTTAGCTATCTTTAAGGACGTACCCAACACCTCGAACGGTGTGGACCATCTTCGGTTCATATCCTTCATCTATCTTCTTTCGCAGACGCCAGACCAGCACGTCAACCACGTTAGTCTGAGGATCAAAGTCGTAATTCCAGACGTGTTCCATGATCATGGTCTTGGAGAGCACCGTCGAGGCGTTACGCATCATATATTCAAGCAGCGAGAACTCCCGCGGCTGCAGTTCAATCACCGTTTCTCCGCGGCGCGCCTCGTGTTTCAGCAGATCCAGGGTCAGATCACCAACCTGCAGCTTTGTAGACCCCGTGCCCATCCCGGCACGACGGATCAGGGCCTGCAAACGCGCCAGAAGTTCGGCAAAGGAAAAGGGCTTGGTCATGTAATCGTCACTGCCCGTCTGTATACCTTTTACGCGATCCTCGACCGACCGTTTCGCACTGAGTATGATGATGGGGGTCTGCACGCCTTCGTCACGTATGCGCTGGACCATGGTCAGACCGTCCATGCCCGGAAGCATGATGTCGACCACCGCAGCGTCGTAATCGGTCTGGCTCAGAAACGAATAGCCGTCTTCGCCGGTGCGAACCACGTCAACCGCGTAACCCGACTGCGACAGTCCCTTCTGCACAAACGAGGCGATTTTTTCGTCGTCTTCGACGATCAGGACACGCATGCTGAATCTTCCTTTGCGTCGGCAATCATACCGCCACCGAGGCAACGTTCTCCGTCGTAGAGTATACCAAACTGCCCCGGGGCAGCTCCGCGGTCCGCGTGATCAAGATGCACGCGAAGCGTTCGGGCTTCGGCGTCACACAGCTGTACCGAACAGGGTTCGATATGAGGCCCGTGCCTCAGCTTCACCCCATACCGCCCGGAAGGGGAAATGCTCCCGATCCAGTTGAACTCATTCAAGTATAGCGTCTGCCGGGCGGCCTCGGCCACCGTAGTCTGATGCGAAACGTAGATGACATTCTGCCCGGCGTCCTTCCCGGTCACGTACCAGGGGCCGTTGCCGAGCCCCAGACCCTGCCGCTGCCCTATGGTATGGAACCAGTATCCCATATGCGTTCCGAGTACAGTTCCTGTTTCGCGTTCTACGATGTCACCCGATGCCTCGCCGAGATAGTGTCGGACAAACTCAGGATACCGAATCTTTCCAAGGAAACAGATGCCCTGACTGTCCGGGCGATCCATGTTTGCGAGTCGGTATTGTGCCGCAAGCCTGCGGACCTCTCCCTTGGGCAGATCGCCAACCGGAAACATGAGCCGTCCTAGCTGTTCCTGCGAAAGATGGCTCAGAAAGTAGGTCTGATCCTTGACAGGATCGGGTGCGCGATGCAGTTGTACTTCGTGTGAATGCCGGACGATGCGCGCATAGTGCCCACTCGCGATCCATCCCGGCTTATCAAGATGCTCGAGAAACGCACCAAACTTGATCCGCTGGTTGCAGAAAATATCAGGGCTCGGCGTATGCCCCTTTCTGAGCTCGGCGAGGGTATACTCGACAACACGGTCATAGTATTCAAGCTGCAGGGGCACCACCTCCAGCGGCACCTGCAGCGACGAGCACACTGAGCGCGCGAACGCAAGATCTTCTTCCCACGGACACTCACCGAGACTGCTGAGTTCATCTTCCAGCCAGATTTTGAGATAATAGGCCGTGAGATTCGTGTATCCAGCCTCTCTGAGTCGCGCGAGCGCAACTGAACTGTCGACACCACCCGAAATCAGGACGTGGACAGGATCCTGCAAAGATGTTCGGGAGATACCTGAATAACCGTTCACCGTGAAATTGCCCCTTTGCTAATCGAAGTGTTATCCTTACGAAAGGCTACAGAAATGTTGTCGTGGTACTGTTCTCACACGTAATCCAAGGAGCTGCCGACTCATGCCAGACCATCCGGTTGGAATCAGCGATATCGCTTTATATGTCCCCTCACCATACATTACTTTGCAGACGCTTCTCAACATGCGGATACGCGAGAACCCGTCTCTGGAACGCCGACTAAACAGGGCAGTCGAAACCACCGGTCAGGAAGCGATGCGTTTTCCTGAACTCTGGCAGGACAACACCACACTTGCTGCGGAAGCAGCGCACAGACTCGTCGAGCGCAGCTACAGAGACGATCTGGCGTCTCTTCGGTACATAGCGGTCGGCACAGAGACCGGAGTCGATCACTCCAAACCGGTCGCTGCCTACGTCGAAGGAATGCTGCAACGTGCCGGTGTCGGAATTCCCGACTCGCTTTCAACCTTTCAGGTGCAGCACGCCTGTGCCGGAGGGACGGTTTCAATACTCGGCGTAGCCGCGATGCTGTCCATGTCTTCACGCGAAACCGATTCGGGATTGGTCATCTGCTCGGATATAGCCCGATACGATGTCCCGAGCACCGCAGAAATCACCCAGGGCGCGGGTGCGGTGGCCTTGAAAGTAGCACAAAACCCCTCGCTCATGAGCGTGGATGTTGGAACCGCCGGATACTGCTCCCGGGATGTCGACGATTTCTTCCGACCACTCGGCTCGACGACGGCAAAGGTGAAGGGCGGGTACTCGGTTCAGTGTTATCACGAAGCCCTCGACAGCGCCTTCGCCGATCATTGCGCGCGTCGCAACGAAGATCCGCTCGATGTCCTGAACTCCACCGATGTCTTTGTCACACATATCCCCTTCTACCGCATGGGTATAACCGCAATGCACAATCTTCTCGGCAAGCATCTGCCCGGTGGTGAAGCCGACGCCGAGCCTTTTCTGCTGGCCCGGGGGTTCTATGACGGAATCGCACCGGCTCGACAGATCGGCAACATCTATTCCGGCTCTGCGTACATGGCGCTCGCGTTTTCGCTGCAGGAGCGGTATCGGAAACTCGGCCCGGACATTGTCGGCAAGAAAGTTCTTGTTGCGAGTTATGGGTCAGGTAACACCATGATCGTCTATTCCGCTACGATAGCGGAAAACGCACCTGCGGTAATCGAGAGCTGGGATCTCGACGAGGTGCTCGCCGGTGGAATACCGGCTTCGCTTGAAACGTATCAGGCATGGGTTGGCGGTCCGTACAGCCGGGACACATACGCGGGCATGATGGCTGACGTTGACGTTCCACAGTCCCGGCACTATCTCGCATCAGTCAGGGAAGACGGGTATAGAGAATATGAGTACTCCTGATCTGTCGGCACATTCCCACGAGGACCTCGGGGCCCGCAAGGCAAAGCATCTCGAAATCTGCATACAGAAAGACGCATACGCGGTAGAGACGGGGACGACGCTGTTCGACCACATTCACTTTGCCCACCGCGCGATCCCCGAAGTTTCGATGGACGAGATTGACACATCCACAAGTTTCTTCGGCACACCGATATCGATGCCTCTGCTCATAAGCTCCATGACCGGTGGATCAAGCGGAGGCTATTCGGCCAACAAGGAACTCGCCAAAGCCGCCCAGGCCTGCGGTGTACCGGTAGGGATGGGGAGCATCCGCATCCTGTTCCGGAAACCGGAAGTCGCGGATCACTTCATGCTCAAGCGCTTTGCACCGGATGTCCCGGTCATCGCAAACATCGGAGGAGTGCAGACCCGGGAACTCGATCACGCCACGCTCATCGAGTGGATCAAGAAGCTTGAAGTACAGGCCCTCGCGGTTCATCTGAATCCGGGCCAGGAACTCGCGCAGGCAGACGGCGACCGGGATTTTCACGGTGTCGTCGAAGCCATTGCACGACTCGCGGAAGCGTCTCCAGTGCCGATTATTGCGAAAGAAACTGGTTTCGGAATCGGACCGGCGGATGCCCGAAGGCTCGTGGATGCAGGGGTTTCGGCCATAAACGTCGCCGGGCGAGGCGGGACAAACTGGATGGCGGTGGAACGATACCGGCTTGGTGACGCCGAACAGCAGGCGGTCGTCAAGGAGTTCGATACATGGGGCCTTCCAACAGCGCTGCTGCTTGCGAGTCTGTGCAGGGATGAACGGATAACACTCCCCGTTGTCGCCTCGGGTGGCCTGCGAAACGGCATGGATCTTGCGAAGGCGGTCGGACTTGGTGCATGGCTCGGTGGATACGCACTGCCCCTGATTCGGGCCATAGACGCGGGAGGTTCCGAGGCGGTCATAACGCTGATTGAACGGTTTCGAGCTGTCCTGAAGAATGTCATGCTCCTGACCGGCAGTCGGACCATCGAGGATCTACAGTCAGGCAGAATATTTACCGAACCCGTTTTCGAAGCCACCCTCTCTGAATACCTTAAGACACAGACCTATTAACCGGGGACACGAATGCAGCAGAAAACGGACAACTCCTATAACAGTGCGGGTGTTGAGAAGCCTCCGTGGCTGAAACTCGGGCCGCGATTTCGCAAGCTTACGGTGGCCGAACGTCGGATTCGCCTCTGTGACTTCCTCGACATGAGCGAAGATGAGCTGAGCGCAACCGGCTTTGACTCGGAAATGTGCGATCTTGCGGACATCATGGTGGAGTCAGCTGTCGGTTATTTGCCGGTGCCTCTCGGCGTTGCTGCAGGATTCAAGGTCGATGGAAGGCTCTACAATGTCCCCTTTGCTGTCGAAGAGCCGTCAGTCATCGCGGCGGCAACCTTCGCTGCGTCAATCATCGGTCGTAATGGTGGATTCGTCACAGAGTCAACCGAGACAGTCATGACCGCTGAAGTATACGTAGAAACGGGGAACGACCCCGACTCCCGTGTCGTGACCGGACTGATTTCGGAGGTCGAAGAGGAGCTGACCGAACCGCTTGCCGCCATGACCCGGCGCGGCGGTGGATTCCGCGGACTCGATATCGAACGCATCGCCCCCGATACGATCGCCGCACGGCTGCACGTCGATACCTGTGACGCCATGGGTGCGAATATTCTGAACACCTGCGCTGAACGGGTTCGCCCGCTCATTGAGACGAGACTCGGAGGCGAAGCGATCATGGCGATACTCACAAACGCCGCCGACCGCCGCGTTACAACGGCCCGCTTCAGTATCCCGGTCGACGCGTGCGCCCGCGGGGGCAGATCGGGTCTGGAAGTCGCACAACGCATCGTCAAAGCGAACCGCATTGCCACCATCGATTTCCATCGGGCAGTCACACACAACAAGGGCATCATGAACGGAATCTCAAGCGTAGCACTCGCCACCGGAAACGACACCCGGGCCATCGAGGCAGCCTGCCATGCCTTTGCGGTTCGGGATGGCGCCTACAGGGCTCTAACCGAGTACGAGGTGCGCGACGGGGTGTTGCACGGATCGCTGCGGGTTCCGGTCGCGGTGGGCACCGTCGGCGGTGCCGCCGGTTTTCATCCGGGAGCGCGTTTTTCTATGCAGGTTCTTGAACGACCAGATGCCCGGACACTCGCTTCGATCATGGCCTGTGTCGGGCTTGCGCAGAACTACGCTGCACTCAGTGCGCTCGTAAGCGAAGGTATACAGGCCGGACACATGCGCCTTCACGCAAACCGTCTTGCCTGGAAAGCCGGAGCCCGTGGTGACGAGATCGCCGAGCTTGCCGACAGACTCTCCGACGAGGGAGTGTTCAACGCCGAAGCCGCAGATCAGATTCTTGCCCAGATCAGACGGCGCGGATAGACATGGCTTCTATAACGGTACAGACAAGCCCGAGTCTCGCGCTGATCAAGTATTGGGGTAAGGAGACACAGGGTATCAACATTCCTGCGACAGGCAGCCTGGCCGTCGGACTTCACGATCTGCGAACGAAGACCACCGTCACTGCGAACCCTGCAGCCTCGTGTGACCGCGTCAGCGTCGGCGGCACAGAACAGCCTCTCCATCATTTTTCAACGGTCATTGATGCACTTCGCGAGCGGGCACGCGCGTCGGGCCGTAGCGATGCCGATACCCCGCTTTCGATTGAATCCGGGAACTCATTTCCGACGGCTGCAGGCATCGCGAGCTCGAGCAGCGGATTCGCAGCGCTCACCATAGCGCTCGACGCGTGGTGGGCCCTGGATCTGCCGGTAGCCGAACTGTCACGCATTGCACGGACGGGAAGCGGCAGTGCTGCGCGGAGTGTATTTGGAGGCTTTACGCGCTTCCGGGCGGGCTCCGAGTCTGCCGAGCCCGTGTACGACGCCGAGTGGTGGCCGGAGTTGCGGGTTCTTGTCGCCATTACCGATACGGGACCGAAGACGGTCGGATCGCGTGATGGCATGGAGCGCACACGCACGAGCAGCCCCTACTACGATGCCTGGGTAGCCGATGCCCGCGTGCTGATCGAAAAAGCCGAACACGCCTTAGCCGATCGGTCCATCGAGCGCCTTGGACCACTTATGCGGGAAAGCTACCTGCGTATGGTCGGGTCAAGCATCGCCGCCTCGCCCCCCGTTCTGTACTGGCTGCCCGCGAGTGTCGCAGTCATACGGGCGTGTGACGACCTGCGCGGCGAAGGATTCGTCGCCTGGGAAACCATGGACGCCGGGCCACAGGTCAAGATACTGACCACCGCACGGGACGCGGAGACGGTGAAGGAGCGCATTGCCTCGGTCGCCGGCGTTCAGACTATACTGGTAAGCAGCGTCGGCGGGAGCCCGGTGGTGACCCGCAAAGATCGCGATAACGGAGATTCCGAAGCGTGAGATTGCGTGGACAGCTTCACATTCCCGGTAATCTGCTCATCGCCGGAGAGTATGCCGTACTCACCGAAGGCGGACTTGGCGTTTCCATGGCGGTCGGCCCCCCGGTCCTGGCCCGCGTTGCCGACTGTAACGAGTTCCGTCTGGTCGCACGTATGGGTGCGTACACGACTCACTGGAGTCCGGACGCCTCACTCGAAGGCCCGAGCAATCATCGAGTCGGCGTGTTCGAACATACCCTGAAAATACTCACCGACGAGTCCTGCGTACGAGACGCATTCTCACCTGGCGAACAGAAACTCGCTGAGCGCATCGTCGAGGTCTGTCGCCGTGTCCGCTCGCGCTCCTTCGACCCGGTAGAAATCTCAGTCGACACACGATCGCTGTTCACACGCGATGGTCGCAAGCTCGGCTATGGTTCAAGCGCGGCCGCTACGGTAGCGAGTGTCGCCGGGCTCCTCGCAGCGGCAGGGTATGACCCGGTAAGCGACCGCAGGGTCGTGCAGCGCCTCGCCACTGCAGCACACCGATCGCTTCAGGGCACCGTCGGAAGCGGCTATGATATCGCAACCAGCGTCTTCGGGGGCATGGGACTGTTTACGGGCGGCGTGTACCCGCGTTACCAGCGCGTTTTGCTGCCGTGGTTTCCACAGCCGGCGATCGAACAGGGCGAGAAACCTCAATCGACCAAAGGGGCAGTCGACCTTTTCAAGTCGTTCCAGGAGACGGAACCGGACAGAGCACGCGATCTGCTCGAACGGAACCAGCGTCTGGTCAGAAAACTCCTGGACACCATTACCAGCGAAGACGGCTTCGGAGTTCTGCACGAAATCCGACGCCTCGGTGAAGAGCTCGGAGAGCTGGTCGGGGTTCCTGCCGACGTCGAAACCGCACCCCCTGATCCTGCCTCCGATACCGGCTGCTCCAGGCGCTTTCGAAAAGCCCTCGGGGCCGGGAATGAAACGATTCTGGTTCTTCCCCACGTTGCCGGGTGTCCGGGTCGTGCGATCATACGAGATGATGAGGGGCTCCGGTGGGCCTAGGTCGCGGAAAGCTGCTGCTTTTCGGTGAACACGCAGCTGTTTACGGTCATCCGGCTATAGGAATCGCAACCGCCGACACCACGCACGTGGATGTACGTCCTCGATCTGTCGAGCGACCCGACGGCAGGATGCACTCCGTCACGCACGCGCTGCCCTACGACGGCGAAACCTTCAGTCTGGTGCTTTCCGGTGTGGAGAAAGATCATACCGAAGCCTTTCTCGAAGCTGTCATGCAGAGTCTCCACGCAGCGTCTCTCAGCGCCGCATACCTGAGAGCGACCTACCCTACCGGTATGGAGATAGCCGTGCGCTCGACCATTCCGACCGGATCGGGATTCGGTTCCTCTGCTGCGCTCTGCGCAGCGCTTGCCACCGAGTTTTGCGGAACCGCTGCCGCCACCTTTGATCGCCTTTGGGCGATTGCGAACTCCGTCGAAGCACTCTTTCACGGAACGCCCAGTGGAATCGATACCGGCTTGAGTCTGTCGACCGGACTTCGAGCGATCTACCCTGCTCCACCGGAGCTCCCGACGATGCAGACAGTCGAGACCGATTCGTTTGCGCTGCTGTACGGAGGAGTCAGTCGCGAAGGGAACACCCGAGCTCTCGTCGCGGGGGTTCGCGCCGGAATGCAGAGCGATGACGACCGTACCCGGGCTGCTGTCACAGAACTCGGCAGGATCGCCCGAGAGGCGATCACGGTATGCGGAACGAAATCACCGGCGGAACGTCTCGGTGTGCTCTGCGACGAAGCCCAGGAGCAGTTGCGTAGCCTTCGGCTGTCGACCGATCTGCTCGAACGCCGCATCGAACGCGCCCGCGATTTTGGCGCACGCGGGGGTAAACTCAGCGGTGCCGGCGGTGGAGGCGCCTGGTTTGCGGTCTTCGATTCAGTCGACAGCGCCCGAGAGGCCCGCCTCGGCCTGAACCGTGAGCTCCCCGGGTCGGAGAAATCGCTGCTCAGGACCGTCGTGGTATCCGGAACCCAGGTTCGTACGATAGAATAGGACTGTGCCTTCACACATCTCGCATCTGCTGTTCGCGGAGGATGCCTGTGACAAGACGATTCCTGCTCTGACGAGACATCAAAACAGCGATGTACGTGCGTCCTTTATACTTGGAGCCCAGGGGCCGGATCTCTTCCTTCACAACAGACGCCGCAGACCCTCGGGGCTGCACTATGGCATAGTCCTGCACCGCAAGGGCTCGGGAACCTTCTGCGCGTCGCTTCTGGATTATATCGGAACGGACCCTGCATCCGGGAACGAGAGCGCCGAACAGACGCTCATCGTGGCATACCTTGCGGGCTATCTGACTCACATCGTTCTCGATCGGGTGTTTCATCCCTACATAAACGTGCACGCCGGATGGCCTGTGCCCGGTAAACCGGAGACCTACGGCTACCACATGAACCACGTGTTTCTCGAACGGATCATCGACACCTATCTTGCACTGCGACTCCGTGACACCCACCCCCGCGACATTCCTCTGCAGACCGAAATACAGCTCACGCCGGCCGCAATGAAGTCACTTTTGAGGGCACTGAGCCACGCAGTCGCGCGATCGACGCGAAAGGGGCGTCGAGATCCGCGCCTCGCCCGTAAACTCGTGAACGCCTACAGCGATTCATCGGCCTATTATGCAGCTGTCAACCGCCCGGACATACACGAAGCACGGGCGCGCATCGAACAGAGTCCCGGCGCTATCCCCGGCTGGCTGCGTCTGTTTCACCCGCTTCATTTACCGCCGGATGTTGATCTGGCAAACGAGGCGAATCACCCATGGCGAAACCCCTGCACCGGTGAGATCATGAGCAGCCGGAGCGTTCCCGACCTGTATGCGCACGCACTCGCGGAAGCACAGGTGGTCCTGCACGCGCTTCAGTCTGCTCGATTCGGCGGGCTCCCGGTATACTCGGACTCCTACCGCAGCACGGACCACCCCGGTGACCCGCTGCCGGAGTCGGGCGAACACGATGACAGTTTCGAAGCCCTTGTCGGGAACGGCGATCTGAGTGATGAGCGGCGCGAAGGAGAACCGTGCCGGAAGACACACATGGACGTCATGGATTTTTCAAGCATCCTGCACCACGCGTCGCGCTCAATCATTGATGCGAGTGAAGAAAGCGCTCAGCGAGGGCATCCCCAAGCGTATTGAGCGCAAACACGCTCAGGCCCAGTTGTATACCAGGTAGAAGCGCGAGCCACGGTGCGGTTCCAAGATAGTTCCGGGCGTCTCTGAGCATGAGTCCCCAGCTCGCAGCAGGTGGTGCCAGGCCAAGCCCGAGAAAGCTCAGTGCCGCTTCTATGGTTATGGAGACTGCGGCAACGCTGGCGGAAAGGACCAGGGCCTGCGGCAGGACGTTCGGCAGTACGTGAAGCCATACGGTGTACAGAGGGTGCGAACCAAGTCCTTTCGAGACCGTAACGAATGGTTCGGCTGACACTGCAAGGGTCTCCGATCGAGCCGTTCGCGCGTACAGCGGTGCAAACATGATCCCCAGTGCCAGCGAAACCTGAGCGGTACCGGTACCGAGCACGGCCAGAAGGGCAATCGCGAGCAGAACGCCAGGAAAACTCAAGAGGGCATCAATCACAAGCGAAAGAACCGGATCAAGGACGCGCCGTTCCAGACCTGCGGCAATTCCAAGGGGGATGCCGATGAACAGCGCGAGCAGTACTCCACCTCCGGCAGTCAGCGCGGCGGAACGCGTTCCAAAGGCCATGCGCGTCGCGACATCGCGACCAAACTCATCTGTGCCGAACACGTGCCCCTCGGTACCAGGAGCAGAAAGTCGCATTGCTATGTTCTGTTCAGTCGAGGTGTAGGGCGATATCAGGGGAGTAAACACCGCGAAGCAGATGAGCAGTACAAGCACGACGCCAGCGAATCGCCGTCGACGACGCGCCGCACGCCACTCAAAATACGCCATGGCCTACTCCCGATCGAGCGTTACCCGCCGGAAGTCATAGGTATCAAGCTGCGAGTCCATGTGAAAATTCCGCACGCGCGTGCGCAGACCGATCTGACGGTAGTTGGTTCCCGTGTAGACTTTCGGTACTTCCTGCGCGATGATCTCGAGAACTCGTGCATACAGATTCTGCCGTTCCATTATATCACCGGTCTGCCGGGCCTGCCGGATCAGTGAGGTCGCTTCGCGGTTCGTCCACCGCACGTAAAACTCTTCGCTCGCCATGTTGGCAAGTCTGCCATCCGGATCGAGCTTTCCGGTATGCCCTATGACAGTCAGATCGAAATCAGCCCGCCCGTACACGTCACTGATCCAGGTCGACCAGTCAACCAGGCGGATGTTCACATCGAGTCCGACCTGCCGGAGCATCTCCTGATACATCTGACCGGCGACCACATGAGGCTCGAAATTCTGCGGGAGCGTCAATGTCAGGGGACGGGAAAAATCCGCGCCGGACTGTGCAAGAAGCTCCCGTGCCTGAGCAGGATCGTAGGGATACAGATGTGAGTAATCCACGTGGAAGAAATCGCCCGTATCCATGAATGTCGCACCTGGCTGGCCGCCGCCGTAGGCTACATCAAGAATCTGCTGACGGTTGACTGCATGGTTAATGGCGCGGCGTACGTCGAGAACATTCAGAGGAGCCCGGGACGTGTTCATTGCCATGACCATGATCAGGCTCGAGAGTGACTCATCGATACGCGTGCGTGGATTGTCGATGATCACCTGCCGATTGTCCGGTGGCACGATATCGATCACGTCAAAATCACCGGCCAGCAGGCCCTGCAACTGCACCGCCGGTTCGGTAATGATCTGAAATACAAGCTCGTCGAGATATGGTTGGCCCTCGATCCAGTAGGCTTCGTTGCGACTCAGACGGATACGCCCGTCGCGTATCCACTCTCCGAACACAAACGGACCTGTACCGACCGGACGTGAGTCAAAGTCGTGTCCTTCGGCGATCAGATCCGCCGGAAGGATCGCGCCCCAGCCGGAAGCCAGGGCGGCAAGAAGCGGAGCAAATGGCTCGAACATGCGGAACTGTACCGTGTAATCATCCAGCGCCCGCACAGACTCGAGAGGACCAAACTCATCTACGTTTGGAAAGGCAGCTTCTGAATCCCGAAGACGTTCAAAGGTCGCTACAACGTCCCGCGCGGAAAAGGCTGCGCCGTTGTGAAACTGTACGTCACGGCGAAGAAAAAAGGTCCACTCGGTCGCGTCGTCAGATACGTCCCAGCGCTCGGCAAGAGCCGGTACGATTTCGCCGTCCTCGTTCGGCTCCGCGAGCGTATCGTATACGCTCCGCAGAACCTGAAACGTGAGCGTTCCTGAGGTGGCATGCGGGTCAAGTGTATTCGGATCACCGCTGAGAGCCATGCGAAGCGAATTCACCGGAGCCTCCGATCTGCCGGCTCCGTTCAGCAAGCCCGGAACGGCAAGAACAAGTACCAGCATTGAACATACGAACATTTGCGTTGATCGACTCATGTAATCCTACTCCCATGCATTCCAGACCTGCCGGTCGGTGACGGTGGTAATGCGCGGTACAGCTTCCATAAGCTGCCGCGTGTATGTGTGTTCGGGATGCCTCAGAATCCGCTCGGCCTGTCCCTGCTCGACCATCCTGCCATTTCTCATGACACCGATCGTGTCGCACAATGCTGTAATTGCATCAAGGTCGTGCGACACAACAACCATCGTGAGTTGATATTGTGTACGCAAATCGTGCAAAAGATGCAAGAGCGACGCTGCAACGCTCGCATCGAGGCTGCTCGTCGGCTCATCCAGCAGCAGGAGCTCTGACTCGACCAGGAGTGCTCGCGCGATACAGATCCGCTGCCGCTGTCCACCGGACAGCGTGTGCGGTCTTCGCGCGAGCGAGACATCGCCCAGACCAACCCGCTTCATCATGGCATGAATGCGCTGAGGGGATGCGCAGGTTTCGCGAAGGCTTGCTCCGATCGATATGCGCGGGTTCAATGCCAGCGTGTGATCCTGGGGTACGAGCTGCCGCGATCGGACCGCCCGCCGGAGCGATCTACCGCGGAGACCCGAAAGACTCTCACCATTCCAGGCGATACTGCCTTCGATCGAACGGATCTGGCCGGCGATTGCCCGAAGTACCGTTGACTTCCCTGCACCGCTTTCACCGACGACTCCAAAGGAGGTTCCGGCTGTCAGGTCGAAACTTACGTTCTCACACGCCGGTTTCTCGCCCGCGTAGCGAACGGTGAGGTTCCTGACTACGAGGCGTTTCTGTTCATCACTCATCTCGAAACACCGTTCATTCCGTTACACTCGCGTTACGGGCCGCTACGTGACACCGCGACTGTCCTCCGTCCGGCCAGGACGTCGGCCCAGGTCGGTCGCTTCGGCAAAGGTCAATCGCCGCAGGACATCTGGGATGGAACGGACAGCCTGACGGAAGCCGCTCGAGGCGCGGTGGAACACCCGGAATCGATGGAGGCACCGGAGCGTCGGGGCGGGGACGCGATCGCAGAAGAGCCTGCGTATACGGATGTCGTGGTGCGACAAAGAGCCTGTTCGAAGCGTTCTGCTCTGCAGCGGTTCCGGCATAGAGAACTGTAATATCGTCGGCGTAGCGTTCCACCAGGGCAAGGTCATGACTCACAAAAAGAACCGCGAGCCCCATGCCGCGACGAAGCTCATCGATAAGCTCAAGAACCGACTTCTGCACCGTTACATCGAGTGCTGTAGTCGGTTCGTCCGCGATAAGCAGAGGTGGAGCCGCAGCGATTGCAGCGGCTATAGCAAGGCGTTGAGCCATTCCCCCCGAGAGCTCGTGCGGGTACTTCTGCAGGAGATCGTCGCGTCCGCTTAATCCGACCCGCTCGAGAAGCTCTGTGAACCGTGAGCGAGCCTCTTCTGCGCTCAGGTTCAGGCGTCGTTCCAGGGTTCTGATAAGGTGATTGCCGACCCGTTTTGCCGGATTGAAGTGAGGTGCGGGGTCCTGAAATACCATCCCGACCCGACTGCCGCGGAACTCGGAAAGCTCATGCCCGTGAAGAGTCGAGACGTCGGTGTCTCCGACGTGTATGGACCCCGAGCGTATCGTCATGGCGTGCGGACCGAGACGCATTATGGCCCGACAGGTCAGACTTTTTCCGCTTCCGCTTTCACCGATGATCGCGTGCAGAGAACCCGGTTGCACGTCGAGACTGAGATCACGGACCGGATACAGCAGCGATTTCTTCGTTGACAGGGCGAGTGTCAGGTTCCGAACGGATAGTGCCGGAAGAAGCTCGTGTACCTGCATTACATCAGTACCGTATCCGGGGATTGAGCAGAGAGTACAGGACATCTGCAAAGAAGTTGATGAGCGAAAACGCAGCGGCAACGAACACGACCCCTGCCTGTACCACCGGAAAATCTCTCTGCGAGACTGCGTTCAGGATCAGCCGCCCGAGGCCCGGCATGGAGAACACCTGTTCGACGACTATGGCACCACCGAGCAGATAGCCGAACTGAACCGCCGCAATGGTAATGGTTGGCAAAAGCGCGTTCGGCAGGACCTCACCGACGATCAGTCTGCGGCCCGATATACCGAGAGATCGCGCACCTTCCACGTAGGGTTTCGACAGCTCGTCCCTGACACTTCGGCGAACGACACGCGCAAGAAACGCCGACCGGGAGAGGCCGAGCGCCACCGTCGGAAGAACATACGAAGCAAATCCCTCGACCCCGAACAGCGGGAACCACCTGAATCGGACAGAGAACGCGAGAAGCAGAAGGATACCTGCCCAGAAGTCTGGAATTGACAGCCCGACATTCGTGTACACATCGCAGAGATGTGCATACACCGGTTTGGGCGAGGACGCCGCCGCTACCCCAAGCGGTATTGCAACCAGGAGCGAGAACAGCAGGGCGCTTCCTGCCAGAGCGAAGGTAACCGGAACACGGGATAGAAGAAGCTCGGCGACGGGGCGATTCTGCACGAGGCTTGTTCCGAGATCGAAGCGAAGGATGGACCCCATCCAGGAAATGTACTGCACCGACAGAGGCCTGTCGGTACCCATGCGGGTCCGTATTCGCGCTACGGTCTGCGGATCCGCATCGAGTCCGGCAACAAGAGCGGCAGGATCACCCGGAACGACACGGATAATGACGAACGTGATAGTGGCGACGACAAAGACTGTCAGAACAAGTCGCCCGGCCCGCCCGATGATCCGCGACCACACCGTCGTCAGGTGCTCCGCACCGACTGGAAGCGACCGACGAGTCTCGCGACGAGTCCGCGCGGTAAGAAACGCTCAACGAAGACGAGCATGCGAAACAGCACACCGTGAACCGCGACGGTTTTGCGACGCAGCATCATGCGATAGGTGAACTCGGCAACCACCAGCGAGTCGGGTATACGCGTTCCCGACATGCCCGGCGCCTTGTCGGTTCCGGCGACCGCCTGGAAGCCGCTCTTCGTAGGACCGGGACAGATGGCAGTGGTACTGACACCAGTACCTCGGAGTTCCACGGCGAGCGCTTCTGTGAACGACAGAACATAGGCCTTCGTGGCGTAGTAGACGGCCATAAGCGGGCCCGGCTGAAAGGACGCAACGCTTGCAATGTTAACAATATACCCGTGTCCGCGGGCTATCATGGAAGGTATGATCAGACGCGACAGTTCCGTCAGAGCCTCCATGTTGACACGCATCATGGACCGGAGGCTGTGAAGCTCGCTTTCCCAGAAGATGTCATGCAGGCCAAGCCCTGCATTATTAACCAGTGCATCAACGCGATTCGCTTCGTCGCCGAGGTCAGCGACCAGGGTTTGCGCCGCGTTTTCCATCGAAAGGTCACAGACTATGACTCTGACATCACCGGAAGCCAGTTCGGCTGCCAGTGCATCGAGTCGCTCTTTTCGGCGGGCAACGAGAATGAGACGCCATCCCTCGCGCGCCATGACACGTGCGAGTTCACGGCCTATTCCGTCGCTTGCCCCGGTTATGAGGGCGGTATTCTTGCTCATATATCAGACCTGTATTCCGAACTGTTCAGGAGCCTGCAGCGGAAGGCGCACAAACAGATGCGTGCCTTCTGATTCGCTGCTTGTAAACTCTATGGTTCCACCATGGACGCTTGCGATCAACTGTGCAACGTAGGTACCGATACCACTCCCGTCAGGCTTTCCACTGGTCACATACTGATCGAAAAAACGGTCACGAATATCCTCGGGGATTACCCCGGTATTGTGTATATCGACAGTATACTCTTCATCTTTCTGCACACGCACGGTCACACTATCACCCGGCTGGCTCGCCTCGATCGCGTTGCGAATCAGATTGCTGAACAGGTTCTCAAGGTGCAGCTGTTCTCCCTGTACGGTGTCGGGAACGTCCAGCTCGTTCAGATCGACCGTAATATTGTCCGGCTCACCGACGCTGCGGACCTCGGCGACTGCCGCCGACAGCACGTCGTTGAGGGAAAGATCATCAGCTTTCAGAACGTATCGCCCCTCTTCCATCTGTACGATGTCCAGGGACGTATTGAGCATCTCGTTCAGCTTGTTACCCGACTGAAGGATAATGGACACCAGCTCTTTCTGCTCGTCCGACAGCTCGGTTCGCTCAAGAAGCTGCGCCATTACGATAATCCCGTTCAAAGGGTTCCTGAGGTCGTGCCGGATAATCCGCTCAACCTGATTCTTGACCTTCTCGATGCGACGTCGCTCGGCAATCTGCGAGTTGAGTTTGTCGACGGTCTCTCTGAGTTTACGCTCCGCGCTTTTCTGATTCGTGATGTCAACGACAAAGGTGACCTTTTTCGGTTCGCCATCCACGTCCACTATGTAGGCGGCTTCCGCAATGATATCAAGCTCGCGGCCGTCCTTGCGGATTACTTTCCACTCACCGCGCAGCTCGTAGCGACGCCCCATGAACTCGTCGTGGAGTTCTGTGAGCTGCTCCCTGTACGCCTCGGGAACTACCATCGTGAAGGACTGCCCCGTGAGTTCGTGCGGCTCATAGCCGTAGAGGCGACAATAGGTCGGATTCACGTATTCGTAGATATGGTCGCGGTTGGTAATGCAGATTCCGACAGGCGTGGACTCTATGATGTCCCTGAGACGACGCTCGCTGCGTCGCAGATTTGCGTCGAAGTCACTGAGTATGCGCTGTTTCTCGTAATACAGGCGGTTGATTGCATCGTACAGCTCGCGTTCTTCGGCCGAATGAACCTGCTCGGGAGCAGGCTCGGTGTAGTCGTCATTGACAACCTGGTTCAGCAACCGCATTATTTCAACGCGATCGATTGAGTTGCTCTTCTGATCGTCTCCCACTCGGGTATCTCCGGACTCTGGTGCATGGTCAACACGGACTTGTTTTTCGGACATCAGTGTAGTCCATCGGTGTACTTTGTCAATCCACGAGGAACTCCGGACGCGAGAATCTAATGTGTAAGGTGTTTCATGAATCAGGACCAGGTTAAAGATCGACTTCAAAAACTACGCGGCGACGTTCCGGATTTCTCCGTGATTTTTTCGGGAAAACAGAGCAAGAAAGTACACGGGTTGTACTATCCGGATCGCGCCGAGATCATTCTTCACAACAAAAACTTCGAAAACGACAATGAACTCATGTACACCGCGATACACGAGTTTGCGCACCATGTTCATTTTTCGACCTCTCCGGTGCCGGTCTCAAACAGACCACATACGACCGCATTTCGAAGCATCTTTCATGAGCTGCTCGAACAGGCGGAACAGATAGGGTTGTATTCGAGTATTTTTGATTCGCACCCGGACTTCGTGGGCCTGACACAGACGATACGCGAAGAGTTTCTCGGCCGTAATGGCGCAATCATGAAAGAACTCGGTGGATTACTCGTCAAAGCCGAGTCATTGTGCAGGGAGCACCGGGCACGCTTTGAAGATTACATTGAACGGGTCCTGCTCATCGACCGACGGGCGGCATCGTCTGCAATACGGGTCTTCTCGGCGGACGTTGACCCGCGAATAGGCTTCGACAACATGAAGTCGGTCGCCGCAATCCGGGATGCCGATACCCGCAAGAAGGCCGAAGAAGATCTGCTCGGGGGAAAAAGTCCGGACCGTGTCCGTGCCGCCTATACCCCGGTTGGAAACAGGCAGTCCGACGACCCTGTTGAGCAGCTGTTTCGCGAGAAGGAACGGCTGCAACGGACCATCGACAGTCTCCAGGATAAACTTCAGACCATAGAAGACAGAATTGATTCGATGCGCTCGCTTTAAGCCGACGGGGGATTCGAGTCTTGTCGCCCGCGATAAAAAGCCGTAGTCTGTGCATGGGACACACCATGAGCAATCACATTAGCCACGAAGTATTTGAAGGGATAGATTTTGATGAACACCGCGGGTCAGACAGCGGACACGATGTAACCGTGTACTCTCTGTCAACCTGCGCATTCTGCCGAAAAGCCATCGATTTTCTCGATTCGCTGGGGGTTTCGTTCAGAGTGCTCGAGCTCGATACGATACCGAAAGAGCGGAAACGCGAGATCAAACGCTACCTGAAAGAGCGATTTGAGGATCTCCCGGTTTTTCCTATTCTAATAGTCGACGACAGCGAGTGCCTCTCCGGTTTTGCCGAAGACGCCTGGCGTAAAAAGGTACAGGACTGAAGCGCGCTTCATGGGAAAGAAAGAAAAAACCACAGAAGACACGCTGCGTTTCGTGCAGATGGTATCGAAAAAGCAGGGCTGGGCGCTGAACCCCGACCCGGAGTTCCTGTCTAACCTTGTCGACGGTCTGACCATCAATCACAACCGGTACGGATACTACGCCTGCCCCTGCCGCGAGGCCTGGGGAGAAAAGGATAAAGACAAGGACATCTGCTGTCCCTGTGTGTATAACGTGCCCGACCAGGACGAACACGGACACTGCTTCTGTGCGCTGTTCCTGACGAAAGAGTTTCTGATATCGGGGAAAGACATAACCCGCATTCCGGAGCGCCGCCCCGAAGACCTGCAACCGGACTAAGACAGTACGCCTCAGGCGTCTCGACGCGAAGCAGTGATTTCCTGAAGAATTTCCTCTGTCATGAGGTTCAGCTCGCGGGCGTGAACGATTGCACGGTCACTCGCCCCGTTCGTACGCAGTTCGTGCTCCAGCGCACGCGCCTCCTCGAGGGCGGGAGTGACCCGGAGCGACCCGAGGGTATTGGCAAGCCCGTGCACGACCTGTGCAGCCGTCTCTACGTCGTCTGCCTGCATGGCTGCATTGAGCGCTTGCAGGCGTTCGGGCGTTTCCTCAAGAAAAATATCGAGAATCTCCTCGCCTACCGCGAGTGAGGACCCGGTGAAGGCAGCGCGAAAACCGTCGAGCAGACTCAAACCGTACGGTCCCTGTTCGTCCGGTTTTCGGTCAGCAGAGAGACGAACTCTGCCATATACGCGGGCAGGTCGGGAGGTCGCCGACTGGAAACCAGATTCCTGTCACGAACGACGGGAAGATCTTCCCAGATTGCGCCTGCGTTTTCCATATCGTCGCGAATGCCCGGTGTGCTCGTAACAGTCCGTCCCGAGAGAATTCCCGCACTGATCAGCACCCATCCGGCATGACATATCTGTCCGATAGGCTTCCCTGCGGCGTCCATGTCCTGCACAAAATCGGTAACCTCCTTGAACCGGCGTATCCTATCGGGGGCCCAGCCTCCAGGAACCAGGAGTGCGTCACAACGGGCAACGTCCATGTCGCTGAACGCGATATCGCTGCGTGCAGGCACGCCATATTTCCCATGGTAGGTCTCAGCGGCTGTCTCGCCGGCCAGCACCACTTCAGCACCATCCTCCCGGAGACGGAGAACGGGATACCAGAGCTCGAGATCTTCAAAATCGTTGTGCACGAGACTTATAACTCGTAAGCCTTGCAGTTTCATACGTACTCCAGACCCTAGACGATATCACGAAGACCTTCGACAAACCCGTCGATCTGCGCTTCGCTGCTGTCAAAACTGGTCATCCAGCGAACGACGTGTCCTTCGCCTTCCCAATCGTAAAAGTACTGCAGCTTCCGCGCCGGCTCAAGCATGTGCTCGGGAAGACGGGCAAACACGCCGTTCGCCTGCACCGGATACATAACCTCAATACCCGGAACCGTGCGGACTCCGTCGGCAAGCCGTCGAGCGAGACGATTGGCCTCGGAAGCGTTTCGATGCCACAGATCACCACCGAACATCGCCTGAAACTGCGCTGCCGCGAAGCGCATCTTGCTTGCGAGCTGCGTATGCTGCTTTCGAAGGAAGTGAACTGCTTCGACATCTATGCGGTCGGAGAAAATCAGGACCGCCTCGGCATACATGGCACCGTTCTTCGTCGCGCCGAGACTCAGTACATCGACACCGGCCTGACTCGACAGCGCGGCAAGCTCGCAATCGAGATGAGCACACGCGTTTGCATAGCGTGCACCATCCATATGCAGCAACCACCCCGCATCCCGGCAGACCGACGCGATCGAAGCGATCTCA
>RECN01000126.1 GCA_007694005.1 Spirochaetaceae bacterium
GCCCTTGAGCTCTCGACAACCCTGTACGAGATAGAGCGGCGCGCGGCGCGAGATGACGAACTTTTTGCGCTCGTGAACGATCAAGGCGCAGCGTCGCTTGCCCTGAGCGAGTCCGGGCAGATCATGGCACTTAATACAGCCGCCACAGAGATGCTTTCCGTTGCGGCCGGTGACGGTCTTTCCGCGCTTGGTATAAACCGGCAGGATTTTGATGCCTTTGCACAGCGGCTCATAGATAATCCGGAGCCGAGCTTGCTCCATATTTCCTGCCCGAAAGCCGGTGGGCGCGGCAAACCGGTGCTTGTCTCGGGCGTGTACTATCCCTGGTACCGTTCCTTTGTCTTGACGGTGCTGCGGGCGCACTGGCCGGAGTCGGTAGACCGCGCGCTCGCCGAGCTCTACGGGCTTTCAAAAAGCGAACGCGACATTCTGAAGCTGCTCGCGCGTGGACTTGGAAGCGAAGACATCGCCGATCTCAGAGGCCGGTCGCTCGGAACCGTGCGGCAGCAGTTGAAAAGCATTACGGGGAAAATGGGGGTGCAGACTCAGCTTGCTGCCGCGACCATCGCTGCATCCGCCGCGGCGGCGGCATTGTCATTTGGCGATCGCGCAGGTCACCCGGCAGGGCAGCTTCCGGTATCCGGGAGGCAGGGGCCGCTTCGAACCGGCTCCTTCTCACGCGGCCGTCGCCGCGTCGGCTGGCGGCAATTCGGTGACCAGGACGGCGTACCGGTGCTCTTTCTCCACGGTCCCTCCTTCGGTGCGGGCGAATACCCGGAAGACCGTCGCCTCGCACAACGCCATGGCCTGAACGTATACGCTCCCGAACGCCCCGGCTACGGGCGAACTGACGGCCATGACCCGGAAGAAGACGTGCTGACCTGCCAGATACGCGACGCGTGCGCGCTCCTCGACCAGGAAAAGGTGGAGCGTGTGACAATCATTGCGCATGAGGTCGGGCTCATTCCCGCGCTCGCCATGGCACGCGAGTGTCCCGAGCGCGTTCGGGGCGTCCTCGGTGTGTCGGCCGCGCCGCCCTTTGTGAAACTCGAGCAGATTGCCGTCATACCTGACCATCAGTCTGTGTTTATAGAGGCTGCGCGACACGCTCCCTGGCTCGCGCACCTGCTGATCCGGCTCCTGATCGTACAGATGCGGAAACTCGGACCGCAGGAGTGGGTCAAAGTCATTTTTGGTGATCTGGAACCCGACGCACGCGTCATGCACCGCCCGGAGCTGCTCGCGGGTATCGTCGGCAGCTACAGCTTCTACGTGAACCAGCTCGGTCAGGGGTTCGAGCAGGATCTCGAGATGATGCACACTGACTGGTCGCCGCTTGTAGCGGACGTTCCCGTGCCGATCAGATTACTGCACGGCGCCGAGAACCCGACAACCCCGCCTCAACAGCTCGATATCTTCCGCACCCTCCGCCCCGACATCCCGATAGACCTCGTTGAACGTGCCGGTCTGACCCTCGCTGTCTCGCACCCGCATCTCGTGTACCGCGCCCTCGCGGAGATGGCGCGTGACGAGTGACACTGCTTGTTTTTTGCAGATCCCTGTGACATCGTATTCAGGAGAGGCGAGCCATGTCTGACCAGGACATCAAGAACATTGCCGCGAACATCCGGAGACTGAATGCGGCCTGGGACAGGCGCCTTGCAGAGCGCCGGACACGTGCCCAGGAGATCGGAAAGTCGGTTGCCGAGGCGATAGGCACAGACGACGCAGACATACGCAGAATCTGGGGCTTCGGGTCGACCTGGGAAACCTGGCGAAACTACCGCACCGACTCGGACATAGATCTTGGCATCGAAGGCGGTGACTGGTCGCGAGCCATGTCCTGCCTCTTTCGCGTGCACACCGATCGCGACTACGAAGTGTCTCTTGTGCCGCTAGACGAACAGCCACTATCTTTTTCTGAGGCGGCGAAGAAACACGGAGTTATTTTGTATGAAAAGAAGCAGTGAAGCGGCTCTCCAGCTCATAGCAGAGCTTGAGAGCGACTTTGCGTTTATACGCGAGAGCGAGGCACGAAACCTGGCCATGGTTGAGCGGCTTGCCCGCACCGGCTCTCCCGATGAGTTTGACTTCGCTGCCCACGGATATACCCTGCATAATCTGTACAACTCCTTCGAAGCCTATTTTCTTCGTATAGCCAAGTTCTTCGAGAATAACCTCGGAGATACTGGCTGGCACCGCGATCTTCTTGAACGGATGACCCTCGATATTGAGGGCCTGCGTGTGCAGCTCTTCCCCCGAGCGTTTGCACATCGGCTCGAAGAACTGTTGAAGTTCAGACACCGATTTCGAAACATATACAAGAACACCCTCGACCCGCGAAAAATGGACGCCGTGCAGGAAGCTGCGAACCATATCGCCGATGACTTCGCTGTATATCACGAACGCTACATCGCGTTTCTCCGCGCCCTCGCAGAGGAGTTGCGGGACTGAGGTTTCCAGTGCTTTTCGAGATTCCCGGGCGCCCCTGGTTTTGTAGTAGAAGATATCCGTCGTGACCCTGCGCAGCGCGGTGAACAGAACATAGGCATCCTCAAACCTTTCATCGTTGTAGAGCAACCCGCCTGGGCACCCCGGTTACGTTTCCCCGCGGTCGCCGAGCCACTGAAGGTACTCCTCAATACGGGCTGCCAGAAAATAGGGCAAACTCAGGAGACGAAAAGCCTGGCCGTCGGGCGTTTCAAGGCTGTCAATCCGCAGCGGCCCTGCGTATAACCGCAGCGCAACGGTGCACTTGCTCCGAGCGACATATTGATGGAGCGAACGCAACCTGCCCGTAGATCCGGACTTGACCTCCACGGGAATGACGCCACCGTTGAAGGGAAGGACAAAGTCCACCTCCGCCTGGGATTGGTTCTTGTCCCGCACCCAGAAACGGGGCGGCTCCAGAGCTCGTGTCGAGCGCGCCAGAAGCTCCTGGCCGACAATCTGTTCGGCAATCCGCCCCCGATACAGATCGTTCAGGTCTTCCACCTCCAGCAAAGATGCCTGCAGTCCCGCTTTGTAGTTCATTAACCCCACATCAAGAAACTGTAACCGCGGCGACCGCTTCCGGTCCGGCAGGAGGGGAAGCTCATATCCCGTCACGGGGTACAGGAGGTGGAGCAGCATTGCCCGCTCAAGAGTTCGCAGTGCTTCTCCCACCTCCCGTGATCGGTAGGCGGAGTTACCAAAACCCTGAAAGCGAATGCGCATTCCCGCCTCAAGGGGAGCCGTCTCTATGGTATGACGCAACACCTGAAAGGCCGAA
>RECN01000202.1 GCA_007694005.1 Spirochaetaceae bacterium
GGCTTGCGCCGCACACGAACCTTGCGGAGCATCTGGAACGCGGACGCGCTTGTTCTGGGATAGACGCGATACGGTGCGCTGCGTTTCGGCAGGGCAGGAATGCGGATCATGCGAACGAGAACAAATGCAAGCAGAAGCGTCATAACGAGCGTCATGGACAGGAAAAGTCCGGCAGGCCCGACCCAGCGCATGAACTGACTCGACAGCACCGGACCGAACACGCTCCCGACTCCATAGTAGATCACGATAGCACCGGCGGCGCGGACCATCTCGTGAGGTTCGAACTGATCATTCGCGAGCGCGACCGAAAGCGAGTAGAGCGGCATTCCAAATCCACCGTACAGAAAAACAAGCGCGTACAGCATTCCACCTGCAGGGCGGAACAGCGCAATCAGCGCCGCAGCGACTGCAGACGCACCAATGCTCCAGAGTATGGCGAGACGCCGGCTCTTCGTGTCGGATATCCAGCCGAGCGGCCATTGAAACGCCAGGGTTCCCACGGAGACCAGGAGCATGAGCACCCCGATTGCCGCGTCTTCCATGCCGACCTGCTGCCCGTACAGCGGCGTCAGGCTCCAGGTTGCTCCGGCCATGATACCCGCTACAATCACGCCGCTACCCGCAAGAGGAGACCTCATGAAGGTGCGGATGAGGCGCGGAGGTTCATTGTCAGGACTCGGTTCTCCGGTCACCCTCATGACTGCAACCGGAATCAGGCACAGCGAAATAAGCACCGATGTCGCGCCGAAGATCTCGAAGCTCGCGGGAGGAAAGAGCGCGAGCAACGGCTGCCCGGCTCCCATGGAAACCAGGTACACGACGCTGTACATGCTGAGCAGACGCCCACGATTCGCACGAGTACTCGAGGAGTTCAACCAGCTCTCAGCTACGACAAACATGACCGACAGCGAAAACCCCGTAGCCGCCCGGAACAGTATCCATGCGAGCGGACTGATCAACAGAAGATGCGCAATCGCCGACGCCGATCCGAGAGAAGCGGAGGCCGCAAACGAACGCACGTAGCCAACGTTACGTATGAGAACAGGCGCAACCATCGATCCGACGATCAGGCCCACGTAATTCGCCGACATGATCAGACCTACGAGCGAGTCCGAGAAGCCTTCAAGGCCCGCTCGCAGCGAAACGGCCGATCCCTGCACCCCCATGCCCGCGCCCATAAGGAACATGGAAATCATGATCGCGGTAATCGTCGTTTGTGAGCTTGCAGGTCCTACCGCGGGGGCGGTGGCTACCGCGGGGGCGGTGGCACCAGTGTCGTCAAGGTTCGCTTCGTCCATCTCTCTGAATGTAGCAATAGAACACTTTTCGTTGCGAGCCTTTGCTTGTAATTCTTCATAAATATTCTCCCGGCGGTACTGTTCCGTGCACGATGTACAGCGAAGGGTACATTCCTCTGCCCTGTCCGAATGCCCCCCCTTGCTGCTATAGTCAAGCCACTAAAACGCAGATAGGAATAATCGTGTCGGGACACAATGCAACACGTTCGGACTCACCTCTCGAAGAACTCGGCTCTCATAGCCTGTTCCGCTCCTCGCGGTTCAGGTTCGTGAGTGTTGTGGCATCGTACCTGCTCGCTGTCGCAGTCATAGTCTCTGCGATGCTCTTCGGGTATCAGTCGCAGATTGAGCTTCGCCTCGACGAACGCACCCGTGAAATTGCAGTCGCGTACGAGACAGTCATCTCAACGCTTGCCGCGGCACCCGAGCTCTTTTACTCTCAGATTGCCGTAGACGAAACGGTGACACGACTCATGCAGGAGGCGAACAACGCCTCCGAAGAAGATCTCGCACGCCTCAACCGCGAACTGCTCGGCTATCTCGAGGGCGACTACGAAACGCTTCAGCGACAGGATTTTCGCCAGCTTCACTTCCACCTGCGCGACAACCGGAGTTTACTTCGTTTTCACCGGCCGGACACCTTCGGCGATGATCTTACCGACGCACGCCCGACGATCAGACTGACAAACACCGACCTCGTTCCAACCTACGCCTTCGAAGAAGGTCGAATCTATAACGGGTTCCGCTACGTCTTTCCGATGTTTCACCAGGGTGATCATGTCGGGAGCGTCGAGGTAAGCATGAACTACCGTGCAATCGTTTCCCGCATTCGCTTGAGCCGCCCTGCAGTGTTTGACTTTGTCATGTACCGTCAGGTGGTCGAAGATCTGGTCTTTGAAGGCGAACTCGACAACTACGAGATCAGCTGCTTCAGCGAGCGCTTTCTGCGCGAAACCGCATCCCGGGCACCCGATACCACAGAGATACTTGGTGTAGATTTTGGCTGCCTGCTGGAAGACGTCCGCAGATCCCGAAATCTGGTCAAGCGCCTTGAGTCTTTTACCGCAGAGACCATGCCCTTTTCGGTCAACGGCGCGACCATGGCCATCTCCGCGCTCCCGATCAGAAATCTTTCCGGTGACCCTGTTGCGTATATTTTCGGATTTACCCGTTTTGAGGAATCATCGATGCTTCGCAGGCTGTTCGGCTTCATGGGCCTTGCAATGATATTGCTGACGAGTGCAGCGTTTTTCCTGTATCTCCGGATTGCCGAAGCGCACAAACGCGTTCTGAAACTCAGCGTCAGTCTGCACCAGACGATACAGGAGAAGGATCGGTTTTTCTCCATTGTTTCGCACGATCTGCGGGGCCCTGTTGGATCGCTTGCAAGTCTCGCGAGCATTCTCCGGGAGGATCTGCAAAGCATCGATGGCGTTCCGGTGAACCTGAACGAAATTGCAGAGGTCGTCGCCGAAGGGGCCGCCAACTCCTCGCAGCTTCTGAACGATCTGCTCGACTGGGCCCGGTCGCAGCGAGGCGACGTCTCCTACAAACCCGGGCAGCACGACCTTTCCGAAGTTGTGGATCAGCAGTTCGCCATAAGTCGACATTCGGCGACCGAGAAATCGATTGCTCTTGAAAACAACACCGGGGACACCAGCGTCTACGCCGACGATTACATGCTCCGAACGATAATCCGCAATCTCGTTTCAAACAGCATCAAGTTCACCCCTGAAGGCGGCAGCGTTACCATCTCGGCGGCTCAGGATCCTGCCGGGACGACAATCTCGGTCACGGATACCGGCGTCGGAATGACGGAGCAGCAGCAGCGCGACGTACTGGATCTGACGGTCAAATCGTCCACCAAGGGCACGCGGGCGGAACCAGGCACCGGACTCGGTCTGAAGGTCTGTCAGGAGTTCGTGCGCAAGCACGGGGGAAGCAT
>RECN01000023.1 GCA_007694005.1 Spirochaetaceae bacterium
CCCGCACGTTAAAGCCGATGTGTCCGTCGGGGCCTATGCCACCGAGAAAGAACCCGATGCCGCCGCGGTCGCGTATGCGCTGCTCATAGTCCTCGCACCACTGGTCGACATGGCGAATCGCGTCCTGCTCTTTCTGTTCCCGGAGTGTTCGCGCCGGTCGGTAGCGAAGCCCGAGGTCGACCGTGCCGCCTGCCCAGAAAGACTCAAGACTTTCGCCGCCGGGAAGTCCTATTTCTTCGCAGTTGATGAGCAGGGCGCGGTCCATCGATAGACCAAAGCCCTCGATATAGTACTTCCTGACGTAGTCGTAGAAGCTGTTATTGTGCCGCGGGTTAACGGGATAAAACTCATCAATCTGTACGAACTGCAGGCCTTTCAGCTCAGGTTTCCGGTCTGGATCAAGCCCGAGAGATTCGAGTTCGGCCTGAACCGCCGGCTCTCGCCACCCGCCGAGCAGCCGCTGGACCTCGCGGATAAAGTGCTCCGGCGTACGGCCGGTCGGAAGCGAAATGACCCCCTCCGGATTCTGCCGCACCCACTCGAGAAAGCGCGCTGCGGTGAGCGTACCGAGTGCCGGAAAGTTGTTGACTACTATCGAGTCGATTTTTTCTTCGGGTGTGTAGCGGGGCAGCCGGGACGCTGTCTTTAAGGCTGCTGTTTCGACCCCCGAGGTCGGTTTTTTTGTCTTTCCTGCCATATCCTGCTCCTGAGTCTGTTTATATTATTGATTAAATCAATTAATAATGATGATGTCAAGGAGGTGGATATACGAAGTGGGGGGTGCACAATGGGCGAATGAGCGGTTGAATGAGGTCCTTCTGCGACGACCGTGACGATGCCCCCCCTCAAACGAGGGGGGGCGTAGCGATTTTTACATGTTCTGAGCTACAGCGACCACAGGACGTGAACGCCCAGCAGTCCGGAGCTGGTCTTGACGTTGAAACCCCGATCGGTAATGTCGAGTGCCATTATGTAAGATGTGCCAACCGAGACTGGTCCCAGCTGAACGTCAGCACCCAGACGGGTATTCAAGCCTGCCTGTCGAGCCGGACTTCCTTCGAAGTTGTTCGTGAAATTCGGGCCCGCACCAAGCGAAACGGTGAAAATCGTGATGTCAAGGGCGGCACCTGCGTCCAGATAGAGATCCAGGCTGTCGACTTCACCGGCCGAATACAGCAGCAGGCTTTCGGCCTGGAACCAGCCCATGCGGTATCGCAAGTTTGCACCGAAACTGAACTGGTTCACATTGACGTCGTCTATGTTGACATCCTGACCGAGTAACACCGGAGACTTTACAAAGGCCGCCGGCCCGACACTGAACTGCGCGAACGCCATCGCTGGTAGAAGTACCAGGACGGTAAGTACCAAAAGCATCTTTCTCATAATCTTCATCCTCCTCGATATATGATGTGTTGATGGTACGGCTTCGCCGGTCCTGTCGTCTGTTCGCTAACGTACCGAACAGATATCAATACGCCCGATTGACGCGTTAAAACGTCCTCCGTATTCTTGGGCGAAAACGCTGCGAGAAGGAATCCTATGGTTTACCGGAACAATCTGAGTCGTGATCGCCGGTTTCGCAGAATGCTCATCTACACCGCGCTTGGCGGCATAGCCGCCCTGGTCGCTGCGCTGTTCGCGTTACAGCGCGGGGCAGGGTTTGTGCTATTGCTTATTCTCGTGCCAGGTGCATTTATCGGATACAGACTCACCGTCTATTTTCAGGGTCACAGGAACAGCTATCTGGAAACCTTCGATGACTACCTGTCTCTTCGTGCACCGACCGGCGATATCGAGACCTTCGACTGGGAGAGCCTCTCGCGTTTTGGAACGGCGACGTTCAGCGACGGAGACGAGTTTCTCTACGCGTACTCCGACTCTCTCGACCGATTTTTTGCGATTCCAGAAAGCTTCGAAAATCGGGGCCGCCTCATCGATGAGCTCAATGAGCGATGCGAACGGCAGGACCTGATCGTCGAAAAGAACGAGAGCATGACAGATGCGATCAAGCGGAGCCTGTCATGAGTTTGACGAAGATGGCGATTAGTCCCATTTGCTGCTTTACCCGCCAACATCCGACATTGTTCCCGCAAATCTTCGCCAACACGTGCGAAGCCATGGTACAGTCGTATCTATGAGAAAGCATCGGCATCTGCTGCCGTTCTACCTTTCGTACGCGGTCGGACTCCTGGTGCCGATCATATTCGGTTTCCTGCTCTACGTCAGAACGACCGAACTTGCGACGCAGCACACCGAGTCCCAGATTGACTCCGTCGTGCAGGAGGTTGGCCGTGCCGTGGAATCGATCTATAGGGATGTACAGTTTATTGCCTCGCAGGCAAGCCTTAACGCGACCCTCGTGCGGCACGCCAGCACTATCTATCCTGGCGTGCGCGAGACGCTGTCTGCGTTGCTCGATGTAAGCGTCGGGGACGCGGCACTCGCGGTCGCGACGAATAACTGGTTTGTGCGCGACTTCTACCTTATTCTCCCGGCAAACAACACCGTGCTGAGCAGTCAGAACCGGTATTCGCTGGAGTCACTTTTTCGCTTTGAGATTGGCAACCCGGCCGTGGACGCAGAAGCGTTTCTCGAACAGATCGCAACGCGGGATTACTCGTTTTACTGGAGCCCCGGCTATGTGCGCCCCGACCCGGAACTGGTCCCTGACCTGGAGCGACCGGAGGATCTCCTGTTGATTCACTCTTTCAAGCCACTCGTCGCGGCGCAGGGTGTCTTCGTGTTCGTGATCAATCGCCGGGAGATCGACCAGGCGCTTCGCGGGATCGATGCCGAAGCGGGCGGGGTGTTCGTCCTGCGCGACGCCGAGGGCTCGATCATCCACACGGCGTACCGGACAGCCCCCGGGTTCGATGCGGATCAGATCGTCGGCTACGTCGAGCGCGTACGCGAGATACCTGACCGCGACTCGCTGCCGGTGCGAACGGTACGTTCACCGAATGGCTTCGTGAGTATTGACGTGTATCTCAGCCCGCAGAACCTGCGGCAACGCACTGCCTACGTCCGGAACGTGACAGCTTTAACCGTTATCGTGCTTCTTGCGCTGAATACGGCACTCGTTATTTTCTTCAGTGCGAGCGGCACAAGACCGATCCGGGCGATGTACAGAGCACTCGGAACCACGGAGGACAACACGGCGAAACCAGGGAAGAGCGGTCTTCGCTATCTCCAGGACTCGGTCGAGAGTCTTGTCGGCGACAGACGCCGGCTGCAGGACGAGGTGGACCGGCAACGACCGTTCATCAACTCCCTTCTGATGGAGAGTCTCATAGCCGGCATCCGGATGAACGACGATGAACTTGCGACGCTGCTCGCCGACGGGCGAATCGAGCTGGGTTCGTTTAATTGCTGCTTCGTGATCAGCATATCGCCCTTGGCCGAACGAGTAGCCCGGGACTTTTACGACGAGTTCCTCGTCAAGACCCGGGTAATCAGTGAGCTTCTCCAGAAGCGCATCGACGGCAGGCTCTACTATCTGCTGCAGGGATCAGACCGGATTGCGTACATCCACGGTTTCGACGAGCAGGACAAAGGTGTTTACTACGACCGCTTTATCGAACAGTTACGGTCAGCGTACGAAGAGCTGAAGGCCTCGCTCGACGAGGACATATACGTCGGCGTCGGGCTGCCGGTCAGGCGCGCGTCGCGACTGAGAAACTCGTATGACCAGGCAGTCGCCAGCCTTGCTCGTGTTACCGTCGATGCGACCGACGCATTCATCGAGTTTGCGGCTCTGTTGAAGGACTCCTCGAATCATCATTATACGATTGGTCTTGAGATACGCATCCTGAACGCCGTGCGGTCTGGGGACGAACAGGCGCTTCAGAAGGCACTGCGCACAGTCGACGAAGAGAATACGGTTAACCGTTCGGTGAGACCGATGATGGTGTCGGTCCTGATACATGAACTCAAGGGGACTGTGTTCAAGATGCTCACGTCGACACGCGATATTGACCCCGTAGTACAGGAGACGCTAATCGATTTTATCGCTCAGGAGTACCAGCCGTCGGAGTGGAACCGTTTTTTTGAAGCGTTTCGCAAGATCTGTCTGGACGCAATGGCCGTGTTTCGGGAAGCGAACAGAAATCGTTACGCCGGGCTTCGGGAAACCGATGTCGCGCGCTATCTCGATGAGCATTTCACCGATCCCAACCTCTCTCTGGTCGCCGTCGCGACTCATTTTGACGTCAATGACAAGTATCTCTCGCGATTCTTCAAGGAGCAGCTTCGCGTGAATTACCACTCCTACGTGCAGAATCTCAGGCTCGAACACGCTACAAAGCTCCTGCAAGAATCCGATCTGCCCCTCAAAAACGTCGCAAAGGCATCGGGCTACTCGTCTCAGGCGACCTTCACGCGGGTGTTCCGTCAGAAGTACGGGGTTAACCCGTCGACGTTGCGCCCGAAGCGCTAGAATTCACTATTTCTGCACGGGGGTCACTTTTTGACCCCCACAAATTGTCACCCTTTACATGCAAGGTAGACAACTCAACGTTGCGCTGCGGCCGGGGTCGTGCAATAAGAATTCAAGTCAGAGACAAACGGAGGATATTTGATGTCGACAAATGTGGGCACACCGACTGTGCCTCTTCAGCCGGTTCGAACCCGCCGACCCCGAAAACGACGCAGCACGACCATGCGCAAGCATCGCATGCTCTATTTTATGGTAATCCCCGGGCTCGTGTGGTTCATTATGTTCCGGGCAATCCCTATGGGAGGCATATTAATAGCCTTCCAGGACTACAACATCTTCAGGGGATTTCTCGAGAGCGAGTGGGTCGGGCTGAAACACTTCCGGTACCTGTTCCAGTACCAGGATTTTTATCGGGTATTCTATAATTCCATGATCATTGCGATTCAGGAAATTCTCATAGGGTTTCCTGCGCCTATTATTCTCGCACTCGCGCTGAATGAAGTCCGCCGTTCGGCTGTGAAACGCAGTTTACAGACGGTTCTGTACCTTCCGTACTTCTTTTCGTGGGTCATGATCGCAGCACTCTTCTTCCAGATATTCAGCATGAACGGAATCGTGAACCAGATCATTTCTGCGTTCGGTGGTGATCGTGTATTGCTCGTACAACGGGAATGGTTCTTCCGACCCATGATCATTATCTCGGGCCTCTACCGGAACAGCGGCTACGGAACGATCATCTATCTCGCAGCGATTGCGGGCATAGACCCGCAGCTCTACGAAGCGGCAATGATCGACGGAGCGAATCGCTTTCAACGCATCCTGCTTATTACCGTTCCCAGCATTCTTCCGACGGCGCTGGTGCTGCTCCTGCTTCGCATCGGTGGCTTAATGAACTTCGGATTTGACCGGATCTACAACTTCCTGACTCCCATGACCTTTGGGGTTGGTGATGTCTTTGACACCTATGTCTTTCGCGTCGGTCTCACCGAAGGCCAGTACAGTCTTACAACGGCGATCGGTCTGTTCCAGGGTTTCGTTGCGTTTGGGATGGTCTGGGTCGTGAACCAAATGATGCGCCGCCAGGGTGGAGGTTTGTGGTGAGTACGCTCCAGAGAGATTCCCGAACCGAACGCGCCTTTCTGCTCATGAACGAAATCATGCTCGGGCTGATTGCGCTGGTCATGCTGTATCCGCTCGTGCACACACTCGCGGTTTCCTTCAGCGCCGGCCCTGCGGCAGAAGCCGGTCGGGTCTATATCTGGCCTGTGGGCTTTCAGACCACCGGGTGGCGCTTCGTCGTGCAGGATCGAATGTTACACCGCGCGTTCCTGAACTCTGTCTACATCTCGGTCGTCGGTGTCGCAGGCAGTCTCGCTTTCACTGCACTGTTCGCGTATCCACTGAGCCGTTCGTACTTCACGCCGCGCAAGGCTATAAGCCTGATCGTCGTGATTTCGCTTGTAATCCGCTATCCACTGATACCGTACTTTCTCTCGATCAGATCGTACGGACTCATGAATAACATTAACGTGCTGATCTACACGCACCTTGTGATCGAGTTTAACCTGATCATTATGCGCACGTTCTTCCAGGGACTGCCGGACGAGCTCGAAGAAGCTGCGCTCATGGAAGGCGCCAATCATTTCCATATACTGACGCGTATCGTACTTCCGCTTTCAAAGCCGGTACTCGCGACACTCGCCCTGTTTTTCGCGGTTCAGTACTGGAACATGTTCCTGCACCCGCTGATGTTCCTCCGTGACGCTGATCTGATGCCCATACAGATACGTCTGCGCCAGTTTATAGCCCAGAGCGCAGCACTTCAGGAAACGGTGGAAGCAGGAGTCGGTCGTGGGTCTGCCCAGCTTAATCGCCGGACGATCGAGGCGGCAGTCACGATCTTTGCGACACTCCCGATTCTGATGCTCTATCCCTTCCTGCAGCGCCACTTCGTCAAGGGAGCGCTTTTGGGATCTGTGAAAGGTTGAGAACGGGGTCGTCGACCCCGTAGAGAAAAAGAAGGAGGTATGCTCATGAAAAGGCAACCTAATCAATTGATCGGTCTCGCGCTCGTGCTACTGCTGGTAACAGCAACGCTCGGGTTCGCGGGCGGCAGGACCGAGACCGCAGCAGCGGCTGGTGACGTCATCGCTATCGAGTACTGGGACGAGAATAACCAGCACGGTATTTTTGACGCGAACCACCCGCAGTCCGTCGCGTTCGCAGAACAGTTCGGCATCGTCTGGGAATCGCCAATGGTCTCCTGGAACGGTGGCACCGACTACCTGCAGCAGTTACGATTGCGGATCGCCGCCGGCGATCTTCCCGACATATTTATGCCCTGGGGCGGTATAGAGCAGGAGCTGATCGACAACGGCGCCGTGGCGGATCTGACCGACCTGATACAAGAAGAGATGCCGGCGTTCTACAGCAATGTTGCACCTGAGATCTGGGATTTCATACGATCCTTGAGCCCCGACGGGCAGTCGATCTACGTTTTACCGTCAGTGCAGTTCACGCCGCTTGGCGGAATGATTCGCGGTGACTGGCTCGATCGCCTCGGACTCGATGTACCGACCACCGTCGACGAATACGTGGAAGTACTCAGGGCCTTTCGCGACCAGGATGCGAGTGGCGACGGCAATCCGAACAACGAGATACCGACCTCCGGTCGCGAAGGTGGTCGCTGGATGGATCATCTCTTTGCACCGTTCGGAATCGCGATGGTCGAAGGCTTCCCCGAGTGGGATATCTACGACGGCGAGCTGCAGTACAGCGCCGTGCAGCCTGCAATGAGGTCGGCGATCGAATGGATTCGTGGTCTCTACGCCGAAGGCTTGCTCGACCCCGAAACGTTCATCAACACCAACCAGGTCTGGATGGGCAAGATCACCGGAGACCTCGTCGGATCGTGGTACCACGGAACGCACTGGTCTCCTGCCCGCTTTACGACGCTCTACAACGCCGGTGTCACCGACGTGCGCCTCGATTATCTACCGATGCTGAGTCATCCTGACTACGAAGGCTTCATGACGACTACCGACTATCGTCGGCCGGGATACGTGTTCGGTGCCCACATGACCGAAGAAGCAATTCGACGAACAATGCGGGCGATTGAGTTTGTCAATGACCCTGCGACAATCGAGGAAAGGAACATCGGCTACGAAGGCGTGAACTTCCTGATTGAAAACGGCCAGGAGGTTCGCCTCTCAACCGCCGATTTTCTCGCGCTCGGCACGGGCTACCGACCTGCTTTAGGCGCTCAGCTCCTCTCGGATGCAGAGACGACGATACGTACCAACGAGTTCCAGATGAGCCTGCTCAGCGGTCCGGATGATCCCTCATATCGGGCTGTGGACAACGCGAACCGACTTATTGCCGCCTACTCGCAGGACACAGTCCGCTCGATCGCCGGACAGTTTCTCCCGCCCTCGATCTACGAAGGCTACCCCGACATCCGGACGCACCGACTCTTTCAGGAGTACGTAGCGAGAATCATTGTCGGCGACTGGGAGATCGACAGGTTTGACGAGTTCGTCGAACGCTGGTATCGCAGCGGCGGCAGGGAAGTTACCGAACGAGCGCAGGCAGCTTACGCGGCGCTCCAGTAGCATAGAGTACTCTATATAGAGTGAGGCCCGGCTTATGCCGGGCCTTTTTTGTTTCGAGAGCGTACCGTGTCAGCTTCTGCTGATAACGGTTTCTTTCCCCATGAGGTAGGTGCCTGCGGCAAAGAACACCGCGGCGTAGAGGGAGTTGACGAGGATGGACAGCATAAAGGTCGCGGGATCAGAGTTACCGTAGAGTATTGACCGGATTACATACGAAGCATTGGCAACCGGTATCGCCAGAAAGACCGGATCGAACACGTACGGATCCCCGCCGATGAGCCCGCTCGACAGGGCCGAGGCGAGTATTATGACCGGGAGCGTGAGTACGGTGCCTTCTTTGACAGATTTCGAGTAGAGGCCCGTCGCCAGGCCGAGGGACGCGAATAGGAGCACGCAGAACAGCATGTGCGCTCCGATCAGGAAGATCGACGGAAGGCTTATGACCCCGAGTAGCGACACACCCCCGGTGATCCTCGGGAAGGCCCACGAGCTTATGATCATACCGGTCAGCAAGGCTGCAACGGCGGTAATGCCCACCACGGAGGCAGCGAGTATCTTCCCGGCGACAATGTCCGTGCGGGAGATGTTTGTACTCAGGAGCGTCTCGATTGTCGATCGCTCCTTTTCCCCGGAACTCAGGTCAATTGCGCTTGACATGGTTGTAGACGCGGAGAAGACCATCAGAAATACCGGCAGCAGAAGCGACAGCGTGAGCAGCGAGCTGTTCAACGGAGCGCTTCTGATCGGAGCAGCACGTATCGACAGCGAATCCGTCCGGGGCTCGGCACCGGTGAAATGTGATTGAAGTACCGAATGAACACGGGCATACGCGAGCTCGGAAATCCGTCGCGCCGGATCGTAGTGAAGCGTAAACGACTCGCGTTCGCCGTCGGTCGGCATCGACGCTATGCCGATTTCGGCCCCTCCATCGCGAACGATCTCTCCCGGGGTGTGCGAGCGGATAAACAGAATATCCGTAAACGATGCACTGATAATCTCCTGGAGACCGATGGACTCCGCGTCGATCGCGACTCGAACCGGTGAACGGGCTTCTCCCATCGACGGCTCAAGGGTCATGAATACGAGGAGCAGCGGTACGATCACCGCAGGCATGAGAAGCGCTGCGAGAATCATTCTCCGGTCGCGAATCTGGTCGATCAACTCTTTTTTCAGAAGAATCAGCAACTTCATTCAGTCTCTCAGGTAGGAAGGTATATCTTCTCCCCCGCCGGGGAGGAAGCGTTCGACCGGGGAATCACAGACGATCCGTCCGGCGTGCAGAATAATGACTCTCTGCGCGCAGAGTATTTCGTCGAGCGAGTGGCTCGAAAAGAGGACTGTTTTTCCGTTCATCCGCAGCCGGGAGATAATCGCTTTCACTGATTCGATCGCGATAATGTCCAGGCCGGAGGAGGGCTCATCAAGGATGATGAACTCCGGGTCGGTGATCAGCGTTCGTGCAATAGCTGTGCGCTGTTTCATCCCGCGCGAGAAGGTCGAAACCCTGTCATCAATGTATCGCGACAGCGAAAGTTCCTCGATGAGAGCGGTGAGATGGTGTTCATAGTGAGCCTTTCTGATTCCGTTCAGGCGGGCATGATAGACGATGTTTTCTCTGGCAGTCAGACGGTCGTAGAGAGAACTCTCGCCGGAAAAAAGGGTAGCGGTTCTGCGTTTCATGTACCCCGGGTCCCGATGGACGCCCACCGAGTCAAGAAAGACCGTTCCTGCATCCTGCCGCAAAATCTGCGACAGGATCCTGACCAGTGTGCTTTTACCAGCGCCGTTTTCTCCAACCAGCGCGACGGTTTCTCCCTTTCTGACGGTACACGAAACTTCAGACAGAACCGCATCCGGCTTTCCCGGAAACCGTTTACAGATTCCTCGTAGCTCGAGCATGGAACATATCCTCTGATGTTAGAGAATAGAGACGATAACAATCACGAGAATTACTGCGACCAATAGACTTATAAGACCCATATGATCCTCCTTTGATAACAGCCTACTGCTATTCCCGTATCCGTTCTGTTCGCTTCCGCACATAGCCTCCATCGGACCGACCCGGTATACTCCCACCTATCGCATACAACTCGTACAAGGAAGATTCATGGAACTCTACATAATTCGTCACGCGCAGTCAGTAAACAATGCGCTGCCCGATCAGTCTCAACGCGTCTGTGACCCGCACCTCACCGAGCTTGGCCAGAAGCAGGCCGCCCGACTTGCTCACCACCTCGCGACAGAACCCCACCCCGAACAGATCTACGGTCGCGACCCCGAAGCGACGAGTGTTGAGACGGTGCGGGGCTACGGCATCACGAAACTTTACTGCAGCGCAATGCACCGCTCGCTTGAAACGGCGACAGCCGTCAGTGACGCGATCGGTGTCCGACCGGAAATCTGGGTCGACCTGCACGAGAGCGGCGGGATTTTTCTTGACCATAGCGACGGGCGCGGTATCGTCGGCTACCCCGGCATGACGCGCAGCGAAATCGAAGCGGAGTTCCCGACCGCGCTCATAAGTGACGCGGTCCGTGAAAACGGATGGTGGGATCCCGAGGCGGGCGAGGAGGACTGGCCGACCTGCCAGGGCCGGGCAATCCGGGTTTCCCGGAGACTCTGGCAATGGGCAGACGAAGGTGTGCAGGGCCCGGTCGCGCTTGTGAGCCACGCCGGATTCATGGAAGCCCTCCTGAAAGCCCTGTTCGGCCGCCTGCCCGGGGCGGAACTGACGGTCTACCATTTCAATACCGCCATTACCCGACTGGATCTTGGACCGGCACGCGAAGTGCACATCCGCTATCTCAACCGCGTCCCGCACCTGCCGCAGGAGTTTGTGTCGTAGGTATGGTTATTCTGTGCCGATGAACGGATTCATCTCTCATAGAGTTCATCTCGATTCCACCCGCGGACGCCTGACCGACCACCGGCGGAAGCCATGACTTCGAGGAGCACATCCGTGGCAATCCGCTCCTCCCGCTCGATTTCTCGCCGCAATGCGTCGCGTACGAGGGCGTTCAGCGATATACTCCGCCGGCGGGCATACTCCCTGCCCCGCCTGATCACGTCATCCGGAAACGAAATCGTGATGTTTCTCATGGTACTGCCTCCACAATGAATAATCGGACAACACGTAAAAGCGAAGTACGTTGATACGTGTACCACCGAGGGGTAGGCATCGGTCGCAACGATGAATGATGCGATCCATGCGAAAAAGTTGTATTGATGCAGAAAATAAAGCTTGACAATAAGGATTGAGAATAATAATACTCAGCAAGGAAATGTAATAGACAGCGGCTCCGATCCGTAGCCATAGTAACAGCCTGCAACTCGCTTCGCGTACCACTCATCATCTTGTAATTGTAACGTTTCTCAGTCTCTTTTAGTAGCGGAGGCTCGTATGAATGTAGCGTTGCTTTGTCCGGCGCCGACGAAGAACTGTCTCAGGTTGATGACTTTCGTGGTGGCGATGAGTCTGGCTGCGTGCGCGAGCGCACCACCCTTTCTTGAAGTTCCCACCGACAGAGTTGGTGTCGTTCCAGCTACCGGTACAGCGGGTGAGGAACTTTTTGTTGAGTCTGCGAGCGCTCCTCGTCCTGGCGTTCAGACAATCGCCTTTTTTTCCGGAGGTCGACGGATTGTTGTTGCAACCGTGTTCAATGGCGACCCTCTTCTGCAGGTTCGCAATCAGCAGAACTACCGCCGCTTTCGCGGGACAGTGGTAGAGCTTATCGACGCGGCTTCAGGTCAGATATACGATCAGGTGTTTCTACTCGGCTTAAGAACGCCGGGGCCGCCATTGAGGGTCGGTTCGAGCGTTCTCTTTGCGGTCGGCGAAGGGCTTGCGGTACGGGTTGACGATACGTCGCCGAACGAGCTGATGATTGTCGATAGTCGGTCGCAACCGCAACCGAGTGCGTTGTCTATCGCATCGCGTGGTCAGCGGATATCGCCCGATGGACGGCGCGTTCTGGGGGTCAACGGTAACACGATCGAGGTATACCGTAGCGCCGGCGATCTTCTCGGGCCGGCGCAGCTGGAAATGACCTTTGTTGTTGACACATCAAGCGGGTGGAACAGACCGGCGCGTATCCTTGATATTGGCTGGTTCGGAAACAGTAATACCGTTTTCGTGATTGTACAGGGGGGCGGGGCTGCCGAACTGCGTTTGTACGATACCGATTCGCCGGGACGACCGAGGCTCCTGCTTTCGCGGCGTGATCTGGCAAACCAGGGCCTGAACGACTTCTCGGCACTTGAGTACATACAGAGTACGGGACGAGCCTACGCAATGCTCTTCCCGAACCGCATCGAGGAAGGGTACCAGCTCTGGTCCATGTCTGTGACCGATGCCGGCTCGGTAGCGATCGACAGAGCGGTGAGTCTTGGACCGATGAGATTTCCGATCGGGTCGGTTGCTCCGGTGACAGATGGTGCCGTTGTGGCTCTCGCGTTCGGAGCGGGGGCTCGACGCTGGACTGAGCTGTGGTCCGTTGATCCGTTTGAGCCGGTGTATCGTGTAAACGGTTCGGTTCCGCTTCCGATTTCGTCCCTCGCAATCAGCGAAATGGCGGGCCTTGTCGCGATCGGATACGGGAACGGAACGCTGGATATCTGGAATATCGCCGAACAGCGTCCGGTGTTCACCAGCGACACCTATCAACCGCAGGCGTTTCTATTGGACGGATCGGGTCCGGTCCTCCCGGGTGAAAGCGTGGCGCTCAATCGCGTCACGACCCGGCATCGGTGATCGGAGGCATCTATGATTCGTTCACGTAAGCACCGCCGTGCCGTGCTGCTTGTGTCATTTCTCCTGACAATAGTGCTCACTCCCGTTGCTCACGCCGAAACGGTAAACGAAAGCCGCGAGTTAGCAGAGTATCTCCTGACCGGATATCCTCTGCACGAAGGCTCTGCACCGCTCTGGTACATTGCGCGCGAGACGGTTCTTAGGCGGGACTCCCGGGGTCTGCTTGCCCGAGACTGGGGTTACCCGTTTACGGGATTCAATCTGAGGCCGATTGACGGGACCGGAATTCTCTACTCCAACTACTTTGTCGGCCTGCATGACATTGCACTTGGTCGTTTCCGTGGCAGCGTAGAAGTCTTCGCCGATCTGTTCAACTATCTCGAAGTTGCGTTCGGTCTTAGTGATTTCGACACGAATCCGGAGTATACGGGGTCAAGTTACTTCCGCAGCATCAGCGACCAGACGTATGCCGGAATTGCCGGAGTGGACGAACTACATGTTAAGACGAACGATATAGGCGGGCGTGTAGACCTCGCATTTGGAGACGGCATGCAGATCAGGGCGGATATCGCGGTAGCAACCTTCGATCACGTCGCTGTCGAATACGAGAGCAATTACGATCCGACAGATCTTCTGACCGCCCGATCGAGAGCCTCGACTGGGGCCGCGACGTCAACACAACGACAACGATATCGAGGCGAGGTCAGGTTGTTTCCTGCTGCGCTCCTGAGAAACGCTCCGCGCATCGTTCCCGATGAGCTTGGGTTAGAGATAGTGGTGCGGGATGATCTGACGCCTGAAGGATATGCGTTCTCCGGTCGCTATGACGACACCGGATTGGGAACCGTTTTTGGCACGGTGGGCTATGGCGAAACTCGGGACGTAGTGTTTCTCTCGACGCTGGCGTCTGTTCATCCGATTGCGACGACGGTAATCTGGCAAGCCGAACGCGGCAGGGGATCGTCTCTTTTTACGCGGCGATTTATGGCCGGACTCGATGTCCTCGCTCTCACTCGAATGATTGCGGGTGAGCCGCCGCTAACATCGGTAAACTCAGATTTCTTCGTCTCGACCGCGATCGGTCCGGAGTACATTGCGACTCCTTCGGATATCGTCGACAACTTTCTGTTCGCAGAACCGGCGCGAAACTGGTCTTTGACCGCATCCGTGAATGCCGCGCTTGGAGGTTTTCTAGTCACGTATATTGACATGCGGATATCAGAAGTCTTTCGGCTGTTCTCTGACGGCCCGGCCGACGCGCAGCTGCGAGCCGGTATCATGATGCGGGGTTTGTAACTTGACCTGGAGGAGAGTGCCTCGATGAAACGCGTGATCGCACCAATTTCTGTTCTGATGCTTCTGGTATTCGCTACCGGATGCGTTACGTACTCCGATTACGTTTCGCGTCTACCTGCCGACCGCCCTGAGGCGAGCTACTTTGACGGTCGGGTCGTCCACGCAAGCATCGGGAGTGAATCCGCCGTGGAAGTCAGCGTACGACCGGAGCAGATTGGTGTTCCCGTGGTAGTGGACGTCTTCGTCATGAATCTTTCGGAGTCCCGCTTTAACTTTGGACCTCGAAACGTTCGGGCGTTCCAGATCGTGGATGGTCTACCGGGACGCGGCGGAAGCGAAGTGACTCATCTGCGGGTATACTCGGGTGCACCACCAGATGATTACGCCCGGGAGATTGCTGAACGCACGACGGAGACCCTGGGGCACTCCGGAGCCGTAGGAGCGTTTTTGACTGGCGGTTCCGCGGCTGATATCTACCTCGCATCTGAGGCTGCGGGCCGAGTCAGTGCCGTAAACCGGAATCTGTTGACAACGAACTTCCGGCTTACCCGGAACTCGCTGATCGACATAACGACGCTCGATCCGGGAGAAGCAGTAACCGGAGGGATCGGTTTTATCAGATATCACTTCTCGGCCTACAGCGACGGGGTCCCGGTAGATACGGCAGCATCAACTCCGCCCCTTCCAACAGCGACCCTGCAACGGATCCGGCTGCATCCGGAAGAGATCATGGCCGTCCCGCGTCGTCTGTTGAATGTTCTGGTCGCCGACTACTCCCGCCTTCTGCTCGCGCGATATATCGATGGTTTCTACGATTTCGTACCTTCCGGTGTGGCACCAGCAGGTTGGATTCTGGCAGTGCAGGCCGGCAGCGACATACACCTGTTCTATCTTGAACCTGAGGTCGTCCCGTAATTACTGTCCGCGACTGTGGTGATGAAGCGAACGTATGCTGCTGCATAGTATGGAGTAAGCCCGATTATTCTACGATACGCCCGATCCATGGGTCCGCATCGCTGCCCCCTTGGCTGTAAAAATATCGCGTCAGTGCGACTCATATACCTTTTCCCCCAGAAAATATGCCTTGATCGCCGAAAATGACGAGAAAGCCACCACGGTCGTGGACAATAAAAAAATCGCCTGGAGCCGCAAATTCGTCGTTGACAAATACCAGATCTCCCCTGAGTATATA
>RECN01000021.1 GCA_007694005.1 Spirochaetaceae bacterium
CAGCAGAATTTCGGTCAGGATGACTTCGCACACGCACAGACCTTTGCGGCTCAGGCATCAAACACCATCGAGAACTTCGCCCGATACCTCGAGGCAATGGATAAGCGCAGAATCGAGCGCGAGGTAGAGATCGCGGCTGAGATACAGAGTGACCTCGTCGGAACTGTCGACACGAGTCACGCCGGTTTCGATGTGTCGGTGCTCAGCCGACCGGCCCGGGGTGTGAGCGGAGACTACTACAGTTTTCGGTGGCTTTCGGATGATCTGCTCGGGTGTGCCATCTGTGATGTGGCTGGCAAGGGGATCCCGGCGTCACTCGTGATGGTCATGATACACAGCATCCTGAAACTGGTTGCGCGGCCGGATCGCAGTGCCGATGAAACCCTGACACTCGTGAACCAGGGCGTTTCGGGACAGCTGGACGTAGATCACTTCGCAACCATGAGCTACTGCACCATTAACAGGCGGACCGGCCACATGGAGTACAGTAACGCCGCCCACCATCCGGTAATGATTTACCGTCTCGGTTCCGATGTTATCGAGGAACTCGACACGCCGGGTATTCCTGTCGGCATAGAACCGGAAATGCAATATGATTCGGTTACGACTGAACTGAACGAAGGCGACGTCCTGGTGTTCTTTACCGACGGTATCGTTGAGGCCATGAACAGTTCGGAAGCGCAATACTCCGGCGACCGCCTCACTGCAGCAATACGCGAAACCCGCACACAGCCGGCAGACGTGATCCGGGACCGGGTACGGGAGTCAGTGGACGCGTTTGTCGGGCAGGCTGAACAACACGATGATCAGACGCTGCTCGTCATTAAATTTACCGGCTGGCACGAAAACCCGAATAGCGAACCGTAAACTCAGGGGGCCGGGCGCGTGCACTCCCGCACCGCGCGGGCAAAATCACCAAAGGCTTCAGGGCGCTCCATGGCTCCCTGCCAGAGCGGCGGCTTCCCCCCTCCCTTCGCGGCGACGACAGGAAAAGCCTGTGAACGCAAGGCCTGCAGGTCGACAGACAGTCCCTCTCCGTGAGAAACCGCCCACATAGCCCTGCCGGACTGGCGCGCCATGAGTACGGCCAGCATTCCTGGCTGAGCCGAAAGAACGTCCGCAACGGTACGCAGATACGCCGAGTCGACTTCACCGAGATCCTCAACCACGGTTCGGGGAGAGCCCTCTGCGGTATCGGCAGCACGCGCGAGCGCGTCGCCACGCGACCGCGCGACATCGCCTGTCAGCGATGCGATCTGACGCTCTGCATCCTTGAGTTTCGCATCGAGCTCCTGAACCCGCTGCCGCACCTCAGCTGCGGGAACCGACAGCAGCGTGGAGAGCGCTGAGAGTTCGTGATGGGCGAAACGGTGATGTTCGTGCGCTCTGCGACCGATAAACCAGGCGTAGCGCACGTTACCCCGTATCCGTTCAACCGCGCACAGCCGCAGCAGGCCCACTTCACCGGTGCTTCTGGCATGCACGCCTCCGCAGGCCACGCGATCCGTTTCCGGTATCTCGACGATGCGTATGCGGCCTGAGACCTTAGGCGCCCGGCGCAGATTGAGGCGATCGACGTCTGCCTCGTCAACCTCGTATGCCTGTACCGGAAGATTTTCGTTAATTACACGGTTGGCTTCATTCTCGACCGCGATCAGCGCGTCGGCGGCGAGCTCTTCCCCATCGAGCTCTATGGTTGTGTACTCCAGGCCCTGGTGTACGCTTACAGTCTGCATACCGGCGACACGAAGGAAGCTCGCACTCAACACGTGCTGGCCGGTATGCTGCTGCATGAAGTCGAAGCGCCAGGCCCAGTCGACGCTGCAGGAAACAGTCTGACCCGCTTCGAGGCCGTGCGGCTGCGCCGGGTCAACACGATGGAGTATGACGCCCGAGTCTCCCTTGCGCGTGTCGGTGATATACGCACCGCCGACTGTTCCCCGGTCACCAGGCTGCCCACCACCTTCCGGATAGAAGCAGGTCCGGTCAAGAACGATGTGATCGGATCCGACGTGCAGCACCGTCGCCTCGAAATCGCGCGTATACGCGTCCTCGTAATAGACCGGAACCGTGGCGGGATGTGGTGCGCTCATCGGCCTCGGCCCTCAAGGTTGAACCATATATGCAGACGACCTTCGCGAAAATAGAGCTCACCGAAGGGATAGTCCCAGCGCTCGTCGCGCACCGTTGAGGGAGCAATGACTGTAGGGGGCCCAAACATCTCGCGGACCTCTGCCCGGGTCATACCGGGGCGTAAACGGTCAAGCGGCTGAACTTCGGGCAATTCGGGCTCGTGCCGTATCTCGCTCAGCTCGTAGTCATGGTACTGATACCCGAAACCGGTATCAGCTATGAGCTCAGCATCGGGCTCTGTGGTCGCGCAGGCGAACAGGAGCAGAGCCACAAGGACAGCGAACACCGATGCGCGCAGATGCAGATGGAACAAATTCATGGGACTACAGTCTACCCGGCGTGCGGGGGCAATTACCAGTTCCCGCCTTTGACAATCCGGCCTGTGCGTAGCTACCTTATCGCGTGGACCGAACGCTTCGCCTGCTGTACAGCCCCCGTCACACTTCCGAGGTTCTGCCCGAACGCAGTGCCCGCGATCTCGGTGTCGATGATCTCGCCCGTGCGTTTGACCTCTCGTTCGTGAGCGAACATCGCATCGCACGACTGCTCGCAGCTCCGACCGCGGATTCCGCGGAGATTATCGAGCGGCAGAACATCTTTCGCGACCTGCGAGAGCAGAGAACGCTCTGCGAGGCGTTCACGTCGGTCATTCCCAAAGTTGACGAGCTTTCCGTTTTTGCTACGACCCGCCGGGAGTCTGGCAGCGTCCTCGAACAGACAATATGGCGCCTCGGTGAACTTGAACTGTTCACTGAGTGCATAGACATTCTCGGAAAAGCCTTTGAGGACACGCCGCATCTGTCTTCGCAGCGACTGCGCGTCGTTGCAGAACGCATCGCGGAAATTCGCACGGGAGCGGAGTTCGGGCGTCTGCGATCCGAGTTACCGAAAATGCGGTCGGGACTTCTCCAGCGCCGGAGTCTGACCCTCGGCGTGAACCTTGACGAACGGCTCAGGCCCGTCGAGGTTGCCGTTCTCTCAATCAACGCCGAAAACTTCCGGGAACGGAGCATCATGGGCCGCCTGTTCGGCAGATCGGGCGGCTTCACGACCGACTCGACGATATTTGCTACGCCGCTCCCACCGGACATTTCCGCTCCCCTCGAGGGGAAGATTCCACTCTCGCCGCTCTTTCAGGAGCTTGAACAGCTCATCGGCGACAGCCTTCGACCGGTTCAGCGGGCCCTTCGTGGCTACATCGACGTGAACACAGGGGTCCTCGGTGGACTGCGCGGTGACGCGTCTTTTTTCCTCGGTGCAGTGCATCTGGCCGACGCCCTCGAGTCAGTCGGTATTCCGGTCTGTATCCCCGACGTGCACGACAACGGTGAGGACTACATCGAAGACATGACGAATCTGCACCTGGCCTTGAAGTATCTGAAAGGCAATACACCGGCACCGATACCGAATCGGGTCAGTTTCAGCTCAGAGACCCGCTTCGTCGTACTCACCGGTCCAAACCAGGGCGGTAAGACAACCTTCACTCAGGGTATAGGACTCTCGTATCTCATGGCGCAGAACGGACTGTTCGTCACCGCCAGGGCCGCCCGCATTCGCCCGGCGGACCGGATTGAGACGCATTTCCCGACCGGAGAGTTTGGAAGTCTCGATACCGGTCGTCTCAGCGAGGAAACAGCGCGGCTGTCTTCCCTGATCGACGTAATTACCGGCCGCAGTATCGTACTGCTCAACGAAAGCCTGTCGAGCACCGGTCCGCAGGAAGCGGGAATACTCGCCGAGGAGCTTCTCCGGGTGTTCTCGTCTCTTGGTGTTCGCGGGGTTTTTGCGACTCACCTGCACGATCTCGCTCGATCCGTGTGCGAGAGACGGCAGGACTTCACGGGGATCGGATCACTCGTTGCCGAAGCGCGCGTGTCCGGTGAACACGCGGAACGCACGTTTCGCATCACCGAAGGTGTACCCGACGGGAACAGCTACGCGCGCGACATCGCAGTGCGACACGGCCTGAGCTACGAGCAGATGAAGAACCGCCTGTCGGGTCGCGGTCTGTCGTTGTAGACGTATAGCCTCTTACCCGACCGAAAGGTGCAGGCGCTTGAGCTGACCTTCTGACGCTTCCAGCCGCCCCGCGAGGGTCCTCATGAGCCGGACTCCGGTGACATCCACGATGGCACCGTCGAGCTCAGGCAGGTCGACGCTTTCTGATTCTATGCTCATCGGTACCGGCAGAACCGGTACTCCCGTCGCGATCAGGTCCAGAAGTCTGGCAGGACTTCGATCCACGCGCCCGGCAGGGTAGGTCCTGGTACTGTTGCGCAGAGCTATCGTGACAACAGCGCCGGAAGGTCGTATCGCTTCCGGTAAGGTAGATGACGGAATGACCCACACCGAACCAAAACCGAGTGATCTACGCATCAGCAGGGCATACGCGCTGAGCAGAGTGACGATCCACGCGTGTTTCTCGGTCGCCGCGTCAAAAAGCATCAACGAGCCGGTCGGTGCACCATCGCGCGCGGCACGCAGCGACATTTCATCAACCGTGACCCGGTCGGCGCGCGCCGAGAGGACCGAACCGAGCAGTCCGAGCACGCGCCGGGACCGGTCGGCTGAAAACACCGAAGGCATCCGTCCTCCAAGGTGTTGCTGCAGACGTCCCAGCCTGTCACCGCCGATCAGGAGTTCGTGCCGGCTGCGCCGCATAAGAAAGCGGTATACACCGGAGCAGATGGTATGAATATAGGCCCCGGTATCGAGTTTCTCCCCTGGCCAGGGCAATGAGCGGTGAAAATCGAAACTGTTCAGCGTAAAGTAGCGAAACGCCGTATTGAGGTAATCGGTCTGCTGCCGGATGAAAGACGCGCGCCGCTCCGACATAGGCATTTCACGCGATCCGAAACGCCGGTGGTGCTCACGGTAGTCCGCAATGCGAAAAGCCCGCCCGGGAGGACCAATGTAGCGCAGACGCGGCGGTTCTTCGACCGGGTACTCGCTGAAAAACCCGAGGATTTCGTCCCGAGCCTCGCGGACGGTAATCGCCTGATCCAGACCCACCGTGGAGTGGCGTATGGGAACCTGACCGTCGGCCACCGTTTCACCGGAGAACAGCTGCGTGAGGATGTCATGCGCCACCACGTCACAGGGAACGACGTCCATGTGAGTATCAAGGTCCGCGATCAGAGCCCGCAGATGTCCCGAACCGATCAGCGCGACGAAGGCAGCAAATGCCGCGCGGCTGTCGAGCCAGCCGGGAACCGGCCACGTCCTGCTCGCCGAGATGATGCTCGGCCGGACGATCGAAAGGGGCAGATCGGCAAAGCGGGAGACCAGCAGATGTTCGGCAAGACACTTGGTTAGCGTGTAGCTGTTGGGGTGTCCGCTTTGGGGAACAAGGTCTTCTGTCGTAACCTTTCCCGCCTGTATGTCGCCGTAGATCGCTTCGACGTCCCAGGGTACGGGAACAAGTTTCTCCTCAAGCTTCGTGTGAGGAAGATGGGGTGCTACGTACGCTGTGGAGACACTCACCACGGACCGGAGCGCGTCGCAGCTCCGGGCAAGATTCATGATATTCAGGGTCGACGTGATGTTTGCTTTTGCAGCGTCCGCCACCGGCAGATCAAACTCGATTGAAGCTGCGCAGTGAATAATGCGCGTCACCGAGGTTCTCACACCAGCGAGATCGTCCGGTGAAAGTCCGCAGGCGGGCTCTGCGAGATCGCCCGTTACTGCCGATACGTTCCGTGACCACTGTTCGGGCAATCCGTTAAAGCAGGCCGACGAGAACAGCTGTCGCAAACGGTCCTCTGCGGTCAGTTTCCCCCGCGGTCTGATAACAAGAATCGCGCGTGTGTCGGGTCTCGTCCGAAGGAGTTCTTCCAGAACCACTTTGCCGAGAAATCCGGTCGCCCCGGTAATGAGAACCGTTTCGTCTGAACCCACGGCGATTACCCTTTGCTCGAGCGAACCGCGTGGTTTCCCGCTCCGAACACCTTATCGGGGTCGAGAGCTGAAACCACCTTCTGCACCGCTGAGAGGCCGGCAGGCGAATGGATGCGATCCACAAAGCCCTCCCGTATCTTGCCTATCCCGTGATGGTGGGAAAGCGAGCCGCCGGACTTAAGGATCTCGTCGCGGGCTGCCCGTTCAATCTCGGAAAACACCTCGCTCGGATGATCGACACCCTTGTAATGAAAGGCCAGATAGAAGTAGACGCAAACCCCTGTGGGATACAGCTGGGTAACGCGACACGTCACGTAGGGGTGACCCGGCAGATTTCGGGCCGCGTGTTCGTCTACCACGCGCTTCTTGACCCGGTCGCAGAGTTCTACCACCTGACTCCACGGGACCGAGGTCTCGAAGGACTCGGCGATAACCCAGTGCTTCATGACGAAGTCCCGGATGTAGGCAATGGCGAAGGTCATGGTATAACCACGCTGGCCGTTCTCGGCACCTGCAGCGAGGCCCCGGTACTTCTTCGCAAGCTTCCGCACCCGTTTCTGTTGCTCTGCAACGTCTTTCTTACTCCCCTCGTACACGAGGGTCAGAACGCACATCTGATCCGGTTTATAGCCGTAGAGTTTCGTGACCATGAACTTCTGGAATCTGCTCTTGAGCTTTGCGACCGTACCATGTGTCGCGGGTTTGAGTGCCTGACTGAACTGAAACTGCATGTTATCGACGAGCCGGACACTCGCGGGTATATTCCCCTGCTTCATGAGCTCGTTCGTCATGGCAACGCCATCCTCGAAGGTGTAGAGTAACACCGAATCGAAGGCCCGGACGGCGGGAACGGGGAAGATCGAGACGATTGCGCTCGTGATAATCGCAATGTTCCCTTCGGAGCCGAACAGCAGACTTCGCGGATCAAGCCCTATGCTTTCCCGGGGTCCGACAGAATAGCGCTCGATTTTACCGTCGACCGTTATGGCGGTCACATCCCGAACGATGTCTTCGATGTTCCCGTAGCGGTTCTTCTTCATGCCACTCGCGTTCGTCGCGATCCATCCACCGAGCGTAGAAAACTCCACGCTGTCGGGTTCGTGACCCATGGTAAACCCATGCGCCTTCAGCGCCGTATGAATGTGACGGCCATACGCACCGGCCTGTATGCAGGCGGTATGGTTTTCGGGATCGACCCAGAGGATGCGATTCATGCGACCGAGGTCGACCGAGACGATCATGCGCTTTTCGTTCGGGTCGCAGCGAAGCGCCTCCGAGACGTTGGAACCACCGCCATAGGGAACAATGGTGACTCCGTGTCGACCTGCGAGTTGAACAATGGCCTCTACCTCGTCGTCGCTCTCGGGCCATACAACGAGATCAGGCACTCGAGCGATGGATCCATACCGGATTGCCCAGACATCTTCCTGGGTATGCCCATGGCCACGGCGCAGACGGACTTCGTCATCCACCGACTGTCGGGATTCCGGGATGACCTCGCCGAGAGCCTTCACGAATTTCCGATTGATGACCGGTTCGGGAACCTGCGGAGGATAGTGGGGCTCATTGCGATCAAAAGGATCCACCTCGATGCCGAGTATGCCCGAGATCCAGGGAATCAGATGCGGGAGCACCTGGCCGCTGAGCGGATACCGGGAACCCGTCATAGTGACGTTTCCGTCCTCGGTTATTGCAAAGCCGGAATCAGCGAAGCCCCAACCGTCCATGGCGGGAGCACCGTCGGAATCAGGGTCGGGCATCTGCGGGGTGAACCTCTGCCCTGCAGCCATAGCCGTAACGCGCGCGTTTTCTTGTTTCACGAAACGAATCGTATGAATTTGCGCGGGAAATAGTCAACCGCGTCGATCTATGGCATCGGTTCAGCCCGCCGAATGAACTGAAGGCAGATTCCCCAGGGGTCGCGTACCATCGATAGTCTGTCACCGGCAACGCTCCGCGGCGGGTCAACCATGACCGCACCAGCCTGTATCAGCGCAGCTGCGGCCTCGTCGGGATCGTCGACGACAAAGGCGAGATGCAGCGCCAGATGATGCATCTCGGCGTAATCGGGAAGACCCGCGTCCCGGTTCTCGTACAGTTCGAGAACGGTACGGCCCGTACTGTCGCCGAGAAACACCTTGCTTCCGGGATCATTCCTGACGACCGTCAGCCCGAGATGCCCCGTATACCATCTGACCGCTTCCTCGTAGTCTCTGAGATTCAGTGCCATGTGCTCAAATCGTGTTGTCATGAGATGCACTGTATCACAGTCGGGGGAGTTCGTGGACAACTGACCGCTGCACCACGTATAGTCTGACCGTGATGCGACACGTCCGGATGCTTATGCTGCTGCTTGTGCTGGTCTCTGTCGTCCCGTCTTCGGCACAGGACGTGAGCGTACTCTTTGACCTCGGTTTCAGTCTCGCATCCCGGGACACGGGCGTCACGCGGATCGATAGACTTCGGCACGAACTCGCAAACTGGCTTGATGCCCGCCCCGCGCATGAGTCCTACGAGCTGCTGATTGCGAGCCACAGGGACCGGGTCGAACGCAGAACCTCCGAGCCCGTGTCGGCCGGAGAACTCAAAGAGATCGTCGCCGTACTCGCACCGTGGGGAACCGTCGAGCTGCTTCCGGTGCTGAGCCGGACCGTCACGCTCATGAACAGCGATCATCTGCTCGTCGTAACCGACGGGCAGGACATTTCTGCGGTCGTGCCTACACCGGTCCCCGAGCTCCCCGACTCCATCGAGGTCGAAATCCTGAGCATTCCTGCGCCTGGTCCCGGTACGATACACCACATACTCGCGTCACTCTCCACACAGCCGGTCGATCGACCGATACCGGATGCCGGGGATGCTGCGGACCAGCCCCAGCCATCCCTTCCCGATGCATCGGTCGGCACGCACGAGGCACGCGTGGACGCTCCGGCGGCCATCCTTTTCGCGCGACGCCCCGAGTACCGCACAGGTCGCGGTCTCACTGCACCGCTCGCGTGGATTCTGGCAATCGCCATTCTGGGGCTGCTGTTCTACACCATTCGTCGCGAAACGAAATTTCGCCGACAACGGATCTACGTGAAATGGAATAACAGGCGTCCGCCTGTACTGGTACTCGACGTCCGCACCCCTGATGATGCTCAGACCCTTCGGCTGGAAGAGTATCCGGCGACGATAGGACCAGGGAACAGCGCGCTCCCCCACGAGATCACGGTACGGAATGAGGGCAAACGCTTTTTTCTCGAGACAGGAACTCCTGTGCGGATCAACGGCATGGAGCGCACGGAATACGAGCTCGGGCGCGGGGACCAGTTCCGTGCGGGATCGGTGCGGGTATTCGTCGATGCCGTTGAGAAGGTACCCTGGAAGCGACCACCGCAACCCGAACACCGGCTACTCTTTGCCCTGCCGGCGGTTGCGACGGTCTTCGCCGTCGGGCTTTTCTGGTACTCCGCTCCGGTCTCCTACGCTGCGGTGCCCATCGCAGAGCCTGCGGTACCGGTTCAGCCCGAACCCGTCGCTCGTCTGCCGGAACAGGAGCCTCTCCGGGCTGAAGAAGGGTCGCAGACAGCGTGGAGCCGTGATCCGAATGCACCGGAAGCCTCCGACTTTCGCGGAACCGCGCGGGAATATGCCGCACCAGAGGAACTCCCGGCAGGACCACTGGATTTCCTGGCCATACACGCACATCCGGACGATGAGGCCCTGTACTTCGGTTCACTCCTGCCGCGTCTTCGGGGACTGGGTATGCGCGGTGCGGTGCTCGTGTTTACCGACGGTGAGTCGGGACTCGATCAGTATCCGTGGCGGGGCGCAGATGGCAGGTATCCGTCGCGTCGCATGTCGGGGACGGAGCTCGCCGACGTGAGGAGGATCGAGGCGGCCCGCGCTATCGGGGCGCTGGGTGCCGACTACTACCTGCGCCTCGGGCTCTCAAACGCTCCCTACAGCTCGGTGCTCGATGTCGTGGGGGTAGAGGCGGTACTCGAGCGGTGGGGGGGCGCGGATCAGGTTCACCGGACGCTGCTTCAGATCATCGAAGCCCTGCAGCCCGAAATAATTATTGCCCCCGATGAACCAGGCCCTGCACTCGAACACTTCGAGCACCAGGCGGTCGGCGTAGCTGTCAGACGTGCCCTTGAGACCCTGGAGGCCGAGGGACGGTCACCGGTGCATACCCTGATAATCGGAACCGACCCGAGACAGGCTGATGCCTACACGGGACACCCCCAGAAAGTCATTATGGACCCCTGGGTACCGGCATCCGATGGAAGGATACCCCGTGTCGATCAGATCCACGCACTGCTCGCTCACCAGACCCAGCGCGACGCGACCGTCGTCGGTATACAGGCGCGGCTGATGCTCCAGACGGACTTTTTTCTGGTCCATACCGATAATGAGGACGTGATCCAACGGGTGTTCAGTACCGCTCGTGTTGAGTAGAAACACGATCCCGTGCATGCTATATGCATGGATACCATGGATATTCTGACCAGTCTCGTACGCGAGTACGCACCGCGCATCGTGCTCGCCTTTATTATCCTCATCGTCGGTTTCATCGCCGCGAGAGTGATTGCCCGCATGACAACACGGCTGCTCGAGAAGCGGAATGTTGATGTCGGCGTTCGCACCTTCACGTCCAGCCTGCTTCGATTCGTGTTGAAGCTCGTAGTCGTTCTCAGCGCCGCTTCGACCCTCGGCATAGCCATGACTTCGTTCGTCGCCATAGTCGGTGCCGCAGGTCTCGCGATCGCTCTTGCGTTCCAGGGAAGTCTCAGCAACTTCGCCGGTGGGCTGCTGCTTCTGATCTTCAAGCCTTTTGCGGTCGGTAACTTCATTGAGGTAAACGGGATCATGGGTACGGTGCGCGAGATACAGATGCTGTACACGGTTATGGATACCTTCGACAATAAACGGGTCGTCGTACCGAATGGGAACCTTGCGAACAGTGCGGTCACAAACTTCTCGGTCAATGCGACCCGCCGTATCGACCTGAACTTCGGTGTCTCCTACGACGCGTCTATCGACGAGGTCAAGGAAACGATCTCCGAAGTGCTTTCGGGCTCCGAGCTCGTCCTCACCGAACCGGCGCCTCTCGTAGGTGTCACCGAGCACGGTGACAGCGCGGTGGTCTTTCTGTGTCGGTTCTGGGTAGAAGCTCCGAACTTCATGACGGCAACGCTCGGCATTAACGAAGCGGTCAAGAAGGCTTTTGATGCGAAGGGAATCAGCATTCCCTTTCCGCAGCGTGACGTACACCTCTACCAGCGATAGGAGTCAGACCCTCAGCGCCGCGTGCTCCGGATCTTGCCTATGCCCCGAAAGACGCGCCCGTTGAGGATGTCAACGATACCGTCAATGGTCTCGGGAGGCACTTTCCCGTCGCTCATCATGCCAAGGTTTCGCAGCGGCATCTCGTTTACGACAGCCTGCATCATGCGCACGTTCCGTTCATCGGCATCGGGCGCGGCCGATTCTCGAACCTTTTTCAGGAAACTGCGGCGAAGATACGCACCGAACCAGGTGCTGCGTATGTCTTCGAGAGTCGACGTTCTCGTGAAATGGCGCCGGCCGACTCTGTTCACCGCCGGAACCGGACGACCGAGCAGCTTCTCGAACTCGCTCCCGGTTCCCGTTTCGGAGAAAAGCGCGGCGGTCGGCGCGAAATAGCCGGGCACACGCTCTCTCTGCTCGCGCGCCCAGTCAGACAGGGCGTCACCGATCGCAATCTCGATACTTCCGGTCAGACGGATATCCGCAGACGATGCACCGACAAGAATCTCGAAGGTACCCGCTTCAAGGGTCCAGCGCTCTGATCCGGAATCCCAGAAAGAAAACGCCCGGCGATCCAGTTTCATGCGTACGGTGCCACTCTTGCCGGGTTTCAGCTCGATACGAGCAAAGCCCTTGAGCTCCCGGTCGGGTCGGAAGACCGACGCCTCGACGTCTCTCACGTACAGTTGCACGACCTCAGCTCCGGGCACCTTACCAGTGTTGGTAACCGTACACGCGACTTCGTACTCATCATCACTCTGCGGAACGATTCGCAGATCACGGTATGCGAAACGTGTATAGCTCAACCCGTAGCCGAAAGGAAACAGTGGTTCGGGGCCTCCGGTCGTGTGGTAGCGATATCCGACATAGACCGACTCGGCGTATACGACTGCCGCGGTTCCACCGGGAAAGTTCGGGCTGCAGCTGACGTCTTCCAGTCTGACCGGGAAGGTCTCTGCGAGCCTGCCCGAGGGGTTCACCGCACCAAAGAGCACGTCGGCGATACCGCTGCCGCAAGCCTGCCCTCCAAGATAGCTTTCAAGGACTGCGGGAATATCAGACAGCCAGGGCATAGAAACCGGTGCCCCGTTTGAGAGGATAACTGTTGTATTGGGATTGGCTGCCGCCACCGCACGAATGAGCGCGGTGTGCGACGCGGGAAGATCAAGATTCGCGCGGTCAAAGCCTTCCGACTCGAAGGAATCCGGCAGGCCCGCGAACAGCAGAACACGGTCCGTCTCGCGCGCCACAGCACAGGCCTCGTCTATGAGTTTCTGACTCCGGCGCTCCCCGCTGATCTCGTAACCGGGTGCGTAGCGCAGCACCGACGCATTCACGTACTCCTGTATCGCGTCCCATGCAGTGTCGACGCGTGTGGGATTAATGAGCGAGCTGCCTGCACCCTGATAGCGCGGGTCCTTCGCGAACGCTCCGATCACGGCGATCGACTGCCGGGTATCGCTGATCGGCAGGGTATCGTTGTCGTTCTTGAGCAGAACGACTGACTGTGCGGCAGCCGTACGCGCGAGCGCGTGATGCTCGTCGTAGTCACAGTCGACATCTTCTTCGAGCACGGCTGCTGCTGGCAGAATAACCGACAGAATACGCGAAACCGCCTCGTTAACGACCTGTTCGTCGAGCTGCCCGTTCCTGACGGCTGCTACAATCAGGGCGTCGGTCACCCCTCTGTTTCCCGGCATCTCCAGGTCGAGCCCTGCCTTGAGCCCCTCAACGCGATCATTTGCAGCGCCCCAGTCGGTGACGACCAGACCATCAAAAGCCCATTCGTCTTTGAGGATGCTTCGCAGAAGCTCACGATGCTCGCTGCAGTACGTTCCGTTTAACCTGTTGTACGCGCACATGACCGTCGCAGGCTGCGCGTCCTTGACGGCGTACTCGAAGCCTGAGAGGTAGACCTCGCGCATTGCCCGTTCGTCGACAATTGCATCGATCGTCATGCGTCGACGTTCCTGATTATTCACGGCAAAGTGTTTCAACGACGTACCGACTCCCTGGGACTGCACCCCGCGTATGTGAGCCGCAGCGATCCGACCTGTAAGGAAGGGGTCCTCGGAGAAGTACTCGAAGTTGCGCCCGCACAGCGGTGAACGCTTGATGTTGGCACCAGGTCCGAGGATGACCGCAACCTTATGATGGCGACTTTCCCTCCCGAGCGCCTGGCCGATCTCCTCAACGAGTGTCTCATTCCAGGTCGCCGCGAGCCCTGCAGCAGTCGGAAAACAGGTGGCCGGGACACTTGTGTTCAGACCCAGATGATCGGCGTCCCCGGCCTGTTTTCGAAGACCGTGGGGACCGTCGGTTACCAGAACCGATGGCACGCCTTTTTCGGGTATGCCTTTGAGATTCCAGAAATCCCTGCCCGAGCAGAGAGAAGCCTTTTCTTCGAGCGTCAGGCCCTGAAGCACGTCCTGCACCGTCGGTGTCATGTTGTAGTTTCTCCGTTCCGTCATCCCCGGTAGCGATCCTTGACCGATTCGATCGCCGCAGCAATTCCTTCGGCCTCGCGTTTCGAGGGAATTCGGACCCCAAGCGTCGCCGTCGCGCGCCCTGGCCTTGGCAACATGATGTCCTCGTAGAACATGGAAAATTTCGTGTCGGCGATCATGCCGATGCTCGACCATTCATACGTGTCCGAGCGCGTCTTCTTTCCCCGAATCTCGTCAATCTGGAGGCCACTCTGATCGCCGTGAACGGCAATTGCTGCCGGTTTTGCTGCGCGTCCCATGAAGACCAGAACGAGTGACACGATCAGAAAGAGCAGTGTTGGAGGGCCTGCCAGGAAAAAGGCCAGCAGAAACGCGGCGAATGCCAGGAGTCTGCGGACGGTTCTTACCGAAGGATCACCTTTCACGTGCACGACACTCACCGCCATGTCGCCGTTGCGCTGCAGACTGGTAAGCGGTACAAGACCGCGAAAGAGGCGTTTCACTGTTGGTCGCGCATCAAGTTCCTGCCGCTGATCGTGCACTTCCTGTATATATGCCCGGAGACCCTCAAGATCTCCCCGTGCGACCGGCGAATCGGGCGCCCGGGGTGTCCCCTGCCCGTTGTCGGACCCGTTGTCGCCATCCAGTACCGCGTCGTACTCCGTTACCGTCCCGAGCGCGTCGTCCGCCCGCTGCATGGAGCTGCGGGTGTCAAAAACCGGCAGCGTGAACTCGTACTTGTATCCAGGGAGGCTTTCGCTGGCGTCGATCTCCATTCGCCAGTCGTACGTAACGCTCCCGGGAAGCCGGCTCGTGGGTTCCTGTTCCTCGGGCAGGTCTATACCAAAACGCCCGACGAGTGTCGATCCAAACTCCGAGACCCCACTGACCGCTGAGACTGCGATGTTCCTCTCCCACATGACATAACGACGCTTCCGTGGGCCACTACGGTCGCTCGCCGTAGATTGTTCGACCCACTTGTTTGCGGTGACTCGTACGTTGAACACAACCTGGGATGCGCTGAACCGGGCAGGGTCAGCGCCGGAATACAGGACACACTCAAAGCGATCGCCGGGGGCTACCGGAATCTTCGCAGGTTTCAGGTGTATGTGAGGATGTTTCTTTTCGACGCGAAGCCGACGCGACGATCGGATAAGAATGTATATTCCCGGACCAAGAAACAGAAGCGTAACAAGACCGATCAGCTCTTCCGCGCCGAAAACAACGGATGCAGCAAAGGCAGCAACAGCCACGATCCACAGAATCCCGAACAGCACTCCGGCGAGTGCGTGCCGGCGTACCGGTGTAATGCGACCGTCCTGCCACGCGGGGTCAATCTCCCAGGGTTGTGAAGTGCCATCTACGATCGCCCGATATTTCCGTGTCCATTTCATGAACCCAAATATAGCACGTCCCGCAGGTGCGAAACACGATGTATCGAAAACTATCTGCCTTCCTGAGAAAACTGCATCGCGATGTTTCTCATGAGCTCC
>RECN01000204.1 GCA_007694005.1 Spirochaetaceae bacterium
TCACAGTCGCCTGTACACGACTTCGTCAGTCGGAGCGGCTCGACGAAACGGCAGGCATGAGACGGCCGTCTGGCCAAGATGCCGAAGATCCACGCCGTCTCCGCGTTCGAGAAACGCATCTGAATCAGCATCGTGCAACTCGTCCCCGAAGGGCCGGGCACCGGCTACATATCTGTTCCCGGCTGCTCTGCACGGGAGCGCCGATGTGTTGTACATCGCGAGGCCATATCCTGATTTCCACGCAGGACTGTGGAGCCCGACTTCGCGTGGCTCGGTTTCGGCAACGTCCCCGGGTCCTGCGAAGGTATTTCCGTAGAAGTGATTGTCCCCGCCGCGAGTCGGAGCAAGGCCCGCTAGTGCCGTCGAATCTGCTTCCTGCCAGGGTGTATCGCGTCGATGCTCAGCAGCGCATTGAATCTCCCCGGCTATGTAGTTGTATGCGTACACGCCACTTTCCGACTGATCCCGTATGCTGATCCGGGAGAGAAAGATGTTGTTGTCGACGAGGTAGGGACCGTGGTTCACCTCAGCGAAGAAATCCTGATTCAGGTCATTGTCATAAAAGAGGTTTCCTGTCACCCGCGTGCTCTGTGTCATCCAGTCCAGCCAGAGGCCGCGGTTCGCATGGTGAACGCGATTGTCGCGTATCGTCGTCTTAAGCGGTGCATGCAGTTTAATGCCGGCCTGCTCAGCACCACCAAATCTCCGGATCACGTGTATGCTGTGAACTTCGTTCCGCTCAATCAGCGATCCGATCGCGCCGAGACTGCCGACGATTCCCGCCTGTTCACAGTGATGAATCACGTTGTTCCGTACCGTGTGACTGCCGACACGATCATAATCCCAACCATTCTCAAGACCACGCTCTATCGTCGCGACGTATCCAGCGGCCGTATCTGCTGAAGTGTTATCCCAGGCGTCACCATACTTACCGAGCGAGAGGCCCGCACAGCGGGAGTACGATATTTCGTTGTTTTCGATAATCCAGCCGCGACTCCAGTGTGTCCCGATCAGCGCGATCTGCTCCGCAGTTGGAGGAGCCCAGGGCGTTGCTGCGTGGCGCAGTCGAAAGCCATCTACCGTGATGTAATCGCACCAGGACGTGTCCGGGTAGAAGACCGATTCGCGAGTCGTAACTTCGACGAGCGACGCGTTCGGATCGCCCCCACCGAAATCCGCGTACAGTGTGGTCGCATCCTCAGTTACGTCTGCAAACCAGAATCGCACGGTCTGACTCTGATCTGAACAGCTTTCGTAGACTTCGTCCAGACTATCGGCTTCTACCATCCAGTGACCGTCAAGGAAGACCATTCCCCGATGGTGACTGTGATCGCGAGGGTCAAACCAGTCGCCTGCGAGTTCCGTAGCAAAGGGATTAAAACTGCCGAACTGTTCGTTCGGTATGTCCACTTTCCAGACATTGCCCTTCCATAGCGTCCAGCCCGAAACCGCTTCGGATCCGCAGATCGCAACGGTCTCACCGCGTGCAGCCCGGTAGGTAATGCGTCTTTCGTGACTCTCGCCGCCTCGGGGCGGGTTCACGCGTTCGCGATATACCCCTTCGTGGACGACGACGCTATCCCCAGGCACTGCGACTTCGGCGGCCCGGGTAATCGATGCGAAGGGCTTTTCGTGTGTACCTGCGCGATCGTCGTCGCCGGTACTCTGTGAGACATGGAATTCCATGCGAAAGGGTTATATCACGAGGCAATCGATAGTACAAACGCGCGCGGAGCGTGCCTCAGTGGTGACTGTCCGGCTCCCCGACTTCATCCCAACAGAAAAATCGTACTTAAGCCCAGGTATATGGAGACACCGGTAATATCGGTAATGGTCGTAAGTATGGGCCCTGTCATGAGCGCGGGATCTTTGCCGAGTCTTTTTACCAGAAACGGGATGGTGCCACCTACAACCCCGGCGACCATCACGTTTACTCCCAGTGCTATTCCCGCGATAATCCCGATTGCCGGATTTCCCTGCCAGATGTACGCAATACCCATGAACAGCGCACCCAAAGCCAGGCCATTTACCAGTCCGACTGCCATCTCCTTCCCGATCGCCTTGCGGAAGTCGCGCAGTCGGACTTCCCCGAGCGCAATGGAGCGTATCGCGACCGACAGCGCCTGAATGCCGATGTTACCTCCCATGTCGGTAATCATGGGCAGGAAGGCTGCGAGAATCGCAACCGCAGCGATCGTTTCTTCGAATCCGCTGATAATGAACACTGCTCCGAGGTTCAGGAAGATGTTCGCGGCCATCCATGGCAGCCTCAGCCGCACAGAAGACATGGGCGGGGTAAAGAAAGACTCGTCGCGCGAACCGGCGTTCAACTCAACGAGCTGTGTCGCTACATCGTCTGTCAGTATATCGATCGCGTGTTCAAACCGTATGACTCCGACAAGCCGGCCGGAGTCGTCGAGGACAGGGATCATCGAATACCGCCGGTTTCGCAGGGTCTGTGCCGCCTCGACTGCGCTGTCTTTGGTCCGCACCGCAACAATGCCCGTCGTCATGATGTCTTTCACCGCTTCACCGGCAGCGTGGCGAACAAGCTCGCGCACTGAGACCACCCCAAGGGGCTGTTCGGCATCGTTGAGCACATACACATAACTTGTTGATATGGCTCCGTCTGTGCTGCTTCGAAGCAGATCAAGCGCTTCTCCGACCTTCGCCGATACGTCCACTGCCAGAAAGGCCGGAACCATGATGCTGCCTGCCGACCCGCTCGGTGAGGACTGCATGAGCGTGACGTTCTCTCTGAACGCCTCACTTGTTTCCGGCAGGACCTCCGACTGAAACTCTTCGCTCAAACCGTCGAGCAGATCGACGGTGTAATCGGGCGGAACCTGGGAGAGAAGACGCGCTGCCTCGCTCGCAGGAATCGCAGTCAGCAGCTTCTCGACGAAACGCGGCGGGAGCTGGCCGAGTACCCTGCCTGAACGGTCGGTCGGGAGCGCCTGTATGAGCGACAGCGCCGCCTCCTCAGAAGCTTCAAGGACAGCCTGCGCGGTTCGGCGTGACGAAAGTCTGGCTGCCACCTTGAGTGCCCGCGGAAGATCGGCTTCGACCAGGGCGTCGTGGAGTTCAAGGGCAAGTGTATCGAGTTCTTGTGGTCGGAGAATCATAGTGCGTGTAGCATA
>RECN01000009.1 GCA_007694005.1 Spirochaetaceae bacterium
CACCGGGCTTTGCGGGGGTTCCGTCCGGCGCCCGCTGGGGCGGTCGCCAGACCGCACGCGGGGCTGCGGCCTTCCGGCCCCAGCCCCGCGGCGCCCCTTCAATCCCTGGCGCGGGGGAGGGTGGTGCCGTGATGACGCGTCGAAGCGGCGTCAGCCGCTAGAAGCGGCGGATGGGGCGAGCGCGCAGGGATCCACCACCAGTTCCTCTCAAGGTAGTTCCCACCACTGGATTGCCTGAGGTCAAACTGACGGTGAAAACGCGAGTTCCCATGTCCTCAGAGGAATAGCTCGTATTCACATATGAAGAAGATGACCAGTACTGCAGCGTTCCCATCAGTATTTCAGGGTGCTGCCAGACACCGGAATCAGCGATTTCCTTGAGCTCAACGACGGAGGGCAGGTACCAGTCGTCGAACTCGCTGGGTGATGTGTAGGTGTTCTTCACATAGTACGCCGCGTAGTCGGTAAGGGAACTACCACTGTTGGCCCCGATGATCTGATCCGTGGCGCTGATTCCACCGCCGAGGGTATCGTGATTGCTTTGAGTGAAAAACGTACTCAACATATTGGGCGTCGCCCAGCTACCCACACCGGCTGCATCCGTAGGAGCCACTTCCAGATATCGCCACTGCATTCCAGGCCCAGACCCTTGAGGATTACCCACCGTAGTTCGAGGATCGGTACCACCGTGAATATGGAAGATCCGTCCACCACCAGGCCCAACGTCTCCGACATTGTACTTTGGCCCCCATCCTGCGTACACCGTTCGGTTGCCGGTAACGGGCAGCCGCCCTCCGGTCAATGTGATAGGCTGCGTGTAGGCTGAGTCTGCAAACCAACCCGCAAAGACATCCCACGTATCGTGAGGCGTGGTCACGGTCGGAACCGCTACTGTACCTTCCGTGTCGACATCGAGCGTCTGGATTACGATTCCCCCGTTGCCACCGCCAGGATTGAAGGTGACATCAGCCTGCCACCGAGCATACAGCGTGACAGGCGCCGTGGCTGTTGCAGTTGTCCAACTGGTAGTAAAGCCTGGGTCTGTGAACCAGCCCGCGAAGGTCAGAGAGTTCCATGCTGGTGTTATGTTCCAGTCAGGGTTGTTTGAAAGGACCACGCCGTCATACGCTTCCCGGGTCACGCTACCAGAACCACCTGGAGCGCCGTTGAAGTCAAATGTGACGGTGTGCACCTGTTTTGGTGTATAGGTCATGGTGATTTCGCGGAGTCCCGTAGTGCCGGTCACTTCCAAAAAACCGGGATTCGCCTCTGCAAACTGCCATACTGCGGGCTTTCCGTCAGTAGCGCTACGGCTGAAGATGACTGTACCGTCCACTGCAGACCACGTAAACACCCGCTCATTCTGTGATACGGTCCAGGGAGGTGCAATTCGCGCGTTGAAATTCGACATTGACTCAAACGGGATTTCATCACGCAAATGAAGAACAGCTGTGGTAGCCGCATTGGTTCCACCACCTGGTTGCTGGTAGGTAATGCGTGCGGTTACGTGGTCAAACTCCGGCAGCCAGCGGACGTACACCGTGGTATCTTCAGAAAAGATCGCTTCGAACCCCGGCAGGTAATAACCGCTACCGGTTGGTGCCGGTCCAGACGGATTGATTATCTTTTCAAACTGTTCTTCGTAGGTTTCCGTTGACCAGCCCGACGCGTGGAATATCGTCGACTCCGGCCCGCCAGGACCAGGCCCCGTAGCCGTAAACCCAATCCCCTGATTCAACCGCACAGGGTCCCCGATGTTTACTGTAATTGGAGCCGGCGCCGTCGCGCTGGTTGTAAGCGTCAGACCATCCCCAGCATCCATATCCAGCACAAACGTAATCGTGACCTGTTCCCCCGAGGTTCCGCCGCCGCCAGCTTCGGGGCTATCATCCGTCAGGTCGCCAAGATTTGGTCCTGCCTCGTTTCCGCAGCCGGCGAGCAGTGCTGCGAGCCCAAGCAGGGCTATAATTGATAGCGTTTTGATTTGCTTCATCTTTTTCAATTGTGTATTCCTCCGTCCCCTGTAAGAGAGATAACGGACAAGATGATGCAATCGAGAAGAATTATCGTATACCAGATGGTATAAAAGCAGCGTTTTTTCGTGTTTTTCGGTCGTTCGGCCGTCCGAAAGAATGCTTGGTCGAACGGAGGCCAAAGCCCCGGCGGTGACCGGGGCTTTGTGCGGGAGGGTTACAACACCTGCACCGCGAGTATGCTCAGCGCGAAGGGAAGCACCGCCGTAAGAGCGATCATCCGGCGAGCCGTCGGTAACGGGCGGGAGTCCCACTGGAAGAGCGCGAAGCAGAGGATGAGATTCACGATGATGCTTGCGCTCAGGACGAGGAGCGGCAGGACGGTTGTCAGGGTCAGTGCCTCTCCTGACAGCGCGAGGGTGTTGAAGGCACGCATGGCGTGGGTTGCCGGCAACAGAGACGCGGCGGCACGAAGGCCATCGGGGAGCAGCGCTTCGGGGACCATGAGACCGCCGAGCATGACCGACGGTATATAGATTGCCTGGGCAATGAGGGTGCCGTTGCGGTTGGACTGTGCAACGATACCGATCAGTACCGCCAGGGTGGCGAAACATAGAGCTGTCAGCCCGAAGGCCAGCACAAAGGGGGCCCACCGTACGGGCATGAGCGCGCCGAAAATGGTGCCGCTTCCGGTGGTCAGGATGGCGGTCGCGACGGCCATGTGAATGACCGCGCCGATCACGGGTATCGTAATGAGCGCGGTCGCGGGGACGCCGTTGACCCGGAAGCTTCTGAATATGCCGCCCTCGCGGCTCGCGATGAGGGTGAACGGGATGGTCATGAGCGTGCCCGACATAATGGCAAACAGGATCATGCCCGGTGCCATGATGTCCAGGAACTCGGGATTAATACGAGGCATGAACATGCCAATCATGAGAAAGAACCCTATAGGAAAGAGATAGATCATGAGCATGTGCGATGTATCCCGCACACCGGCTTTCAGATCGTAGGACAGGTGTGCTGCGTAGCCGTTCATCATTTATTCCTCCGTGTGATTTCGATGAATCGTTCTTCGAGAGACGGGCGTTCGACCCTGAGGTCGACCAGTTCATCGTTGTGTTCCTCGAGCAGTCGGATGAGCGCCGTCAGCGGTTTCGATGGTGCTTCCGAGGAGTATCGCGCGTAGCCGTCGACGACTCCGGTCAGTACTGCGCCGGGCAGTTCCGGGGCATTGCCCAGAAAGGTTCCGTTCATAGAAGCGACTTGTATGCGGGTTCGTTGGTCGCCAGCTGCGGTAATCTGGCTCGGAGTACCGACCACACCGAGTTTTCCCTGTATGATGATGGCGATCCGGTCGCATAGCTTTTCTGCCTCCGCCATGTCGTGTGTTGCCAGGACAATGGTGGTTCCTGCCGCTTTCAGCTCGCTCATCATTCTGTGAAGTTCCATGCGCGACTCGACATCGAGTCCGGCAGTGGGTTCGTCAAGAATGACAATCTGCGGTTCGTGTGACACGGCAATGGCAAGGGCGAGTCGGCGCTTCTGTCCGACAGAGAGCGTTCCATACTGCTCCTGCGCCTTGGCGCCCAGACCGAAGCGGTCGAGTATCGTGTAGTCAGGCGAGCGCCCGTGGTAGCGGCTGAAGAACGCGAGCGCCTCCCGCCCGGTCATGGTGTCCGGGAGACCGGATGTCTGCAACTGCACCCCGATCGCGTCCCAGAGTTTCTTCGGGTGCCGTGCCGGGTCTATCCCGAGGACGCGAACACGTCCGCTGTCGGGTTTTCTGAGTCCCTCAACGCATTCAAGCGTCGTCGTCTTACCTGCACCGTTTGGCCCAAGAAGACCGAAAATCGTGCCGTGCGGGACATCGAAGGTCAGGCCGTCGACTGCACGGTTGTCTCCGTATATTTTTGTGAGATCACGAATCTCAATGGCAACATCGCTCATGATGTTCCTCCCTGGCGGGGCGTACTCGCCCAGATATAAAACGCCTCCCCGGCGTTCTGTAGAAACTCGAGTATGGTCGTATCGGAAATGTCTCCGAGGGTCCCGGCATTCACGAGCGAGGCGAGCCCGTGGGTGAAAACCCAGGTGTGTCGTACGAGGGCTTCCTGGCTTTCGGGGCTCATCGCGGATAGCGCCTGGTTCTCGTCGCTCTGATCCCCGAACTCCTTGGTAAAGAAGGCTCGCATGCTGCCGAGATCTGCGTCGGTGAGTGCATCCGGTTTCTCGAGAAACAGGAACCGGAACAGGTGTTTCTCGTCGCGCGCGAAGGCGATGTAGCCAAAGGCGACATTCAGCAGCGGGAACTCGGTATATTGCCGGTGCTGAAAATCATGAAGGGTCTGTCGCGCCTTCTCGCGCAGCGCGTTCTCAAGGTCGTCCATGGATCGGGTATGCGAATAGATCGGCATGGTTGAGGACCCGAGCCGCTTTGCGATCGCCCGTGCCGAAACTGCTGACCACCCGCCGTCGCGGACTATTTCGAATGCAGCGTCAACAATCTGTTCCTTCGAATACACACTTGGCTGAACCATTACTGCTCCTTAAAATAACAACCGTTATACCGTATAACAGTTGTTATTATTAGTGGCGAAATGCATCCCGGTCAAGCCAAAACCTGGGGACGGAGGAAGGAATTTAGGGACGGAGGAACGTATTTGAGAGAATCCGGAAGAACCCCGCCGCAACTGCGGTGGGCAGCCGTCAGTATTTTTCCGTAAAGCAAAAGCGGTTTCATCTCTACAGGGGACAACGCTCAAGGAGTTCATTACCCGGGCGGTCGAGCACGAGATCGCTTCGAGCGCCGTACGGCTTGAGTCACGGCGCGTCGAGTTTCCGCTCGTGAGATCCAGTCGTCCTGGTTCGGTCGGTGTTACCCCGGAGCAGCTAGCAAACCTACTCGAAAACGAGGACCTTCATGTATCTTCCTGATGTGAACGTCCTGCTCGGGCTCGAGCACTACTGGCGTCGCCTCACCATAACCGACGAGTACTCCCCGAAGGTCTGGACCGACCGCTATCTCGCAGCGTTTGCGGTTGTCGGAGGTCTTCGGGTCGTCACCTTTGATACCGCGTTTGCCTCATTACCGGAAGTAGAGTCAGTCGTACCTGGAGCCTGATACGGGCTCGGCATAATTGCGCACCAAGGCATGCGAGGACTGTCCGGATGCACCGGTGTATCGACTATTTCTGCACGCTCACGATTATGGTTCTATCGGCCCGACCCGTGATAGCATCCTGAGAATGAACAACGCTGGTGCCGCGAAAAAACCCGTGCTTCGTCTTCTGTGTGGAACCGACACGCTGTTCACGAGCGACAAGATCGTCGGTCGGGCGGCCGCCGCGGGTTCGCAGGTTTCGAAAGGGGCTCCCGGGACATGATACATTTTGATACTCAGACGCGTACGTTCAACCTGAACCTGCGCACAAGCTTTTACGCCTTTCAGGTCGACGCCGAAGACAGGCTTATACACCTTGGCTGGGGGCGGCGCCCGGACGACGCCGGAGACGAACAGGTCGTCGCTGGGTCGTCAGCCGTATTTTCGTTTGACCGATCCTGGAGTTTCGTTGTGCAGTTCCGACCCGACGAGATCCTGACTTTCGGCGATGTGACCACGTATCAGACAACGATCAAGGCCCGGTTTCCCTCGCTCTCCCGACCACTTGCCGAAGGTGAGGCTTCGCACGTGCCAATACGCGATCTGCGATTGCGGTACCGCGAGCACACCATTGCGACCGATTCGCAACCCGGCTATGCTCCTGCACACGGACTTCCCGTCCAGGACAATTCCCCGCGTCAGACACTGCGGGTCGTGCTTGCCGATCCTGTTCAGTCGTGTACCGTTACCGCGTGCTACCGACTGACGCCGGAGCACGACATTATCGAACGCTGGCTCGAGCTCGAGAATACGGGGCGGGACGATATCACCTTCGATCACTGCTATAGTGCGTCCCTGCACCTTCCCAACGGATGTACCGAACTCACATCGGTGAACGGATCCTGGGCACGCGAGTTCTGCACACAGCGCACGCAGCTGACGCAGGGCAGCCATGTCATTGAGAGCCGGACCCTGACCACCGGGCACAACTCGAATCCGGTCTTTTTCCTGAATCAGCCAGGCGCCGCAAGCGAACACAACGGCGTGGTGTATTTTGGCGCGCTTGCCTACAGTGGGAGCTGGCAGCTTGCATTCGAACAGTTGCCAACGTGGGATGTCCGTGTCCACGGAGGATACAATCCCTTTGATTTCGCGCTGACTCTGGCCCCGGGAGATGTGCATCGAACGCCAGCCCTTGTCACCGGGCTCAGCCCCAACGGCCGGGGCGGTGCGAGTCGACGGCTGCACGCGTATACCCGGGAACGGGTTCTTCCGGTACCCGCGCACGGCGGGTCAGAGCGTCCCGTTCTCTATAACAGCTGGGAAGCGACCGCTTTCGATCTCAGCTATGAGAACCAGGTGTTACTTGCGCGAAAGGCGGCCGCCATTGGCGTAGAACTGTTCTGCGTGGATGACGGCTGGTTCGGAGGTCGTCGCAGTGACCGCGCAGGCCTCGGAGACTGGATCGTAAGCGCAGATGTGTTTCCGGAGGGTCTTGAACCACTCGTCGACGAGGTTGAACGCTTTGGCATGAAGTTCGGACTCTGGGTCGAGCCCGAAATGGTCAACCCCGACTCAGATCTGTACCGGCGCCATCCTGACTGGGTACTGCATTTTCCCGGGCGCCCGCGCACCGAATCCCGAAACCAGCTGGTTCTTGACTTTGGCCGACCCGAGGTCGTGGAGTACCTGTTTGATCTGCTGGATGATCTGGTGCGCCGGTATCGAATCTCATTCTTCAAATGGGACATGAACCGCATGGTTACCGAACCCGGTTCCGTTGTGGGGACCGCGATCTGGCGTACCCATGTGGAAGGTGTGTACAGCCTTTTCGATCGATTACGGCGACAGCACCCGGCGCTTGAAATCCAGAGCTGTTCCGGCGGCGGCGGACGGATCGACCTGGGCATTCTTGCCCGGGCCGATCAGGTCTGGGCGAGTGACAATACGGATGCGTTTGACCGCATGCGCATTCAGGAAGGATTCAGCCTTGCGTACCCGGCTCGTACCATGGAGGCCTGGGTCACGCACGAAAAGAACCACATGACACGACGCGTTACGCCCGTGCAGTTGCGATTTGCGCTTGCCATGCGCGGGGTACTCGGCATCGGTTCAAGCCTCAACGACCTGAGCGCTGAAGAACTCGAACAGTACGCGGTGTATATCGCGTTCTACAAGCGCATCCGGCACATCATTCAGCACGGTAGCCTGTACCGCCTGCAGCTCTTAAACGAGTACGGAAGCTCCATACACGAGTATTGTCTGCCCGACGGAAGCGAGGCGGTATACTCCCTCGTCGTTGAGACGCACCCCGTCGGGAGCTTCCGTCCCGATCCACCGCTCCGGGGGCTCCAGAGTGGCGCGATCTACCGGATATGGGACGAGCTCGGTACGGAGCTGGAAAAAGCCACAGGCTATCAGCTCATGACCACAGGATTTCCCGGTGAACTGAAGGAGTATCCGGGTTACAGCCGGACCCTCCACCTGAAGTGTGATACGGGATCGAACGAAGAAGCCTGATTCTGTGCGCTACTGGCACCGCGAAGTAATGTTCATGATTGGCCTCCTTGGGCAGAAAACTCAGGGCATATTAGATGTATCGAAAGCGTATCGGCTTCGCTACGATCGCAGGGGATGCCGAAGCTGTTCGTGTAGACTGACAGCTCGGCGTCTGCGGACTGAATGCACACACGGTCATAGACGCAGCGGAACGCCTCGTATCGGGTGTACATGAGTGCGTGTAGCCTGGACCGACGACGACGCCATTTCGGTTCTATCCCTGCGAGTCGCAGGTGCCTCAGAGCATCATCAACCTGAGAATCAGGCGAGAGACTGAAACCCAGATCGCACAGACGCTTCCAGGTTTTCTCAAGCAGGGTGTGATGGACGTCCCACTGTTCGCGCAGAGCCTCAGGCGGAATCGCTGTCTGCGAGTCGCGGTACGCGTCGGCTGCGGGCCACGCGTCCTCGAGCACAACGAAGGTTTCGTGGCAGGGGAGATTCAGAAAACGGGCGAGGGCCTGTTGCACTGAGCTGTTCGTAGGAATCGAGCCTGCGCTCCAGGCAGTGTGCGCGGCGTGAGCGACCGAATAGAACGGTTGACGGTCCGATGTCCGAAGCTCAGGCATCTCGTACCTCTCGGCGGTATACCCGGTGTATCTTCGCAATTTCAGCACCGAGTTTCTTCAGGTCCGCGAGCATCAGATCGGTGCTTTCGTTTATCTGCACCATTTCTGCGGCTTCAAAGTTGTAGGCCGGGGTGTTTCGGGCAGTTCGGTTCAGTTCCGAGTAGATAAGCGCGTTGCCGCCGAGGCGCTGAAAACGTTCGAGGATGCCCATGCCGTTGAGAATGAGTTTTTTCGGGCGGCGCGCAGTCCGCCACAGGCGAAACAGCGCCGCCGGGGTCAGCCGGCCACCGCCTTTCTGAAGCGCTGGTGTCAGGTCGGGGAAGCCGAGCAGGTAGCCCACGACTTCATCATCATAGGTAATGATTTTCTCCAGGTCCGGTCGGGCGATGAGCAGCAGGTCGCGGATAATCTGGTCGAGTTCGGCGTCGGTCAGCGGGTAGTTTTCGGCGTGGTCGGCGAGTGTGGGGTTGTACAGGGCGGCGACCTTGTAGGCGGCTTTCTTGAGTTCGGACTTCCGGGAGAACTCGACGACTTTCATGCGGCCGCGTTCGCGTACGTGCTCGGCCATTCGTTCCACCCGCTGTGGCAGTGCGAAGGTGTGAGGATCGATAAACAGCGAGTACAGGTCAAAGCTCTTTTCAAATCCGAGCCGCTCGTAGTGCCCGGCATAGTAGTCGTGGTTGTAGGGCATCATGGTCATGGCGGCCGTGTGCTCGAATCCCTTCACGAGCACACCGCCCCCGAGTGATGCGCCCATGAACAGGGGGCCCATGAGCTCTGTCAGCTGTCGCTCGTGTGCCCAGGCTGACATTTCCGCGAACAGTGCGTCGACCACTGCAGCGTCATCCACAAAATCGACGAAATAGAAGTGCGCTGCACGGCGGTTGTGTTGCGTGTTGTAGCGTTCATTGTGAATGGTCATGGCGCGCGCGACCGGTTCATCATCAGCATAGGCTGTAAAAAACTCGCCGTCGGCGTGCTGAAAGAAGGGATGCTTCCGCTTGTAGAGACTTCGGTAGTCGACATTCAGGGTCGGTACCCACTGCGGAGTCTTGGCGTACAGGCGGCGCGGGACGTCGATAAAGTCGCGCAGCGCCCGACGTGACTGAACGGCTTCTACTGTTATGCGCATGGCACCCCGCTTTTCGCTGTTGACCTGAGCCACACTTCCGGGTACAGCATTTTGCATGCAGGCTGACCGAAACCCGTGTGCAGCGGATATTGTTACATCAGTATACCTTATCGGTGCAAGCATCATTCTGGCCACACAGTGGAACAGTGGTGCGGACTACCGCACGGCGGTAACTCAGAATCTCCTTCTGTGCGTGGTTCTGTGGGGCACCTGGTATTGGGTCGGTCGTGCCGACTCGGGTGGGCAGCGTAGGTACCCGGAGGTGCTTCACGCGATACGAGTGATTCGCATGTTCTATCCCCTGGTGTTCATCGGTCTCGCGTACGTGCAGATCGGGCTGTTCGCGCGCATGATTTTTGGCCCCGATTTTACCTTTGACCCCATGGTGGAGCGTTGGGACGCGGTATTTTTCGGTCTCAGTCCGCATATGTGGTTTCATCGGGTTTTGCCCGGGCGTTTCTGGGCAGAGCTTATGCACTTTCTCTACGTGCTGTATTTTCCGCTCCTGGGAGGCTCGTTCCTGTTTGTCATCGCGAAACGGCGGAGCGACTATGAACGCTTCGCCTTTGTGTTTCTCGCCTCATTCCTGAGTTTTGTCGCGGTGTTCATTGCCTTCCCGGTGACCGGCCCGCTTGAATACCGCGAAGGGCTGTTTCCCGACACGGTAGTGTTCTCGAATCTCGTGGACTATCTGTTCTCCTTCGGAATTCCCGACCCGGGAGGGGCTTTCCCGAGTTCACACGTCGGGCAGAGTGTCGTCGTTCTGCTTCTCCTCCGTCCCCTCTCGCGGCCCATGTACGGCCTCGTCGTCTTCGTAATCGTCGGGATCGGGGTGTCCATGGGGTTCGCATCCGTGCACTATCAGATTGACGCGCTTGCCGGTGTTCCGGCCGGGATCGGCCTGTACTACCTGTGGAATTCCGTGTATCTGCGCTGGATTCGCCCGCCGCAGTAGCACGTTCCAGAAAAAACGTGTTACCGTATCCTGACTCCCGACAGCGGGACTCAGGAGGTCTCCCGTGCAGTTGTGCCGGTTTGGCGTTTCAATGGAACAGGAGCTTGTCGACAGTCTCGATGCGCTCGCACGCGAGCGCGGCTACGCGAACAGGTCCGAGGCCCTGCGGGCGATGGTCAGGCGTGAACTCGCACACGAGGTAGCGGGAGACGAAAGGCAGCAGATCGCTGCTCTCATTTCGCTCGTGTATCCCTACGGTACGAGCCTCAAGCGGGTGCCGACGCAGCCCTATCCCTCCGTGGAGATTTCCTCCAACCTGCAGCTGCATCTGAAAGGAAACGTCTGCCTTAAGCTGATGGTGGTCCAGGGGTCCGCCGGCGATGTTCGCTCGTGGGCGCGCGGGCTTACCTCGCAGAAAGGAATAACCGCCGACTATCGGGAGATCGCCTCGGAGGCGATGTACTCTGTCCTCGACCCGGACGCGCGCGATGCCTGACGAGCAGGGCCCGGTTGCGGACGCGGGAGGCCGTACGCCCGGGGGTGGGGGAGATCCGCGGGATGCCACAGTACTGAGACTCAGCCGGTCGGGGACAGTCGTGTTCGCCAGTTCACGACCCTGGCTGCATCCGCTGCTCGATCTGACCCGCTTTCTTGAAACGACTGGTGAGACAACTGCCGACTGTGAGCTCTACGACAAGATAGTCGGGCGCGCTGCCGCCTTGCTCATGGTACGTCTCGGGATCCGCTCGCTTCGCACAGGTATCATGAGCGAGCGGGCGATCCCTGTTCTGGAGGCCAACGGTGTCACCTGGCACGCTGATGCCCGGGTCGAGCGCATCGACTGTCTCACCGAGGACATCCTGGCAAACGAAACAGATTCCGACACCGCGTACCGGATCATACGCGCCCGAGCCCGCGCGGCTGCAGCACGCGATCCCGCTCAATGCGCACTCATTCTCGAGAACGTAAACCTGACGCGCGGCGGGCAGTCGGTTCTCCAGGATGTGAACCTCCGCGTCGGGCGGGGAGAGAAGATTCTGATTACCGGTGCAAACGGCGCCGGAAAGACGACGCTGCTGAAAACAATACTCGGGTCTCTCTCACCGATGACAGGCTCCGTGCAGGTGTCTGCCGACCACACTGGAGAATCGCGCACGGGGTACGTAAACCAGGAATCGGTGTCCGTATCGTTTCCCATTTCCGCTCAGGAGGTTGTGGCGATCGGCGTTGCCGCAGCGCGCGCGTCGCGCGGCGAGAAAGAGCAGCGTGTGCACGACGCAATGGCTGTCACCCGCTGCACGCCGCTTGCGACACGAATGTATGCCACCCTCTCGGGCGGCGAAAAACAGCGGGTGGCGATCGCGCGCTGTCTCGCGCAGAACGCGCGGGTGCTTCTGCTCGATGAACCGACGGCGAGTCTTGATACCGACGGGAAGCGCGAACTTGTTTCGCTCGTCGAACGCCTCGCCGACGATCAGGAAATCACGGTGATCATGGTAACCCACGAGTTTGATACGATGGATCGCTCGGGTTGGCGCCATCTGGTAATCGAAGACGGAGCGCTGAGCACCGCCGAGGACGCGCCGTAGTGGAAGCATTCGCCGTTCTGCGCTACGCACCGATCCACCGGGGTTTTCTGGTTCTGATGCTCTCTGGCGCGGTGTTTCCGCTCGTCGGGGTATTTGTGCTGCGACTGAACCTCATTACCCTGCGCTTCGCGCTTATGCACGCATCCCTCCTGGGAAGCGCGGTCGCGCTCGCTGCCGGGTTCAACCCGCTGCTCGTCGGCATGGCGGCGAACTCAGGGCTTGTCGTTGCGATTGCCCGCCTTCGCGGGCGATCATCAACGGACGTCGGGTTTATTACGACCTTCTTTATGGTCCTGACTGTCGGCCTCGCGTTCGCGGTCATCTACCGCTTCAACGTCTCGACGAACGATTCGCTTCAGATTCTCTGGGGAAACATCTACGCCATGACACCACTTGACGCCCGTTTGACCGCGGGTTTCGGCCTCGTCGTTGTCGGCTTTGTCGTGCTGCGATTCCGGGTTATCACCGCGGTGCTCTTCGACCGGGACGTTGCGATCTCAGTCGGTGTTCGCGAGTCGCTTGTCTATACAATCATAATCCTGCTGGTGGGGCTGACCATCAGCTTCGTAATGCGGCTCATCGGTGCGCTTCTGCTCGATGCGATCCTGATTCTTCCGGCGCTTATGGCGGTCTCCTGTGCGCGCAGCCTCCGGGGAACCTTTGCGTGGGCGTCGGTTCTGGGCGTCATTGTCGCGCTCGGCGGTTTCGTGTTCGCGATTCTCGCCGATCTTCCGGTCAGTTCCGGGGTCACCATATTCGGTGCGCTGCTGTTCGCAGCGATACACATAGCTACTTCAAGGAGAAGAAGATGAAACCTGTACATATACGATCTCGGGCGGCAGCGTTGCTGCTGGCCTGCCTGTTTTTCGGTGTCGCCGCGCGGGCCTTCGCAACTGACGAACCCCGCGTAGTCGCGACAACGCCGTGGACAGCGGCCTTCGCGCTCGCAGCGGGGGTAGAGACCGTGCACGTGCTCGCCCCCTACGAAATGCAGCACCCGCCGGAGTACGAGCTTCGCGCAAGCGACGTCGTCAGGGTGCAGAACGCCGATCTTCTTGTCTTCGGCGGTTACGAGGCGATGATGAGTCGCCTGCGCGACGCGATCGGTGGCGATTCACCGCAGACGCTGCAGATCGCGACCGATCACTCCGGCGCGACGATTACCGAATCGGTTCTGGCGATCGCCCGGATCACGGGGACGGAGGTCCAGGCGCGGCAGAACATCGCCGAACTTCTTGCCTTTCTTGACGACTGGCGCCGAACCGAAGCCGCCGCGCGCCTGCGCGAGGTTCCGGTTGTCGTGCACGCGTTTCAACAGGCGATACTACGCGAACTCGGGGTAGAGCCGGTTGGTGTGTTTGGTCCGGGGCCGCTGTCGGCGCGGCAGATCGGCGAGCTGACGCAGGCGGGTCCGGCCGTTGTTATTGATGTCTGGCACAACGAGTCGGCGGGTCCTTTGCGGGAGACCATACCCGGGGCGATCTTCGTTTCGCTCATAAACTTTCCCGGTCGCGATGGCACCCGCACGCTCATGGACGTCCTGCAGCACAAGCGCAGCGCGCTGACCGGGGCGATCGAGGGGCTGTGACGCCTCGTGTTGAAGTTCACTCACGTTCGACGTATGCTTGCATTGAAAGCATTGATATCAAGGAGGGAGCGGTGGCCACAATAACGATACGGGATCTTGACGACGAACTGAAACGCCGTCTGCGGATTCGCGCAGCCCGCCACGACCACTCGATGGAAGAAGAAGTGCGATTGATTCTCAGGGACACGCTTTCAGAATCAGGAGACGCGAGCAACCCGGTCGGTATTGGAACCCTGATACGGAAGCGATTCGGTGAAACCGGCGGAGTAGAACTCGAGTTACCCGAAAGAGTCGAGCAACCCGACGTACCTGAAGGTCTGGAATGATCGTCCTGGACACGAATGTGCTTTCCGAGCTCATGCGTCCGGTACCGGAACCACGGGTGCTCGCGTGGTCGGACTCCATTCCGGCTCAACAGACATCCATTACTGCTGTTACCATTTCGGAGATTCTGTACGGTATCGGGAGAATGCCGACGGGCATGCGACGCCGTAGATTGCAATCGATAGCCGAAGCGATCTTCGAAGAAGACTTTCGCGGCAGAATTCTGGCTTTCGATGCCAACGCAGCCGTTGAGTATGCTGCGCTGGTTCTGGAACGGGAAGCTGAAGGGCGTCCGATTTCTATGGCTGACGCGCAGATAGCAGCTATATGTCGAGTTGCTAATTGTGCGCTTGCAACTCGGAACAGCAGGGACTTTGAGTTCACTGGCGTAAGCATCATCAATCCATGGGAACCCTGAGCGGGCTTACAGACGACCGCGAAACTGACGTTACGTCTTGTCCAGCACAAATATTCCCCATACCAGCGATCCGGACGACCCGGCGTTGACCCAGTGGCGCAGACCTGCCTGCATACGGTCCACGTACGCGTCGCCGGAGATTCTTCGTGCATCAGATTCGTTCCTGCACAGTTCTTCGAGAACGCGACTGTAGTGCCGGGTCAGGTGAGGCGTGAGGTCGGTAAAAGAACGCAGCGTTAAGCCGTTTTCCGTCGCAGCCGTGCGGTAGAACGCGGGGCTGCCCAGGGACGTCAGATTGATCCGCTCAAGAACAGGCTCAAGAGCGCCGTCGTTAGCGTCATCAGCCTGCATGGGATCGGTGAAGACGATCGTGCCTCCGCTTTTGCAGACCCTCGCAGCCTCGGTCATGACCGCGGCGCGGTTCCCACTGTGAAGCAAAGCGTCCTGCGACCAGACCACGCTGAATGATTCATCGCTATACGGAAGATTCTCGAAGTCGCCATACACCACGGTAATCTGCCCGGTCAGATTCTGCTCGGCGGTCAGTTTTCGGTTACGGCTGTTCTGTACCTCGCTGACGTTCAGGCAGGTAACACGGCAGCCGTACCGGGCCGCGAGATAGCGGGCCGACCCTCCATAGCCAGCACCGAGGTCTATGACCGAATCGGCAGCCGAGAGCTTCACCTGCTCAGCCATCGTGGCGACCGTACGGCGACTCGCATCGCGTATCGTTTCCTCCGGGTGATCGTATATCCCTATGTGGATATCCTCTCCGCCCCAGATCGAGGCGTAAAATCCATCGGCGTCAGATCCATCATAATAAGTCTCAGCGTCGGTGGAGGCCTTGCTGCGACGTGGTGTGTTGGAGTCGGGCATGCCCTCTATGCTACCGGCGA
>RECN01000165.1 GCA_007694005.1 Spirochaetaceae bacterium
GCGCTCGAATGGGCGGAGTCAACCTTCGGGGACGTGAGTGATGAAGAGGGGTGAGATCTGGTGGGTCAACTTCGACCCCTCCGTTGGCGGCGAATCTCAGAAGACTCGCCCGGCCGTGATCGTGAGCAACGACGCTGCAAACCAGTTTCTGAACCGCGTCCAGGTCGTGCCCCTCACGAGCTCGATCGGAAAAATCTATCCGAGCGAAGCCTATGTGACTTTCCGCCGCAAGCAGTCCAAAGCCATGGCAGACCAGTTGACAACAGTCAGCAAGAAGCGACTTTCGAACCGAGCGGGTTCGCTGTCGGGTGACGAGATGGAGCGCGTGAACCAGGCAATCGCAACACAGCTGGACCTCTGACCAAACCGAGAGCGTCGACGGCGGAGGCCGCAGCTCAAACCTTGATCCGCATCACACCTGGCGATATAATTCCAGTATGTCGACAATAAACCGACTGAATGGAAACGTAACGACCACTTTTTCTCTTCCTGATGAGGTGATCTTTGACTATACCGCTCTGATGGATGCGTTGAAGCGATATTCACGCCCCAGGGACAAGGTTACTCAGCTCATCAAAACGGGAATTGTTACCCGTATCAAAAAGGGTATGTACGTTGACGGCAGAAAAGACCTTCGCGCGCTTCCGGTGAGGGAGGCGGCCGCCAATCTGATATATGGGCCCTCCTACGTATCCCTTCAGTTCGCCCTCTCCTCCCATGGGTTGATTCCCGAGGCTGCAATCCAGGTCACGTCCGTCACGTTCAAGAAGACAAAACAATATCGTACCCCCCTGGGGGATTTCATCTACCGGTCGGTTCCGGAGAAGTACTATCCTTATGGTGTCATCCGACGCGCGGAGGCTCCGGGGGTCCCGTATTTGATTGCCTGTCCGGAAAAAGCGGTCATGGACATGCTCTATTTTGCGATCGACCTCAGAAGTATGCGGGATGTTCAATCCTATCTGCTCGATGATCTGCGATTAGATGAACACTCTCTCAGAGATCTCGATCCGGCGATCATATCAGAAATCGCTGAAGCTGCCGGTACTCCGAAACTTCTGCTGTGCGGCCGGGCACTTCGAAGGATCATCAAATGAAGGCGGTGGTACAGGATTTTATCGATCTCCGAAATCCGGAGAGTCTTCAGGAATACGATAGAGCTCTTCGGGAGCTCATTCAGCATATAGTGCTGCTGGGTTTGTGGCGGGCCGGTTTTTTTGAACACGCGGCGTTTTACGGAGGCACGGCTCTGAGAATCCTCCACACCCTTCCCCGCTTCTCCGAGGATATCGATTTGTCGCTCCTGGAACGAAGACCGAACTTCTCACTGTCGTCCTATCTCGCGGGGCTTCGAACCGAGCTTTCCGGTTTTGGTTTTGAGGTTGATGTTGTCTCATCCGACAGACTCGACAGTCCTATCGAGTCAGCCTTTGTGAAAGCCAATACCCGCTATCATCTGCTGCAGGTGCAACCGGGATCAGCCCTTGCGTCTACCGTTCCGGCGAATCAGCTGCTCAAGATAAAGCTGGAGGTTGATACGGTGCCTCCGGGGGAGTTCGACACCGAGGTGGTGCCAGTTCTTGAGCCGATTCCTTTTTCGGTGCGCACACTGTCGCTGCCCGATCTGTTTGCCGGAAAAATGCATTGTGTTCTCTTCAGGCGATGGAAGAGCAGAGTGAAAGGACGCGACTGGTACGACCTGATCTGGTTCTTACGAAAACGAGTCCCCCTGCATTTGGCACATCTCGAAGAACGGATGCGCCAGTCGGGAGACTGGCGGGAGGAACGACAATTCGCAATCGAGGATCTTCTGTGTCTTTATGATCAACGAGTAGATCAGGTCGATTTTTCCAACGCTGCCGCCGACGTTCTCCCCTTTATCCAGGATCCCCGCGAACTCGATATCTGGAACAGAACCTTCTTCTCCGCCCTCCGGGAGAGAATTCTGATTTGCTGAAGGGCCGCCTCTTTCTGCTTACCGAGCTTCCGGTCCAGCAGCCGCGTGCGGTTGCAGCCTTCGAAGGCGGCTTCATCAGCATCGGTAAACTGGCAGAGTCACTCGGCATGCACGTTCTGGATGTGAGGCGGTGGCTGTCCGAACACGGTATAGATCAGGGCTCTGCGATGTCGGCCGACGATCATCAACATGCCTGACCGAGCAAGTCCCCGCAGCTGCTGCGCCGGGCGCGGAGTCCCGGTGCGCAGGGTCCATCGGGATTCTGAAAGCGCTCGGCGTGGACCAGACCATCGCGCCGGTACAGGCTGACGCGGTACTCGCCCGCATGATAGACGTCAAATCCTACTCACCGGTGCACAGGACAGATTCAGCGATCTCTAGTGAACGAAGCGCGGAAGGCATCATCTGGAAGCTCTGCTTCAGAGGTGGACGGACCTCTCGTATTTCCAATCACGCAGCTCCGTAACAGTCGAGGCCGATGATTTAGTAGGTTACAATCGGGCTATATATCCACGTAGAAACACCACCAGTATTAAATGACCGAACCCTTGCCTCAATCTGTGTGCCCCGTGGAGGTGGGTGCACATCAACCGTATACGACGTTGTGTTCACCGGAAGAACATCATGAGACGGCCAGCTCTGCCCCACAGCACGAGCAGAAATGTGAAACCCATCCTCATTGCTCGAGTTATCGATCCAAGTGGAGCTCACCCTCATCCGCTCATTTAATCCACTTCCAACCGTAGAAAGCGTCAGCGTCATGTTGCTTGGTGCGTCTGGAGCTTTGACGGAAACTAACGTACTAAACACTCGACTCGACGAGGAGTCCGCATAGTTGTCTCCCCGCAATGCGCGTACGAACCAACGATACGTCTCGCCCTCAGCAAGGCCGGTGACTGTATATTCATTGGTAGAAATGTCCTTAATCTCAGTCCAAACTGGCGAACCATCAATTCGATAAAAAACCGAGTAACTGGCCGCATTACTGCTTTCGGACCATCTCAAAGTAACTCCCGCTGGATTAAGGTTACTCGCCCCATTGGAGGGACTCGTGAGTGTTGGTGACGCTGGCATGTAGTGTCCCGTGTAGAACGTCCACGGATTACTCGAACCTGGAAACGATGTTGATCCGGAATCATTATACGCGATTACATACCAATC
>RECN01000170.1 GCA_007694005.1 Spirochaetaceae bacterium
CGGATCACACCGGAACGTGTCGACCCTCCATATCGGAGGGTTTTTTTGTCTGAGCACATTTACTCCACCAGTACACCTCTCCTCCGTCCTCTGCGTGTTGTCCGCACTACGCACCTACCGGAAATCCACGCGTCGATGACGCGGTTGGAACAAACACGCAGGAGGAAAGCGACATGAGGAAAACCACGTTTCCGCAGATTCCCGGGTTCGATCTGAACGCCGGGCCGATTGGGTTGGATGATCCAAAAACCGTACGCGCATCCCGCCGCAGAGGTTCAGCCCGTTGGAGCAAGGACGAGGATGATCTGCCCGAGCAGCTTCGTGATGAAACACTCGATCGGGATCTTCTGCGTACCCTTGGTCTGATGGGTGGGCCACGAGCACGGTCGGGCGAGGATCTGCCGCAACTGCAGCCTCGTGCGGTGCAGCTTGTTGGGTTTTGCGCGACACGGACCGTGCATGGCGAATGCTGGGAAATCGTCGCACGCCCGGGTGCTCAACGAATTCGATACCGCTTCAACGACGAAGGAGACCCCGAGCGGGTCTGCGGCGGCCGTCTTGTGCAGCAAAGCTCACGGCGCTGGCCGAGTATGGGAGACCTGATCGGGATGATTGATTCGAGCGAGTTCGCTACCGGATACACCGGCTTGGTGTTCTGGTGTCTCGCCGAAGAAGTGTCGGAGCGTGACGCGCGCCCGTCGGATTTGATCGGCGCCGTGTCGGTTCACTCGCAGTTCTATCCCCAGCTCTCAGACTGGTACGACATCGCCGTTCGTGCATGGGCCGCCGAGTTCGAACAGACGGGCGAAATCGACTCGTGTCCCGACACGATTTCGCTGGTGGAAAGCTTTCTCGCCTCTCAACGAGAAACATCTGATGGCCGTTGAGGTGCGCACATACGGCGGTGAACAAAGCGAGCAGTTCCTATAGGCCAAGGAGCAACAGGATGACAAACGTTCAAGACAAAACAAACGTGCAACACGACCCGCAATCACTGGCATTGCTGCTGTTCTTCGGGGTAGTCGTGGGTGTTCTGGGGTCTCTGTACGGGTGGTTTGCGCCGGTGCATGAACTGTCCCACGCGATGATGGTGTGGGTATTCGGCGGGACGGTGCACGAGATCCAATGGGACTACATCGAGTGGAGCGGAATCCCGTTTGGGTCGACCCGCTTCAGGATCGTGATCGCCGCTGGAGCCGCTGGGGAGCATTTAGTGGCGCTGGTGGTGATGATCTGGGCGCTTTTGCGTGCTCGGCCGTTTCTGAGCGCTATCGGAGCAGGTTACCTCGCCCATGGGATGAACTTCGCGACCGGCTTGGCAGAGTGGCGATACCTGCGACCGATATGGTTCGTGTACTGGGAGATGATGACGATGCTCGTCTACATCCTGCTGATCGGCATCGCGGTGACCTACGTATCGTGGGTTGCGTACGCAGTTGCCGAGAAAGCCAGAGCCCGGGTGGCGCGAACCACCGTGCTGGCGAAGCGAAGCGCTCAACTCGACTACGGAACGCGATCCGCCATGAGAACGACATATCTTCCGGCATCGGAACGATTGTACGGAGGTCGGTATGGACAGGCACGATAGCGGCGAAGTGTCTCTGGGTCAGACGGAAAAAGCACTGAGGGCGCTCGCACAGGCTGGTATTGTCACGGCGCAGTACGACCTTGCCTATTGCCTGCAGCACGGTCTCAGCGGCATAGAGCATCACGAGTGTGAGGCGGCCAATTGGTATCACAAAGCCGCGCTCACCGGACACGCGCTGGCTCAGTACCGGCTCGGCGTGTTGATCGCTCGAGGGCGGGTAGGGATGGCGAATCCCGAGTCTGCCGGCATGTGGTGTGGCAAGGCGATCGAACAGTGCCGCGGGGATCTGCTGACGGTGCTGCACACCGAAGCTGCCGGGGGCGATCCCGATGCGAAGAACACTCTCGGAGGCGCATACCACAAGGGATACGGCGTGAAGCGGGACGACGGCCGCGCGTTTGAACTGTGGTTTGCGGCGGCAAACATCTACTGCCCCCGCGCCTCGTGGAATGTGGCGAGTTCGTACGAGTCAGGGATTGGGGTGGAACGCGACATGGAGCAGGCGGTGTACTGGTACCGGCATGCACTTCGCCGCGGGGTGGGGCGTGCAGCACACCGGATGGCTCTGCTGTCGATCGACGGCATCGAAATACCTGCCGACTGGGAAGCGGCTACGCGATATCTGAACATGGCAATCATGCTCGGGTGGAAGCACGCTGAGGCTGATCTTGCCGCGCTGAAACGGCGCATGCTCGCTGCGAATGAAGCCGGAGGGGATGACGGTGATGGAGAATAGCTTCGGCGCATCCAAAGGACTGATTCTGAAAAAAGTGCTGTGGCCCCGAAGGAGAGAGGAGGAGCGTCTGGTTGATCGGGTTGTCTTCGCTTATCTGACAAAGCGCGATCTCTCACTCCAGGACTTCTTTGAACATGGCATGGGATTGCAGCGCAAGGGTGAGGTGCTCTATTTGCTCTATCGGAAAGAGCTGGTGTGTCGGGTCGACTACCTGAACAAGCGGGTCGATGCGTATGAAGGTGACGGAGGTCGAGATGAGTAATCTTCTGGTTATCGCGGTGCTGGTGATGGTTGCAGGCGGCAAATCAGACAGGGCAGGGGCGCACGCGTTTTCCGCGCGATGTATGGCTCGGATTGCAGATAAAGATTTCTCGGAGGACGTCTAAAGATATTCCTTACGGTGAGAAACCGCGAATGAACGCTATAATCACAAATATTTCTATTGTGGTCGACGGGGCGTCAAGTCCTACCCATGCTGATCTGGCTGAAACCTGCCTCGCCGCGAGAATCGGGTCTCCCGGTAGCGTCACAACGGTTCGCGGACAGTGGACGGTCTGTACTATGACGGAGGAAGATAGATGAAGCGAGTGGTTGTTTTGATTTCGGTGATCGCGATGATCTTGGTCGGTTGTTCTGGGCCGGACGGGAAGGCGTACCAGAAATACTGGTGGACCGGGTCGTTGGGTTACATTTTCGACACCAACCCTTCAACGCCGGCGACGATCTACAACGATTTGTACTTCGCCACCAACCCGGGATCGTACTACTTGGAATATCAATCTTGGA
>RECN01000090.1 GCA_007694005.1 Spirochaetaceae bacterium
CTGCCCGCCGGGCCTGAGTACCCGGCGTATCTCCGTGAAGCCGGCCGCCTGATCCGGCACCGAGCAGAACACAAGCGTCATGACCACCGTGTCGAAGGAGTCGTCGGGAAAGGGCAGGTTCATGGCGTCTGCCTCGCTGAGGTGGACGGGAGTTTCACCGGATCCGGGTCGGCGGGAGTCGCTGCGGCCGCTGCCAGTTACCCCACCGCCGCCGGCAAACGACGCGGCGCGTTCCCGCAGACGCTCGCCGACGCTCAGGTCGCTCATGGTAATGGAGGCCACAGTCGACGCGTCGTAGTATCCGAGGTTCACCCCCGTGCCGGCGCCTATCTCAAGCACGTCGCCGCGCGCGCGCGAGAGCAGACTGCGGCGCTTGCGGCGCAGGCTCAGCGCTTCGAGCGGGTACATGACGGCGTCGAAGAGGGTGTCGGGATGGTTCATAGCGTGTCATAAGAATATACTGTTGTTCATGAACAAAGAAACCTTCGCGACTTTCGCACTGTACAACCGCGAGGTCAATCAGGTCATCCAAACACTTCTCACCGTACACGAGGACGTGGCCACAGCACCCGGCACGACCTGGTTCGGGTCGGTAACGGACCTGCTCGCACACATAGCATCGGGCGACATCGGCTGGATCAGACACCTGTGGTACGCAGATGAACCGGCCCCGCGGGAGCTTTCAAAGCGCATCGCGTCGATGGTTGAGCAGAAAAACCCCACGGTCGCCGAGTGGGCAGCAATCCGGGGCGAGGTCGATGCCGTCATCGACAGCTTCTGCGAAGGTCTGAGTCCGGGAGTACTCAGCGATGCGGTCAGGCTCAAGAGTCCGCACGGCGACGCATACAGCCTGCCACGCTGGCAGTGCCTGCTTCACATGTTCAACCACCAGACGCACCATCGGGGCCAGCTCGCACAGGTTCTCGACGAGAAAAAGGTAGAAAACGATTACTCAAATCTCTTCCGCTATCTGCTCTGAGGATGGGCCACGACGCCCGCAAAGTCGCCTCCCTCGCCGGTGTACGTCCTTACCCGCACCATGAGCCCGGGTATACACTGTACAATGAAGGAGGGACCTCAATGGATGCAGAACACCGGCTCTCCCGCCTCATTCGCGTGACCGGTACGTCCGGGCTGCTTTTTCTCGCACTCGGAGTGCTCCCCTCCCCCGCGCACGCCGACTCACGGTACTTCGTCGACGGCTTCACCCTCAGAACCGATGGTCATGTCGACATGCTTCCGGCCTCGGAGTATCCGAACGCGGTCATGCTGCGGTTGCAGGACGATCCGCGACGCGCCGTGGAGCTTGTGTTCATAGAGCGCCAGGGTGACATTCTCGCACAGGATTACATTTTTGGAGTTGCCATTTTTCACATGCGTGTCGGTCCGGCCGGAGACGAAGCGGGGCTTCTGCAGGCGGTCGTCTATGAACCGGCGCAGATAACGAACATCGACGGGGATCAGTTTCTCACCATACACACCGATGGAGTAACCATGCACTTCTACCTCTTTCCGATTTCAGACACCCCCGGAGGCCTGACCTCCCACGGACTCCTGATTCCACACCGGGCCGGACACGACGGGCTGACAGACATCATCGACATACTCCCGAGATTCCACATCGATATCGAAAAAGCGGCGGGTTGAGGTGAAGATACTCGTTGCGGACGACAGCCGCACCGCACGGATGCTCATTGAACAGAGTCTGAGTGAATGGGGATACACGGTTGTGTCCGCATCGGACGGTCAGGAAGCGCTTGAAATTTTCGAGGCCGGCGATCCGCCTCCGATAGGCATCATCGACTGGGAGATGCCGAAGCTCGACGGTGCTGCGCTCTGCCGCAGACTGCGCTCGCGTTCCCGCACCGCTCCCCTGTACCTGATCCTCCTGACCGCGCGTAACGACAAGAGAGACATTGCAGCCGGACTCGAATCGGGCGCCGACGACTACATACCGAAGCCCTTCGACGAGGTCGAACTGAAGGCCCGTGTCAGTGTCGGCAGACGGGTCATAGAACTGCAGCAGGAAATGCTCAGGCAGGAACGGCTCGAAGGCGTCCTCGAAACCGCTGGAGCGGTCTGTCACGAGTTCAATCAGCCGCTTCAGATCGTCTCGGCCTACTCGGAAATGCTGCTTTCAAATCCACAGACTGATGATGAAACCCGACAGCGGCTTGAAAGCATCCGGGCAGGTGTGAAACGTCTCGGTGAGCTAACCCGTAGGCTCATGAACGTCACGCACTACGAGACACAGGACTATACGGGGTCGAAGACGGCGGAGGCGCGCATAATCGACCTTGAAGCGGCATCATCCGAGTCCTGAGACGCTCAGTCGTCGTCAGCGGCGAGCATGTGGTGCAGCGCGTACAGGCCCGAGAGCGTCACAATGCGGGAGGTGGGCGCGCGTGCTCCGGCCTCATCAATCTGTGCAGCGTAGCGCTTCATGCTCCCGGCAAGACGTTCTACCCAGACCGTAGTAGTGCCCTCTTCGCGACTGCTCGTCTGCAGGTCTGAGACCTGTTCAGACAACCAGGCCCACAGCGCCTGATACTCTTCGAGACTCGCCCAGCGCAGAAGTTGCGCCCGCTGCGCCTTGAACACAGCAAACTCTGAGGCATCCTCCACGAGCTCCTCAAAACCACGGTCCGGGTTTCTGACCTCCGCCCGTAGATACCCGTCGAGCCCGGGTTCGAAACCCAGACGCCGAAAGGCGATCATGAATCGAGTGGTCGCAAAGCTCGGGCTCTCGGGCCGTGCAGCGTCCTCGAATAGCGTGACGAGCTGTGGTCCTTCGGGGTCCAGAATCGCCTCCGCAAGACGGAGATCGAGCCGGCCCCGATACGGGAGCTCGGGTTCGTCATCGAGCAGATGCCTGATCCTGGCAAGTATCTCCTGACGCAATGGTTCGGTCCTGTCGTCTTCGGTATCGAGACCACGGTATATGCGCGAAAGACTCTTGAGGCTGATGCATACCGCCTCGATATCGGGGTCACCTGCGGGCGGATTGGTAAGCCCCGCAATCTCGCGGAGCGCTGCCTCCGCCGCCGGATCGCGGTACGCCCCGAGACAGAAGATCGCCTCGCGTCGGGTAAAGCTCGCACG
>RECN01000050.1 GCA_007694005.1 Spirochaetaceae bacterium
GTGACATCGGCGCGGATGAACTGGATGCGGCGGTCAACGCGCGATCCTACATAGGCGACGCGCTTGTGCAGCAGGGATTCGTGTCACCGGAACGCGTCGAAGCAGCGCTGAAGGAACAGGATCTGATCCGCAAACGCCGCGAAACCCGCCAGTCGCTTGATACGACGAGCACGATCAAGGTTCGCACCGACAAGCTCGATACCCTTGTGAACCTGGTCGGTGAGTTCGTGTCTGAACACGCAACCCTGCAGCGACTCGCTGCAGCGTCCGACGATCCCGAGATTCTTTCGACCGCAGAGCGTCTTGAGGCCCTTATTCGGGATACCCGCGACCTTGCAATGCAGCTGCACATGGTACCGGTAGAAGTGCTGTTTTCCGGTTACCGGCGACTTGTTCGTGATCTTGCAAAAGATCTGAACAAGGACGTGAAGCTGGTGCTCGAAGGCGTCGATACCGAGCTGGACAAGAATGTGGTCGAGCGTCTGAAGGATCCTCTTCTGCACATCATTCGCAACTCCCTCGATCACGGACTTGAAACACCGCAGGAACGGCAGAAGGCGGGTAAGCATCCACAGGGTACGCTGACCATGAAGGCCTTCTATTCGGGAGCACACGTGGCCATACAGGTCTCGGACGACGGTCGGGGAATTAACACCGATGCTGTCCGTGAGAAAGCGCTGGCGCGTGGTCTCATAGCCGAAGAAGACCGGTTGAGCGAGTCGGAACTGAACGAGCTCATATTCGCTCCCGGGTTTTCCACCACCGAGACTGCGACCAACGTAAGCGGGCGTGGTGTCGGCATGGACGTCGTCAAGCGGAACATCGAGGGGCTTGGCGGCTCGATTCGCATCGAGAGCAGATCCGGTGAAGGCAGTACCATGAACCTGCGTATACCGCTGACGCTTGCCATCGTCGAAGGCCTGCTTGTGGACGTCGGCGACCAGTCCTACCTCGCGACCATGTCGAGCGTTATCGAATGCATCGAACTCGATGATGCTGCTCGTCATGGTGACCAGAAACTGGTTAATTATCGCGGTCAGCTCGTGCCATTTGTCGATCTCAGGGAGTATTTCCAGCTCGACTCCGAGCAGGAGCATGAGCGCGTCGAACACCGACAGCTCCTGATGGTGAGCAGTGAAGACCGCATGCTCGGACTCGTGGTGGATGGCGTGCGCGACACCTTCCAGAGCGTGGTCAAAACGCTGGGGAAGATGTACGAAGGCGTCGAAGGCGTTTCAGGAGCCGTTGTTCTCGGAGACGGACGGCTTGCGCTCATGCTCGATGTTGACCGTATATCGAGGCTTACTGATAAATGATTTTTTCTGCTACACTTTGCCGAATATGAGTCAGCTTGCTGCATTTACCGGAGCTAAGGTACACCTCACCGGGATAAAGGGATCAGGTATGGTCGCGCTTGCACAGGTGCTGCTGTCCCGGGGGGCTGATGTGTTCGGCACCGACACGTCCGAACGGTTTTATACGGATCTGATCCTGCGCGATCTGAAAATCCCCGTCGTTGAGTTTTTCTCCGGATCAAACATTCGCCCCGGAACACGGGTGCTTTTTTATTCAGCCGCCTACGATCCGGCCAGCCATCCCGAGATCCGTGCCGCCGTCGAGGCAGGAATTCCCGTGTATACCTATACAGAGGCTCTCGGAATGCTTTCCAGGGGCGTGGACGCGACTGCGGTCGCCGGTGTGCACGGAAAATCGACAACGACAGCCCTGCTCGGGGCGCTTGTGCGCGCCTTTGAGCTCCCTCTGACCACCATCGTCGGCAGCAGCGTACCGGACTTTGACCGGCGTGCTGCCTGGGTCGGTGGTACGCAGGGCATAGTTGCCGAGACCTGTGAGTATCGGAGACACTTTCTCGACTTTAACCCTGACCGCATGCTCGTAACGAGCATCGAAGCCGACCATCTGGACTATTACCGTGACGGTGGAGATATCGAGCATGCCTTTCTGGAGTTCGCCCGTCGCCTGCCCGAACGCGGCCTGCTGGTCGTCTGTGCCGACGACGCAGGTTCGGCTCAACTGGCCGTTCAGATCGCAGCGGAGAGACCTGACCTGCGGATCGTCTCGTATGGGCGGGCCGCTGACGGACGCTTTCGGGTTCAGGACATAACCACCTCACCCGGTGCCACGGTACTGCGTCTGTCCGGTTTCGCCACGGAGGTTCGCATTCCGATTCCCGGTGCACACAATGCCCTGAATGTTACCGGGGCGCTCGCCCTGCTCGACGATGTCCTGATCACGCACGGTCACCCTGAGGGTCTCTCAGAAAAACGATTCCAGACCGCAGCCGACGCGATTGCCAGGTTCAAAGGCCTCGCACGACGAAGCGAACAGATCGGAGACGCAGCCGGCATTACCGTTATCGATGACTATGCGCATCATCCCACCGCGATAGCGGCAGAGCTTACGGCGCTGAAAGCTTTCTATCCCGGCAGACGCATCGTGCTGGATTTCATGAGTCACACCTACTCACGGACAGCAGCGCTGCTCCATGACTTTGCGGAGGCCCTCTCGAAAGCCGACCTGATTGTCTTGCACAAAATCTACGCCAGCGCACGGGAGTCTTTCAGCGGTACCGTAAGCGGCGAAACGCTCGCAGATGCCCTGCGGGCGCGGCACGACAAGGTCACCTACGTCGACGAGCATGAGCACGCGCTCGACGAGGTCCGTGCGCTCCTGAAACCGGGCGACGTCTTTGTCACGATGGGGGCAGGGGATAACTGGCAGCTTGGCCGCAGGCTTCTTGCCCGACTTGTACAGGAGGATGAAGGCATATCATGACAGGAATGACCGGATACGCGTACACGGAGTTTCAGTCCGAGGAGCGCAGCGGCAGCGTTGAGATTAAGGGCTACAATAATCGCTATCTCGATGTAGCCGTAAACCTTCCCGGACGGCTTTCGCCTCTTGAGCCGGGAATACGGGAGCTCGTATCGCAGGGAATCAACCGTGGTCGGGTCGAGGTTTCCGTCCGGGTTCGGGAGCTCGCCGGATCGGCCGAAATCACCATAGACAAAACGCTTGCGCGTACATACGTTGCCGGGCTGAAGGAGCTCGCTCATACTGCGGGAATCGATGACACGGTCACTCTGTCCGACGTACTCAGCCTGGAAGGCGTGCTGAGCATCGACCGCAGCGTCGATCATGACGAGTATGCTGCGTTTCTGATGCCACACCTGCAGAACGCCTTTGAGGTCTTCTGCGAGGCACGGCAGGCTGAAGGTGCTGCCGTAGCCCGTATGGTTGAGCTGCAGCTTCAGGCCATTGATGCACTGGTATCAAGTCTTATCGAACACGCGGCACGCCTTGAAGCGCATATTACCACTACGATCCGGGCTCGTTTTGAGGAAGTTGTCCCGGATGCCGTTGACGACTCGCGCATATTGGGTGAGACTGCAGTTCTTCTGGTCAAATATTCGATACAGGAAGAGCTTGACCGCTTGCGCTTTCACCTTGATTCCTGCAGGAAGCTCCTCAGTGAGCCGGGCGCCGTCGGGAAGAAACTTGATTTTTTGTGTCAGGAAATAGGCCGTGAGATCAACACCATCGGTTCGAAAAGTATTATTCCGGAGATTAACTCCTGTGTGGTCGACGCGAAGAACGCTTTGGAGAATATCCGTGAGCAACTCAGGAATGTCGAGTAGTGAGTGACGAACAGCAGCACATAAAGATAGCGATCAGCGGAAAAAGCGGGTGTGGTAACTCCACGACGAGCCGGCGCGTAGCCGCACTTCTCGGCTTTCCCATGATCAACTATACCTTCCACACCATCGCAGACGAAAAGAACATGGATTTTCAGGAAGTCTGCAGGCTTGCGGAGGAGGATACCTCCTGGGATCTGCATGTCGACAGACGTCAGGTTGAGATGGCCAACGAAGCCGGAAGTTGCGTGCTCGGGTCGCGACTGGCGATCTGGATTCTTGAAGAGGCTGATCTTACGGTCTATCTGACCGCACCGAAACACGTGCGTTCCGAGCGGATACATAAGCGGGAAGGAGGCGACCTGAAACAGGTTGCCAGAGAAACCGAGGAGCGTGACAGACGCGACCATGAGCGATATCTACGACTCTACGGGATAGACAATGACGACTATGCATTCTGCGATCTGATCATTGATACGACGAATCTGCTGCCCCAGGCTGTCGCAGACCACATTGTGAAGGAAGTGCACCGACGCTTCTCGATCCCCGGCTCCTCGGAAAACGGGAACACATGAGTAGCTGTCTTACGGTTGCGGCCGAGCTTGCCGGTAAGATGCGGGATCTTACCTTTGCGGAGCCGGTTTCCATTGTCTACAACACCCTGGATTACGCATGGGCTCCGCACGCGAGCTACCTCACGCGCTTCGCCTCTTCGCCTAAGCGTGTTCTGTTCCTCGGAATGAATCCGGGGCCATTCGGGATGGCTCAGACCGGTATTCCCTTCGGCGATATACGCTACGTGAAAGACTGGCTCAGAATCAGCGATCAGGTCGGGCGACCATCGGTTGAACATGATAAGAAGCCGGTTCTCGGTATGCAGGCAACAAGAAGCGAGGTGTCGGGGACGCGGTTGTGGGGGCTCATGGCCGAGAGATTCGGTACCGCCAATGCGTTTTTTACCGATCACATGGTCCTCAACTACTGTCCATTGCTCTTTCTCGATCGTGGTGGACGTAATCTGACACCCGACAAGCTTCCCCGTACAGAACGGGAGCCGCTGTTCAAAGCCTGCGACGCCGCACTCGCCGATTTTATCGGGGAACTGCGCCCGGAGTGGGTCGTCGGAGTAGGGCGATTCGCCGAGATGCGGGCACAGACCGTCTGCGACGGCCTGTCTGGAGCGTACCGAAAACCGGGGGTCATGCGCATCCTGCATCCGAGTCCCGCGAGTCCTGCGGCGAACGCGGGATGGGCCGAAGCAGCTACACAGCAGCTGCTTGAAGCAGGAATCTGGCAGGCCTGATTGGTCCTGTTTACAGGTCGGGAATAAGTTTTGTATACTACCGTACTGTTCGGTCCACTTCTTGGGAGACAATCCAGAATGATATTGCCATTAGACAAACTCACAGACTACGACAACAACATCTATAAACTCACGGTCGCTTCAATCAGACGTGCCTATCAGATCACGATGACCGGTGACGAAGATCTCGACGAGGATAACGACAAGGTTGTATCGACGGCCATCCGGCAGATACTCACTGACAAAGTCCAGTATCAGATCGAGGAGTAACAGACCCGAGGTGGAAACCCCTGTTTCCCGGAACACGCTGCCACCCTTTGTCGTTCTTTTCGGACCGACCGCATCCGGCAAGACAGAATTACTCCGGAAACTCGTACACCGCAGGCCTCGTTCCGCCCGCAGAGACGAGCCGTGGCTTGAGATCGTCAGCGCCGACAGTATGCAGGTATATCGAGGCCTGAATATCGGCACTGCGAAGCCGCCCGCCGACGAACGGCGCAGTCCGCCGCATCATCTGATAGACATACGGGATCCGGACGAGCAGTTCACCGTCGGAGACTTCGTACGCGAGGCTGAAATCTGCATTCATGAAATTGCCTCCCGGGGTAGACTCCCTGTCGTCAGCGGTGGGACCGCGTTTTATCTCCGGGCGCTCCTGTGTGGATTGCCTGAAACACCACCGTCCGATCCGGATATACGTGCGGAAATTGAGTCGCAGCGGGATAAACGAGGGCTTGCAGCCATGCACGAGCAGCTTGAGGCGATCGATCCTGAAGGTGCACGGTCTATCGACCCCCACGATGGCTACCGCATCGTACGTGCTCTTGAAGTGCATCGTATATCCGGTCGCCCGAGGAGCGCTTTTCGTGCTCCGGAGCGCTTGAGAGAGGGGCTGTCGTGCCGAGTTTATGAACTTCTGGTACCGCGGGAAACGCTTTACGCCCGAATCAATGAGCGCGTTGATCAGATGTTCGCCATGGGCTTACCCGACGAAGTCAACCGTCTCCGGGAAGCCGGCTTCGGAAAAACAACGCAGGCGCTCAGGGCTATCGGGTACCGGGAGTTTTTCGAGCTTGATGGTCGGGAGTCCGACGATCTTGCGCGGGTTCGTACGACGATACAGCGAAACTCGCGTCGGTACGCAAAGCGGCAGCGCACCTTCGCACATCTGATACCCGAACGCATCGGGATCGCGCCGGACGAGATCGGGCGCATCGCCGAAGGATGCGAACGTATGTTCGATGCGATCGATACTGCCCCTTGCCCCGTTGACCAAGCCCGTGAGAGGCCGATATGATGTCGGTCTTCAGAAATTGTAATCACGAATCACCATTGAAACCGATGGAAAGGAGAGCTTTGTGCCCTGTGGACGAAAGCGAAAGCGTAAAAAAATAGCGACGCACAAGCGCAAAAAGAAACTGCGCAAGAACCGCCACAAGAAGAAAGGCAAATAACGCCGTCCTTCCCCGAACCGGCTGCTGTGTTAACACGCGTCCTGCTGTGTTACACAGGCAGCGGGTCAATCAGAAACTGGCAATAACAGCATCGTAACAAGCGTGCTGGAATCACACCCCTCTTGCGTGATACGCTGCGGTAAGCACGAAGCGACGGTATTGCTGTCTCCGGAGGTCACGAGTGGCGGTAGAGATTCCTCTTCCAGATAATCGAACGCTGAAAACAGATACGGTTCCCCTGGTCATGGGGATACTCAACGCGACCCCGGATAGTTTCTATGCTGGCAGTCGGATACGATCGACAGCCGACGCACTCGAGACGGCCCTGGCCATGGAACGGGCAGGGGCTGATCTGCTGGATATCGGCGGTGAAAGCACCCGCCCCGGGGCCGTTGTTGTTTCTCCGGAGGATGAAGCCGATCGGGTCGTGCCGCTTATCGACGCGATACGGTCACGCTCGGAAATCACGATCAGTGTCGACACGAGGAACGCTCTGGTCGCCCGCGAAGCGCTGAAGCACGGTGCCGATATGGTAAACGATATTTCTGCGCTCCGACACGATGTAGATATGCTTCCGCTTCTGGTCGAAAGCGGCGTACCCGTTGTGATCATGCATATGCAGGGTACACCCGAGAACATGCAGAAGAACCCGTCATACACGGATGTGGTGGTTGAGATTTTCAGCTGGCTGAAAGACCGGGCCCGCGCGCTCGTCGACGCCGGAATCGGCCGTGAGAAAATCATGATCGATCCGGGAATCGGCTTCGGCAAGACGGTGGAACACAATCTGCAGATACTTCGGGAACTCCCGACTTTCATGACGCTGGGCTATCCGGTCCTGCTCGGTGCGTCACGAAAGAGCTTTCTCGGGCACATTCTATCCGGCAATGGAGCGGCATCCCGAAGTGTTCCACCCGAAGACCGTGGAGCCGGAAGTCTTGCGGTACACTGCCAGGCCGCTCAGGCTGGCGTCTCCATCCTGCGTGTTCACGATGTGGCGGAAACCGTTTCGGCAATGCGCACGCTGAAGGCAATCTGGAACGGAGCATACGGGCATGCCTGAACTGTCAGCAGTACTCGGAATATTGCGGCCGGTCGTCGACATTCTTCTGCTCGCATTTCTGATCTACAAAGTGTATCAGATCCTCGTGCAGACCCGCGCCATACAGCTGCTTCGTGGAGCCATGGTGCTTGTCTTCGTGTACGCCCTTTCGTTCTTTCTGCAGCTGCAGACGGTACTGTGGATCATGAATCTGCTTGCACCGAGCCTGGTCATCGGTATTGCGATCATTTTCCAGCCGGAGTTGCGCAAGATATTCACGCGTATAGGTCAGGGGAGTCTGTTCGGCCTCGCGACGGCCCGACGACCTCTTCAGATCGAGTCGGTCATCAGCGCGGCAGAGGTGCTTTCCTATCGAAAGCGTGGAGCTCTGGTCGTGTTTTCCCGTACGGTAGGGCAAAAAGCCGTTATTGAGACCGGGACGAGACTCGACGCCGAACTCTCATCGCAGTTGATCGTCACCGTCTTTGGACACGATACCCCTCTGCACGACGGGGCACTCGTGATTTCCGATGACCGGGTTGTCGCTGCGGGGTGTTTCCTGCCGCTCTCGGAGCAGCTCGATATACGCCGAAGTTTCGGCACCCGCCACAGAGCGGCGCTCGGTCTCGTTGAAGAGACCGATGCAGTCGTGCTTATCGTGAGCGAGGAATCCGGTGCCATATCACTCGCCTACGACGCGAATCTGTTCTACGGCCTGAGTGTCGATGAAGCGCGGCGTAGACTGAAGGACCTTCTGAATATCCCGGATGATGACCCTGACGAGGAGGCGGTGAGCATTGAGGATTAGCACATACGTCGATCGCCTCTGGAACAACTGGCCCGTCAAGACCCTTGCGCTTGCAGTGGCGGTACTACTCTTTTTTTTCAACCAGGTCATCAGTCTCGATGAAACGGTTCTGTCGGTAGCACTGGAAGTGGCGACGGCAGAGAATCTTGCGGTTGCCGATGAGCTTCCCGAAACCGTCCGTGTGCGGGTGAGGGGTGACGAATCTGTTGTGCAGATGATCTCCGCCTCAGATTTCGTAGCGACTGTGCGTGCAGCCGATATTACCGTAGCCGGTGAGTACCGGTTTCCGGTCTTTGTGGAGCGCAGAACATCCGCTCGCGACCTCGGTCCACTCGATCTGTTTGTTGAGCCTGACAGCGTTCGCGTGACGCTGGACGAGCGGGTGACCGAAACGGTCCGCGTTGTTCCGGAAATCCGGGGCTTTCCAGCCCGCGGCTACGAACTTGTCCAGACCTTTGTAACTCCGGCGGAAGTCGAGATCGAGGGGCCGAAACGCTTCGTCGACGGACGCGAAACCGTTGCTACCGAGCCGATTGACCTTTCCGGCCGTACGAGCAGCTTCACCCTGCGGCTGTCGATCAGCCCTCCGAATCCTTTTATTACGGTTCGCGGCGGATCGACGGTCGAGTATCGCGCGGTGTTTCAGCCACGCATCGTCGGGATGACCTTCACCGACGTTCCGATCGATATGCGGTCGCTGTTTCCGGGGCTGAATCTTGCAGGCGTCAGTGAACTGCCTTCGGTGGAAGTCGAAGGTCCGCTTCTGGATGTGGAGCAGCTTGTGATTTCGGACATACGCATCGAAGCCGACCTCGCAGCCATTACACAGCCGGGCTCATATACGGTACCGCTTGAGGTTACCCTTCCAGACGATGTCAGTCTCATTACCGTCTCGCCTTCCGAAGTGACGGTGGAGATCACGGGACTTTCCGAAGAGTCCGAAGATGAAGGTGAATCGTAGATGATCCGGGGAATAGGCATAGACATTGTACGGACTTCCCGACTTGACGCCTGGCTCGGTGATGAGGGTCTGCTTGAACGGTTTTTTCATCCCGATGAACTTGCTGCGGTGTTCGAACGGGGGCATGACAAAGTGCTCAGTCTGGCCGCACGATTCGCAGCCAAGGAAGCTTTCGGTAAGGCGCTGGGGACCGGACTCATGCACTTCAACCTTCGCGAGGTTCAGGTCCTCAACGACGAGCTCGGAAAACCTGATATGGTACTGCACGGACGCGCTCGGCAGGCGTTTGAAGCCTGCGGCGGTGTGAGCGTATTTGTCAGTCTCGCGCACGAACGGGACAACGCGGTGGCGGTCGTGGTAATCGAAGGGGCGTAGCCTATGGCCAATGAAACGATTTCGTTCTTTTCAAAGAAACCGGTCAGCTGCCCGGTCTGTGAGGCATCGATCTATCGAGAGGAGCTTCGGACGGGGCGGGGAAGACTGAATGCCGGGAACCTCACCGATGAACTGAGGCGTCAGTACATCGCATCAAAAAAATACGGTGCAGTGTATCCACTCGTATACACGGTCACCGCGTGTCCGGAATGCGGATACGCGGCCTTTGCCCAGGACTTCGAAACGATTCCGGACACGGCGGTCGAACGTATTCGGGCATCGTCGGAGGAGCGTCTGAATGCTCTGAAACCAGTATTCGGTACCCCTGATTTCTCCGCTCCCCGCTCGCTTGTCAGCGGGTGTGCGGCATACTTCCTTGCCATGAGTTGCTACGATCATTTTGACGCCGAAGTGGCTCCGACCATCAAACAGGGCCTGTGCGCGCTGCGGGCTGCATGGCTGTGCAACGATCTGCATAGAAGCAGTCCGAATGAAAACTTTGATTATCTTTCCGCAGTCTTTTATCGAAAAGCGCGGTTTTTCTATACGCTGGCGGTCGAACGCGAGCAGGATGGAAGCGAGTCTATCGGAAACGCCGGGCATCTCGGCCCCGATCTGGACAAGAACTACGGCTACGACGGAGTTCTGTATATTTCGGCGCTTCTTGAGTATCGCTACGGTCCCACATCAGACGATGATTTTCGGAAACAGGCACTTGATCGTGCAAAACGGACAGTGGCCAGACTCTTCGGTATGGGAAAGGCGAGCAAGAACAAGCCGACGGCCATACTCGATAATGCCCGTGACGTCTACGACGCGATCTCCCGGGAACTCGGCGTGAAGGAAGATGAGTGACGCATGCATGGACGGTAGCGCTACGGTAGCCGGTGAGCACGACGGCGTCGGAGCACGCGTGATAGGGGTTCGAGTTGCGTACGACGGAAGCGGGTTTTCCGGCTATCAGATACAGAATGACAGACGTACCGTTCAGGGTGAAATAGAAAAGGGACTTGAACGGCTCTTTTCGGAACACATCCGTGTCGCGAGTGCAGGGCGCACAGATTCCGGAGTGCACGCCCGCGGGCAGTTTATCAGCTTTTTACTGGAGAACCGCAGCATCCCGGCCGCGAAGGTCGCCGTAGCGTTGAACACGCGGCTTCCCAACGACATTTCGGCGATCACGAGCGAAGAGATGCCCGAAGGTTTTCACGCGCGCTACAGCGCCCTGCAGCGCGTGTATCGCTACTACCTGCATCCGAGCACCGCCCGCGATCCGCTGAGAGACCGCTACGTCTGGCGTGTCGGGCGTGTGCCATCCATTGCGAAGCTCAACCGGCTTGCTTCATGTCTGATCGGGTACCATGATTTCACTATTTTTGCCTCGGCGCGCGATACCACTGACCGTCGTTTGAGAACCATCGATCACGCTGCCTTCTTTCCTGAGGGTGAATGCGTCGTATTCGAGATAGCCGCGCGAAGCTTCATGTGGCACATGGTGCGCTCGGTGGTTGGTACGATCCTGGCGCTCGAAAAAGCCGGAGCTGATGAGTCGGTGCTGAAGGGCATGATCGCGTCAGGCGACCGGTCTCTCGCTGGTGAGACCGCCCCGGCCAAGGGGCTGGTCTTTCACCGGGTCATCTACCAGGCCGAGAACATGCTCGCACCTGGTCGCGTTCCGGGCGTTGCCCGGTCCGTCACCCACGTGGCAGAATAGGAAAAACCACCATGGATACCGTGCACGACCACCTTTACACACTCATCGAAGACTACATAGCGAGCGGATACAGACGCCGGAATCCCCGCCAGCGCGATGCAGCGGCAACGCCACAACCCGCTCCTGCAGCCGACGATGACCGTGTCGTGACCGGCGAAGAGCGGGAGCGCAGGCTGGCTGATCTGGTCGCGGCTATACGCTCGTGTAACAACTGTCCCTTGAGTGCGGTGCGAAACAGAGCCGTCCCTGGCGCAGGTGTTCTCGACCCGCTGGTCATGGTGATAGGCGAAGGTCCCGGCGCCGATGAAGACCGCACCGGTGAGCCCTTCGTGGGCCGTGCCGGTAGCTTTCTCGATAAATGGCTCGAAGCAATAGATCTCTCCCGCGAAACCAACGCCTACATCACAAACATCGTAAAGTGCAGGCCACCGCAGAATCGGGATCCTTTGCCGGATGAGCGTGCCGCGTGCATCCCCTACCTCGAACGACAGATCGCGCTCGTTCGGCCCCGGGTTATTCTGTCGGTGGGCCGCATTTCCAGCCGCGTCGTCTGCGGAGTGGATGCAAGTATGGGAGAGATCCGGAAGCAGACCTTTCAGTACCGTGGTGTACCGGTGGTCGCGACGTATCACCCCAGCGCCGTTCTGCGGAACGAAACCTTGAAGCGCCCTGTATGGGAAGATCTCAAACGGCTGCGTGCAATCTGTGACCGGAGCTGACCGCGGCATGACCGAACACGCCACCGGCTTTGTCGATGTGGTCTTCTCCGTTCCAGTCGAAGGCCCCTTCACCTACGCGGTGCCTGCAGGTATGACGTGTCCCGTCGGTGTGCGCGTGATTGCCCCTTTCGGGCGGCGTACCCTGACCGGATTTGTGGTGGCCGTGTGCGACACACCGTCGCGAAGCGATATCAGGGACATACAGAGAGTCATCGATGCGCTTCCTCTTTTTGCCGACGAGCAGATCGATCTGGCCGCCTGGATAAGCCGCCTGTACCTGTGCAGTACCGGAGAAGCACTGAGTGCAATGCTTCCAGGCGGACGCAGGGAGAAGGAGCCGGTGCTCGCCGGCCTCGGTGATGATCCAGGAAGCGACGTGACGATAGATCTGAGCGATGAGCAGTCACACGCCATTTCGCAGATCTGTTCGGATCGAGACGGTCGATTCTATGTTGATGGCGTGACGGGAAGCGGAAAAACGGAGGTTTTCCTTCGAGCTGCCGAGCACACGCTCGCCGAAGGACGGAGTGTCGTGTATCTGGTGCCGGAGATCGCGCTGACGCATCAGCTTGAAGCGCTGGTTCGAAGACGATTCGAGAATCAGGTAGCGATTCTTCACTCCCGCCTGACCCCGAGCGAACGTCTCTCGCAGTGGCAGCGGCTGCGCAGCGGTGAGGCACGTTTTGCTCTCGGCGCGCGCAGCGCGGTCTTCGCTCCGGTCCGTGATCCCGGTCTGTTCATTGTGGATGAGGAGCACGAAGGCAGTTACAAGAGTGGATCAACCCCGCGCTACCACGCCCGACAGGTCGCCATGTACCGGGCCCGCCGGCACGGCGCCAGGCTCGTTCTTGGAAGTGCGACACCGAGTGTTGAGGCAATGCAGCTTATGACACAGGGCACCCCGCCGCATTTTCACCGCCTGCGTCTGACCCGTCGGCTGGCTGGAGGTGCACCCCCCGCGATCTCCATCATCGACCTGAAAGACTCAAAAGCAATTCTGTCACCGCAGCTTCGGACAGCTATACGCGAAACACACAGTGCCGGGCGACAGACCATCCTGTTCCTGAACCGCAGGGGATTCTCCCACTTTTTTCATTGTCGATCGTGCGGATATCAGATGACCTGCCGGCGCTGCTCGGTCGGCATGACCTACCACAAATCAAGAAACCGCATGATCTGTCACTACTGTGGATACAATACGCAGCCCATGCACGTGTGCCCCGAGTGTGGAAGCCTCGATGTCGGTTATGGTGGCTTCGGGACAGAGCAGGTCGAAGATGATGTCCGGTCGCACTTTCCCGACTTGAGGGTTGCCCGACTCGATACCGATGTAGTCGCGAAAAAGCACGTCCTCAAGGAAGTACTCGACAGCTTTCACGCGGGAGACTATGACCTGCTGCTCGGTACACAGATGGTCGCAAAAGGCCTGAACTTTCCCAAAGTCGGCCTTGTAGGGATAGTCCTCGCCGACGTCGGGCTGTCCATGCCGGACTTTCGGGCTGCCGAGCGGACCTTCAGTCTGATCACCCAGGTGGCAGGGCGTGCGGGGCGCTACCTGCCGGATGGTGTTGTGCTCGTGCAGACCTACCATCCGCAGCACAGCGCAGTCAAAGCAGCGGTTCAGGGCGATTCCGAAGGCTGGTATCGGGCGGAACTCGTCGAACGGAAGCTTCTCGGCTTCCCTCCGTTTTCCCGGCTGATTCGCATCGTGTTTCGGGGCAAGAAGGCCGACAAGGTACGGCAGGATGCCGAGGCTTTTGCCCGGGAGGCCGAGCGCACCGTCGGGTCAGGAGCCGAGATGCTCGGGCCGAGCGAGTGTCCCCTGTCTATCATCAACGGCTCGTATCGCCGTCATATCCTGTTTCGCACCCGGACGTTTGACGAGACCCACCACCGCGTGGGTGTTCTTCTGTCGCGTGTTCCCGCGTCGCCGACGGTATACCGGGAAGTCGACGTTGACCCCGTTGCCTTGCTTTGAGTCGCCTGCCTATAATCTGTGCTGATATGTTAAACCTTGTGTATCACCCCGACGAGCTCCTGCGAAAGCAGTCCGAGCCGGTAAAAGACATCGACGGAAGCATCGCCGGCTTCGCACGCGAGATGGTCGATGCCATGCGCGAAGAGCACGGCATAGGCCTTGCCGCGGTTCAGGTCGGGCGCCTTGCCCGCATATTCGTAACAGAGGTCGGCGGTGACGACCCTCGGATTTTCATCAACCCTGAAATTACTGCCACCAGTGACCGGCAGAATACCATCGAGGAGGGCTGTCTGAGCATCCCCGGGATCTACTCCGATGTAAAGCGGAGCGATGCCTGCACCGTATCTGCCTGGGATGAGCAGGGAAGACCATTCACCCTTGAAGCGGACGGTATGCTCGCACGGGTGATCATGCACGAACTCGACCATCTGAACGGCGTGCTCTTCTTTGATCACCTTCGGGCGGGGAGACAGCGACGACTTCTTGACCGCTACGAAAAAGCCCGACAGAAGGACGCCTGAGGGATGCGCCTTCTGTTTGCTGGAACTCCTGATTTTGCCGTACCGACCCTCAGAAAACTCGCTCTGTATGGGCAGGTCGTGGCCGTTCTCACGGCGCCGAACCGGCCTTCGGGACGCGGGAAGCGGCTGACACCGAGCCCGGTCGCACAGGAAGCCGAAGCGCGGGGTATCCCGGTACTGAAACCGCAGCGGCTCAATGCAGAAGCCCGGGCGGCAGTCAGCAGGGTGGAGCCTGATCTGCTCGTCTGTGTCGCCTACGGACGCATATTCGGCCCCCGGTTTCTCTCGCTCTTTCCCCGGGGCGGCATCAACCTGCATCCGAGTCTTCTGCCGAAGTACCGTGGCCCTGCGCCCATACCGGCAGCAATTCTCGCAGGCGACGCGCAGACCGGCATTACGGTGCAG
>RECN01000015.1 GCA_007694005.1 Spirochaetaceae bacterium
CCGGGGGAAGCTGCAGTATCCGAAAGCTGACGTGAGGGCTATAGTGTAAACAGAGAATACAGACAATGAAAAAGAACACACTCGGTCGGTCCGGACTACAGGTTTCGGAGATCAGTTTCGGTGCCTCCTCACTCGGAGGCGTCTTCCACGACGTCGACAAGAAGGAAGCTCTCGACACGGTGCACGCAGCACTCGACGCCGGTATCAACTATTTCGACGTATCGCCCGCCTACGGGGCGACACAGGCGGAAAGCTTCCTCGGAGCGGCGCTGAACGGCGTCAACCGGAGCCGCTACATCCTTTCGACCAAAGTAGGGAAGTATACGGAACCGGGAACCTATGGCTCGGATTCCTTTGACTACTCCCGCGATCGCATACGTCGCTCAATAGACGAGAGCATGGAACGTCTCGGGGTCGATTACCTCGACATCGTCTATCTCCACGACTTTGACTACGATGGGCAGCGGCACGCAGATGCCGCGCTTTCGGAGGGGTTTAACACCCTCGTGGAGTTGAAAAACGCCGGGCGAATCGGAGCAACAGGAGCGGGGATCTACGCTATGGACAGCGGCACGCTGATGCCGCGCTTTCGGAGGGGTTTAACACCCTCGTTGAGTTGAAAAACGCCGGGCGAATCGGAGCAACAGGAGCGGGGATCTACGCTATGGATCTCTGGAAACGCGCGCTTCTCGAGGCAGACCTTGAAGTCCTGCTGCTTCATAACCATTACTGTCTGAACGACATTCGCGCGCTGGAACTCCTGCCGCTGTGTCGTCAACGGGAGGTCGGTATTGTGAACGCCTCACCGTTTGCGAGTGGCCTGCTCACCGACCGCGGACCTGCTGCATGGCACCCGGCTTCCCGGGAACAGCGCTTGATCTTCGCGCGTGCTGCGGAGCGTTGCAGGGAACACGGCACCTCGCTTCAGAAAGTCGCCCTGCAGTTTTCCACGCAGAGTGAACTCTTTCCGACATGCATGTTCAGTACCGCCAGGACTGCGTCATTGCAGAAAAACCTCGAGTGGTATTCACAGCCCGTCGACTATGGTCTGGTCGCCGAGATACAGGAGTTGCTTGAACCGGTCATGAATCTGCAGTGGGAGTATTAGCATGATAGACGCACATCAGCATTTCTGGATCTACAACGATCACGATTACGTCTGGATGGACGAAACCATGGCGGTGTTGAAGCAGGATCACGGCCCCGATCGTTTCATGCCCCTCATGGATGACACCGGCGTACAGGGGTCCATCGCCGTTCAGGCGCGTCAGATGAACCGTGAAACAGACTACCTCCTCGATCTCGCGAGCCGCCATTCGTGGATACTCGGTGTCGTGGGCTGGCTCGACTGCACGGCACGCGATCTGGCCGAACAGCTTGAGCGTCTATCGGCAAATCCTGCGCTGAAAGGCTTCCGGGAGCTCATACACGATATGCCGGACACAGACTACGCCGACAGTCCTGTTCACCGGAACGCAGTGAAGCTGCTTGGAACACTCGATCTCTCGTACGATCTGCTCCTGAAGCCGCCGTATATACCCGCTGCCATACGGCTTGTCGACAGCCTGCCGGATCAGAGATTCATTGTCGATCACATCGGCAAGCCGGCGATCTCGAGCGGTGAAATGGAACCCTGGCGAAGGAGCATGATCGAGCTCGCGCGCCGTCCGAATGTGTATTGCAAGCTTTCGGGAATGGTCACCGAAGCCGACTGGAGCGCGTGGAAGCCCGCAGATCTGAAGCCCTATATCGAGGTCTGCCTCGAAGCTTTCGGAGCTCGCCGCCTCATGATCGGGTCCGACTGGCCCGTCTGCACGCTGGCTGCAACGTATCAGGATGTAATGCACGCGACCCTTGAATCGCTTGCGCCACTATCCGAAAGCGAGCGGGCATGGATCACCGAAGACACCTGCCGCGAGGCCTACCGCATCGAGCGGAACTGATTCTTTTCGGGAGCACATTCACGACCTGCGTTGCCCGCAGCGCTCCCGCGTGCGTATCTTCATCACTCCATGAAAATGCTCATACCTGCACTCGTTCTCGTGTTCGTCTCGTGCACCACGATACCGGTTAACGAAGCGATTCTGCTTCAGCCCAAGCGCTCGGTGACCCCGGAAACCTTCGACAGGCTCGGCCTCGAAGGATACACACTTGAAGAGCATTTCTTTGAAGCTGATGATGGCACCCTGCTCAACGGCTGGTTCGTGTCACGGATCGACCGGGAGGGCGAGGGTGATGGCGAACGGATCACGGTCGTGTTTTTCGGCGGAAACGGCTTCTATCTGGTCCACTCGATTCAGTTCCTGGAGCTGTACGCCGCGGCCGACGTGGATGTGTTTATCTGGGATTACCGCGGCTACGGCCTGAGCGATGGCGAGGCGACGCTTTCGCTCATGAAAGCGGATGCGCTGACCGCCGTTGACTTTACCCGCGACGTCCTCGGTGCGCGCGGCCCCATGATCGCGCACGGGCACTCCATAGGAAGCTTTGTCGCGGCCTTTGCCGCAGAGGAACGGGGGCTTGATGCGATCGTGCTCGAATCGCCCGCGACGAACACAGACCACTGGCTGCGGAATGCGGTTCCCGGACTGGTGCGCAGACTTGTTAATCTGGAGGTCGCTGAGGAGCTCGCAGGGCTGGACAACATTCCCCGGGTCAGCAGGTTTCAGGGGCCGAGCCTCTTCGCCGTGGGAGAAGAGGACTTTGTGACCCCATCTGCCATGGCCGAGCTCCTGTACGAGTCAAGCACTGCAGCCTGGAAGCGCTTGTACATACAACCCGGCGGAGATCACAACAGCCTGCCACCCGACGTGGGCTTCCGCGACGGGTTTCGCGCGCTTGCAGACGAGCTGCGCCCGAGCTAAAGCCCGGGCGTGTCTATGGTCATGCGGCCAATGCGCTCTGCCCAGGAGCGGTAGACCTCACCCGGCTGCATCGTCTTTGGCGCATCATCAACCACAAGCTCGGTCCCCGGAAGATAGGCGACAGCGAAGGTCGGCTCACTCGGGGCATCGCCGCCCGTGAGCAGCCGGTCGGCTGAGTCGAGCCCGTCGCCAGCGT
>RECN01000029.1 GCA_007694005.1 Spirochaetaceae bacterium
GCTTTCTGTATTGCCTTTTCGAGCTGTGCGATCTGATCCTCGACGAGATAATCCTGACCGAAACTGACCAGGGTTTTTACACCTTTTTCGGAGCCCAGATTTGCGACCGTCAGCCCGCGTCGTGCCTGCACGACCCCGCCTGCGATGCGCGAGTTGCGGCTGCTGCAGTGAACTTCGTCGTTGCATTTGATGCTGCACTGAACGGCGCCGCTTTCTATCTGTATGCGACCGACCGCGAGTACTCTCGTGTGTTCGAGAAAGCCGCATTGCAGGGTACCGGCGGAGCGAAGTACTGCCTTCCCTCCACCCTTGACGCCGCCGTCGACGTGGAGCGCTCCACCGGCGCTGACGAGGGCAACTTCAACGTTACCGCCTATCTTGACGTCAGATCCTGCGAGTACGACCAGGCCGCTGCGAACGCTGCCCTGTATTGTCACGATGCCGGGAAAGTTAATCCTGCCGGTTTTCTGGTCGACATCGCCGGAAATACGCAGGTCGACGAGTACGTGGACAGTATCGTCGCGAATAATCAGTTCACCGTCCCGGGTGGCCAGGAGTGTAATAGAACCGTCGCCTTCGCGAATCTCGACGTTTTCGCCCGCGTGAACGACGCGAGCCTGTATGTCCCGCGCTGGCCGCGGGATTCCCGTAACGGTGACCCCGTTTACGGTCTCACCGGGGTTCCGCATTACTTTCGCGATAGGCTGGCCTCGGCGAACGCCGCGACTGCTGTTCTTTTCGCTCGATCGTCGTTCTGTTTCCTCGGCGGTCGGGAGTTCCACAAGAAGCTGCGCCGCGGGGGTGCCTGCTTTCGTCGCAGGCGTCCCGCAGGCAACCAGCACCGAGCGGGCGTCTCCGGTACGATCAGCCTCGACGGCGGCGCTGATGCCTTCCTCGGAAATGCCGTGGGTCACCCCCGCATCGTCCATGCTCTTTCGGACGAGATCGGCACTCAGAACCTGGCCGGTCCCGTGATGCGGTTTCACGTGCACGAAGGCAGTCATTTCATCTTTGGCGATATGGACCGCCGCATCGGCGTCCTGGTGCGGGCGAACGCGCAGATAGATCGTATCCCCGTCGCGGTGCTTGTCCAGAAGGCCCGATTCGGTCGCGATTATGAAGGTATCGCGGCGTTCGATGCGCCCGAAGATGCGTATATCGGGCTCGGTGCCGGCGCTCCCGGGGACAGGGTTTCCGAAGACATCCACGCCGGATCTACCGGGCATGGCGGGCGCGATCGTCAGAATCCGCTGCTCCTCGTCGACCAGCGCCATCTGCTCGATCTCGTCGGGACCGAACTCATCCATGCCCGCACCGTCACCCGCGGCGGCCGTGTCGGCGCGCAGGCGTTCGCGGATCTGTTCCACCGTCTCGTCGTCGAGATACCGGAGGGAGAAATCGACCGTGGTATCGGGTCCGGCCTCAGGGGGCGTGCCCTCCGCGACCACGTAGTCAACGAGCTCGGTTGCATCGCTCTTGTAGAACTCTCCGACGTCCTTGCGAATTCGTTCTCTATCGACTGACTGCAGCCCGGCAGCAGTGATGGCGGCCCCTATGTCCTTGAGATTCAGGGGCTCACCGTTTCCGTGAGGCTTTCGCACAGTCAGAAGCGCCTTGAGTTTGTCTTCGCTTACGACGAGTCTTACCTCTGCGTCGCTGTCGTCGGTGATGGATACGGCATCCAGGGGTCGCGAGTTTCGTACCGCTTCATCGATCATGTGTTGTATGGCATCTTCTGCGCGTAGTTTTTCCGCAGGGAATCCCTGTTCGATCGCTGCGCTCCGTACCTCCGAAGCGGCCGGTCGACTGTCGCGATCGTCGCCCGGACGATAGCTGAGCGTACACTGCCGTCTGTTTTCGGAGACCGAGACGGTCCAGCTGTGCCTGTCAAAGGGGACAAGATCGGCCCAGTTGGCACCAACTCTGAGAAAGCCCGAATACTCCGAGCGCACCTCGTTATTGTGCTTCTTCAGGTAATCGCCAAGATAAAAACCGGGGTCGGCGAGCTGCTGCGGGGGAATGGCCTTCCCGAGTACGGTCCGGCCGGGACTCCCCGGTTTCGCGGGAGTGATCGTACCGACGGCACAGTCAGCCGGGGCAAAAACCGTCCTGAGAACCTGGGTGTCCACGTACACACGTTCTCGTTCGACGACGTTCTCGGTGTATTCTTCCCATTCCTCGCGTGCCTTCGCAAAGGGTATTCCGGCCTTTTTTTCGATCTTGCGTGTCCGCTTCTCGGTTCGGGTGATCTCGCGATACGGTTGCGGAGAGCCTGCCGCCTTTGACAGTTCGGCGGCCTGTTCCGACAGTTTCTCGGGCAGGGTCAGTTCTTCGTTCAGCTCGAAGCGATCTGCCACCGGCTCCTCGGGCTGTGTGCCGCGTGCGATCAGGATTTCCGTTTCCTGCGCGCTGCGGGCCTGCTCGAGAAGCCCGGGGAGGTCATCGTTAAGGATGCCGTGAGAGATACCTGCTTCAGCCGCCTGTTTCAGGACCGTCTCGGCGTCCGGAACACCGCCAGCGTCCGAGGCTATGGTCACCCTCGCTTCGAGCTGTGAATCGTCGACAATTATTTGCATACGGTCGTTTTGAGCTGGTTTTTTATCTGCTTCCACTGTTTCGGTCCGGGCCTGGTACGATTGCGTCGCTCACAGAGTGTACCCCTGTTTTATCGCGCGAACCAGCTTTGCCTTCAACAGATTGTTTTCCTTTCGCATCTGGTTCAGCTCTATCTGCTGCATTTTGACCGTTTCGATCAGATCGCCGGTGCTGAGAGCTCCGGTATGAAGCAGGTCCTCAACATAGTCGGTTCGTGCTGCGAAGTCGGACTCGGCCTCCATCGATGCTTCCTGGTAGCTCTCCTCGGCGCCTGCAAGATTGAAACTCTCCGCATCGTCTGTTTCCGTAGAGATGAGCTTGTCTGCAATGCGGTATACGGCCTGTGAGAGGACAGATTGTGGCTTGTAATGGATGATAGGCAGGCGCGAACTCAACGCGACGTCCTGCAGATCGTCGCGGTACATGATTCCGAGGTGTTCGAGTTCAAGGCCGAGATACTGACGGCAGGAACGTCGGAGTCTGCCAGCTTTTTCAGAGTCTTTCGGATCCTCAAGCATGTTCATGACCAGGCGCGGGCGAAATCGTGAAAGCTGTTCGAGGCACCGTCCGTGGCTGTCCGGATCAGTCTTTTTGAGTTCATCAAGCAGGCGGGGGATATACGTTCCCCGCATGCCGGTCGGCTCGGAGCGCAGAGACTCCACAAGTTGTCCGCCGGGGCTTTTTCGTGGCATTGCATTCTGCATGATTCGAAACACCGCGTTCTTGAGAAAAAGATAGGCGTTCACGGTCGATGTGGGAGTCGGTGTTGTCACGACCAGACCCTGGGATGTCATCAGGAAGAAATCGAGCGTGTTATAACTCGTTCCGGCACCAAGGTCAAGAATCATGTAGTCGCTTTCCGCCTGTCCGAGCTGACGGATGATACGGCGTTTGGCGGAGCTCTGGAGGTTGGCGAGGCCGGGCGTTTCTCCGTCACCGGCGATAAAGGTCAGCCCCTCGTATTCGGTAGGTCGACCGATATCGTTCACGGTACACGAAGAGTCCGCGATGAGGCTTCCTATGCCTGCCGGTCCGTCTCCCCCGTAGGACATGGTTTCTCCGAGTACCAGATGCAGATTTGAACCGCCGAGATCGAGGTCTACAAGCGTCACTGAGCGGTCGTTTTTCGCGAGGGCAATTGCGAGATTTGCGGCCAGAAGCGACTTACCGACGCCTCCTTTTCCGCTCGCGATCGGAATCACTCGCATTGTGCTGCCTCCGTCTGTGCTGCAGGCTCCTGTTTCTCGTTGTGACTCCAGGTCGTGATTATGAAAGCAGCGAGCACCAGGATATCTACGCCGATTATCACCGCAATCATGAGCGGGGACGACTGTTCAACGGGGAAGTCAATCGCGGACCGTGCGGTTACCCCCAGGGCAATTGTACCTGCGAGCACCGAAAGACCTTTCCCGAGTACAATAATTGCCCGGTACGTACCGTATCGCTGCGGACTCACCCCGATAAGGACGAAGGCTGCAGCAAGGATAAGTTGTGGCGATGAGAACCATACAAGCAACGCGCGGCTGGAGGGCAGCATCCCGATCGTGAAGAGGTAGGCAAGTACCAGGCTGAATCGGATGCATTCCCAGACAGCAGCGCTAAAAAAGAGCAGCGAGACCGGTTTCATATATATCACGGAGTGTACGGGCCGGTAGCTGGGGCGGTCAAGTCGGCGGCGGCGGTCGAAGATGTCGGGTGGTAGTTTCTACAGTGGTCTAGTACTATATTAAAGACGAGGTTGTGCATGAAGGAAGAACGAAATATGAACCGAAAGACTGAGCGGCTAATCTGGGCAGGCGTATCGACGGTGCTGATTGGACTGGTTGTCGTCATGCTTTTTGCCCCGACTGTTCTGGCACAGTCGAACAACTCGGATCGCGCGGCGCTCTTTTCCAGTTTTGAGAGTGTTTTCAGTTACATAGAGCGAAACTTCGTCGAAGAAGTGGATCCCGACGTACTCATTCAGGGTGCCATGCGCGGTATGTTTCAGAGTCTGGATGACCGGTACTCTGCCTTTCTTCCGCCCCGCGAAATGGAAAGCCTTTCCGACGTCACAACTGGCGCCTTCGGTGGAGTCGGCATGTATATATCGCGTACCGACGACGATGAAGACGGTTTTGTCGAAGTCGTCGAGCCCATACCCGGTACGCCGGCGTTTCGGGCCGGTGTTCGGATTGGCGACGAGATCTACGAAATTGACGGCGTAAGTGCTCAGGGTCTATCGACCGAAGAAGTTGCCAACCGCCTTCGAGGGGTCGAGGGAACCACTGTTGAGCTCGTCGTGCGTCGTGCCGGTAATCGCCTGGAGACCTACGAGCTTACCAGGGCGCGTGTGGAAGTCCCGACCGTACGAGCTGAAATGATGCAGGACGGGGTAGGCTATATGCGCGTGCAGAGCTTTACTCCGTTCACGGTCCCTCGCATGAGAGACGCACTGCAGGAGTTTATCGCCGAGGGAGTTGAAGGAATCATCCTTGACCTCCGGGGAAACAGCGGTGGCCTGCTACGGGCGGCTGTGGATGCAGCCGATCTCTTTATCAGCGACGGCATCATAGTCGGAACGACAAGCCGAATTCCGCGGGAAAGCACGGAGTTCCGCGCGAGGAGTGCCACGACCCTCCTTGGCAGGGATGTCCCCATGGTCGCACTCGTGGACGGTGCTTCCGCGTCGGGCGCCGAGATCCTGGCAGGAGCGCTTCAGGATTCGGGTCGCGCACAGCTTGTCGGCCTGCGCACCTTCGGTAAAGGGTCGGTCCAGCAGGTTCAGACAGCCGGTGCTATTCCCGGAGGTTTCCGGCTCACGCTGAGCCGTTATTACACCCCGAGTGGTGCATACATCGATGAGCGCGGGGTTGATCCGGATGTTGAGATCGGACCCGCAACCATGACCGACGACGAACGGGCGAACTACGCCGAGATGCTCGGTAGTCGCCGGGTGGAGCGTTTTGTTGAGCAGCACCGATCACCTGCAGAGCAGCAAATCAGCAGTTTTGTGAGCGATCTCGCTGGTGAGTTCGGTGTGCCCGAGCGATTCGTGCGACGTTTTGTTACCGAGGAACTGGCGAGGGCGGAAAACCAGGCGATTATATACGATCTGGATTTTGACGTTATGCTCGAGGAAGCCCTGAGAGTTCTCAGGCGCGGACCGGTTTCGGTTCGATAGTCCGGCGACCTCCGTGTAATGCGTCAGTTTGTTCTGCCGCATCAGCCACCTGACGAAGGTCTGATGCGGTTGTCCGACAATAGTTTCCACTACCTGTCCACGGTATTGCGTCTCCGTCGTGAGGATTCCTTTCCGGCCGTTGATCCTGACGGACGTCACTATCACTGCACGGTAGAGATAGCCGGTGAGAACTACCTTGAAGTGCGGGTGATTCCGCGTGGCGAACCTGAACAGGACGCGCCCCGGATCACCCTGTATCAGTGTCTGCCAAAGGGGCGGAAACTCGACGAGGTGATCAGGAAATGTACCGAAGCCGGAGTGGCAGCCGTCGTACCCGTTGAAAGTGAGTTCTCTGTTATTCGGGTCGAAGCGATGAATCTTGATGTCAAGCTTGAGCGTTGGAGACGGGTCGCGCGGGAAGCCGTGCAACAGAGTGGAAGCCCGACTCCCGTACAGATACACGAGCCCGTGACCATGGATCAGTTGAGTGATCGCGTGTCCGACGACACCCTGCGGCTCTTCCTTCATCATGAACCTCTTGAACAGCAGACGCTCCATCGGTATCTTGCCCATCTGCCCCGCAACATCGAGCTGGTGGTAGGACCGGAAGGCGGCCTGAGTCATCGTGAGTTAGAGATACTTGATGCAAAGGCGTTCCGACCGGTATATCTTGGATCACAGGTTCTTCGGACCGAAACAGCGGCACTGTATGCAGTAGCCGCAATACGGACCATTGTCATGGAGCAAACGTCGTGGATGCTGAAGTAGTACTGCCGGGTGTTGAGCGTACCGATATTGCCGGCATTCCGGTCGATATTTTTACCGAAGAGGCTATCCCGGAGGCGGTGGACGCCATGCTGGCATCTGATACCTATCATCAGATCGTATTCCTGCGGACATGGGATCTCATGCGCGCACGACGAAGTCCGCAGTTTCGGCAGTGTGTCCGGGAATCGAGTCTGTCGGTGCCGGTATCTCGCGGTATCAAGCGGAGTGCCGGTTTTCTCAGGCGCCGTCCTCTGAGCAGACACATGCCCTTTGAGTTCGTGATCCGAATGCTCAGCGCTCTGGAGCAGCGAAACCGCTCCGTGTACATCCTCGGAGGCGACAAGACCCATCTGCATCGCGTCGAGGAAGGCATCAAGCTGACCTTTCCCGGTATTCGTGTCGTCGGTCGGTATACCGGTTATTATCCCAAAGAATACGAACTGAACATCACAACCGCGATCAAGAAGTCTGCACCGGATCTGCTGCTCGTTGGACCTGGAATCTCCGGGAAGGATCTCTGGGTGTTTACCCATCGCAAACTGTTCAACCCGGGAATATGCGTCTGGAGCACCGAAGTATTCGATATTTTCAGCGATCGTAAACGGAAGCCGACCCGTCAGGCCTTTCTGCGAGGTACAGACCGCATTTCAGTCCTGCTCACCCATCCCTGGCGGATGCTCCGGCTGCCTGTCTATCTGTGGTTCGGGCTCGTCCTGTTGTATCACCGTATCCGAAAACGCTGAACCGCTTTGCACGTGTTCCATTTTGAGATACTCGTATACGTGCCCGAGGTAATCCTCAAACCTTTTCGTGACGATATACCCGGGGATAAGTCGAAAGACCGGTAGCAGGCAGAGAGCTCCCAGCAGCGCGCTGACCGCACCGGGACCCAGAAACAGCAGGCCCGAGACAAACGAGGCTCCGATAATCCGGTACATGCTGTTCGGGTGCGCGGAGAGAAAGACTGCCCTTCGAAGGCGCCGTTGATGACGTCGTATCGACAGGATTGATATCAGCACTCCAAGCAGTGTCACCGTCGCGCTGACCGCAAGAACCATGTACGCTCCGAACTGTTCGCTCGCGAGGATGATCGTATACGCGTCTATCAGAAGAATCATTGAGACCGGAAGCAGCCAGAAAAGGAACGCCCGTGCATTTTCGGGTTTTAGAAAGCGCAGGATCGTGTCTATCGTCAGCACCCTTCCATTATGAGCAGTTGTTCTGTCGACGGCAAGCCGCATGCTTTCACGATCAAAACGAAAATATATGTTGCGCGGTAAAAATTACAACAATATAATCTTCTGAATGAACCGCATAGTGCTTGTCACACAAAGCAGGTCCCTGAGATCGACGATATCTGCGGTTCTCCCCTTGTACGAGCTCGTGTTTCCCGACGCGTCAGCACCCTGCGATCTGCTTGAACACGAACTCGTGCGGATTGTCGATACGTCAATAGGCTCCATGCTTCTCGAGTGCCATCTGTCAGTCTGCGGTTGCGCAGGGATCCCCTGCATTGTGGTTGGTGCGAGTCGTGAACTGTCGGAGATCGTACTGCTTTTCCAGAAAGGCGCCGTGGATTACATTGCAAAGCCGGTTACGCGGCGACGTGTTCTCGAGTCGATACAGAACACCCTTCGCCTACTCGGGCGCACACACGAGCCTTCCGTGCTTCAGCCTGAAAACGGATTGCACGCCTTGAGCCTGTATCCGTCACCCGCAATGAAGATGCTCTCCGGTCAGATCGTCAGGTATGCCCGTACGGAAGCCCCTGTCCTGATTAACGGTGAGAGCGGAAGCGGCAAGGAGCTTGTGGCACACGCCATACACGAGGTATCCGGGAGATCGGCGGGCCCCTTTATTGCGCGTAACTGTGGTGCCATTCCCGGGGGGCTGCTTGAATCCGACATGTTTGGAGTCGTTTCAGGGGCGTTCACGGGAGCCCGACCCAGAAAAGGTGCGTTTCACAGTGCATCGGGAGGCACGCTCTTTCTCGATGAGATCGGTGAGCTTTCACCTGCCGGGCAGGTCTCTCTGCTCCGCGTCCTCGAAACAGGCATGGTACGCCCTGTTGGCGCGGACCATGCGGAGTCTGTAAATGTCCGGATAGTTGCGGCGACAAACAGGGATCTGTCGGCGGCAGTTCGACACGGTTCCTTCAGACTCGATCTTCTCTTCCGGCTCGATGTCCTGTCTGTCACGGTACCGCCCCTGAGAGACCGGCCTGAAGATGTCGTCGCGCTGTCGGGCCAGATCTTCGCCGAAGTCTTTCCCGGGCAGGCGAAAACACTCTCGCCGGCTGCCCTGAAGGTCCTTCGAAAACTTCCGTATCCGGGTAACGTCCGGGAACTCCGTAATCTGATTGTGCGTGCCGCCGTTCTGTCCGATACAGACTGTCTGGGCGATGAAGCAATCCGGCAGGCCCTGCGTGTATCCGTTTCCCGGTTCGCGTTATCGACGGGTCCGGATGCGCTCCGCGCGTACAACGGGAACCCGACGACCGGTTGATTCCCGGCGGATCTCGGTCACCCGACCGGCGACGAGGATGTCGATTCCGGCAACAATCAGCCCGGGACCCGGCTGAGCGACAGGTCTGGCCGAAATGCGGTCTTCAAAGTCTTCGGTGGCAATGACAATGACCCGGTGGAGGTTAACCCGGCGAAGTCCGTCCCAGGATCCGGTTACCAGCTCGATTTCCGCGAGGTAGCTACCGTCATCTGTGGGGAGTACGGATACGGCGGCGACGTGTCCATCAAGAATATACCAGTCGTCCGATTCAACGGGGCCGACTGGCATGCGCTGAGCCTGTTCGTACAGGACCCGTACCGTAACATCGAAGTTCAACACGTCATCAAGCAGTGATCCATCAGCCTGTCCATGCACCGGTAAAAGACTCACGAACAGGACCGCAATGATCGTTAGAGACATCCGTATGATTCGCATCGCAACCTCCCTTGGGCACGCCACTACACCTGCCAGGTCGTCGAAGTATAGCAGTTCGTGTCCTGCGTTCCCAGCGCCATTTGACAGACGCGTCTCTGCCCGGCACTGTTTCTCCTGTGGATACATTGAACATCGACGGTCGTCGGGCATTGATCGTAGGAGGCTCCGGTGGAATCGGTGCAGCGGTATCGTCTGTGCTTCACCGGGCGGGCGCGCAGACCGTCATACACGGTGGACACGACAGGGGCCGGCTCGATGACCTCGCTGACCGGCTGGCCCGGGAGACCGGATCAAGACCGACGACGGTGCTCGCAGCTCTCGAAAATACTGCCGATCTGGAGGTCTTCGACGCGTATACCGACGTTCATATACTCGTCGTGGCCCATGGCCCGATTATCTGGAGCAGCTTCGGCCGTGGCAATGAAAACGACGTCTGGACGCGAATGGTGTCGATGAACCTTGCCATGCCGGGCATCCTCGTTGAGCGTTGTTTACCGTTCATGCGGTCCGAAGGGTTCGGGCGTATTGTGCTGTTCGGCGCCTCCGCGGGGGACGAGCGCCGACCCTCGAGGCAGGCTCCGGCGTATTCGGCAGCGAAAGGCGGCTTGTCGGTCCTCGCGAGGTCGGTTGCACGGTCTCACGCCTCGTCAGGGGTGACATGCAACGTCGTCTGTCCGGGATACGTTGACACTGAGTACCTCAACGAGGATGCTAAAGATGCGTGTCGACGGCAGAGTCCGACGGGTCGTCTGACAGATGTGCATGACATCGGTAGTCTTGTGTACCATTTGTGCGGTATTTCGGCCGTTAACGGGGCTACGATCAACGCTTCGGATGGCCTCGTGTAATGCAATGCAAGTTGTCAGCAAGATTTGACAAAGACAGGTCTCAGCACTACTATGTGGCAGGAAAGTGTCAGCCTCACGTATACTGTAAAAATAGCACCGGCGTTTGTGAGCCGTTCTTCAGAAGGTACTGAATGAGTAATAACGATATTGTTCCCGGTTTTGACGAAGAAAAAGATGAGAGCCTCAAGATCAACCTCCAGAAAGTAGAGGAAGCTGATGGATGCCTCATACTCTTTTTGAACGGGTATATCGACACGTATAACTCCAATTTCTTTCAGAAACGGGTGAACCGGGCGATCGAAGCCGGGTTTCCTCGCCTGATATTTCATTGCGGGGGATTGAATTACGTCTCCAGTACGGGAATTGGCTCGTTCACTGCGTTTCTGAAGGCAGTAAAACCGCGGGGAGGAGATCTCGTTCTCCTCGAAATACAACCCAAGGTGTACGAGGTGTTTCAGCTGCTCGGCTTTTCTCAGTTCTTTCAGATCAAGGACAATATGGACGATGCCGTGCAGTTCTTCTCGGCGGGTGGAAAAACGGTCGAGACGAGTGTTTTTCCGAAGATCTTTCGCTGCCCTATCTGTTCGACAAAGCTGAAAGCGTCAAAATCCGGTAGATTTCGCTGCTCGAACTGCAAGACGATTCTTGCCATTGATGCCGCCGGGCAGGTATTTTTGGGCTGATGGTTCGCCGGAGCCGTAATTATCTCACTGAGTCAGGAGCAGGTCGTGCAATCAAAAATCGAAGGATATCTGATCAATCTCGCACTCACCTATGAAGAGGCCGGTGAGGACGTCTGGGTTATCAACGACGATGACAAGGGGCTGGGGAATGTCTTTGTGTTCGCCGAGGATAGTCTTGTCACGATACGGACAAAGGTCATGGATGTACCGGCGGAGCGAAAATGCGAGCTCTTCGAAGAGCTTCTTCGCCTGAACGTCGATCTCGTCTACGGCGCCTACGCACTGGATGGGGCGGACGTTATTCTTGTCGAGACCTTTGAGACAGGTACGCTCGATTACGAAGAGTTTCAGGGTGCACTGGATGCTATCGGGTTGTCGCTTGCACAGCATTATCCGACGCTCTCGGTTTTTCGGCAGTAACCGGCCGTAGGGGAAGGAGCAGAGTTATGGGTCTTTTTGATCGTTTCCGCCGCGTAGTGAAATCCAATATCAACGACATGATCAGCAAGGCTGAGAATCCCGAGAAGATGCTGAATCAGTTGATTGTGGACATGAATCAACAGCTCATTGAGAGCAAGAAGAGTGTTGCCTCCGCAATTGCAGACGAGAAGAAGCTGGAGCGACAGGTCAACGAGAACAGAAGTCAGGCCGCTGAGTGGGAACGAAAAGCCATGATGGCGCTCAAGGCCGGTAAGGAAGATCTCGCCCGCGAGGCGCTGGTACGGAAACAGGAGTATGATTCCTACGCGTCTCAGCTGGAAGAACAATGGACTGCGCAGCACGAGTCGGTAGAAAAGCTGAAAGAGTCGCTCCGCGGACTGCAGCAGAAAATCGACGAAGCTCAGAGGAAGAAGAATCTGCTCATCGCCCGGTCAAAGCGCGCCGACGCCCAGAAAAAGATACAGCAGACCGTCAGCGGCATGTCGAATTCCAGTGCGTTCGAGGTCTTCGATCGAATGGCACACCGCGTTGATCAGCTGGAAGCGGAAGTTGCAGCGGCCGGTGAAATCGCCGACATGTCATCCAGAGGTGACGAACTCGAAGACCGGTTCAAAGAGCTCGAAGGATCGGGGTCAGCCGGAACGGATCGCATGCTTGAAGACTTGAAGAAGCGCATGTCACTCGAAGACAATACACAGAGCGGTCAGGGTACAACGACCGGTGATTCCACAGATACCGGCAGCTCGTCATCCGTAGAGGATGATCCTCTCGAAGAGCTGAAGAAGAAGATGAACGATGGGGCCGAGGAGTAAGGTTCAGGACAGACATCAGCATGAAACAAAACTCTGCGTTCTCTCTGATCGGAAAGAAACACGGGAGCAGGTAGAGTATTATTTCCAGCGCGTCGCCGGCGTTGATCTGCTCGTTGTCCCCGATGCACCATTGCCCGACGCCGACTGGAGTGTCGTCCCCGCCGAGCAGCTCGTACGTATAGGGCGCGCATCGCCGCGAATCAAACAGACGACACGCATCATAGCTTTTGGCCCTGCAGATCTGCTCACACCGGCCTTCCTGTTCGGTTGCTGGGATTTCATGAAGGAACCCTGGAACGCCGAAGAGCTGTATCTGCGCATCCGGCGGGACGCTCCTGATACTCTGTCAGACCCTCCGGAAAACGACGGTATTCATTACGACGCTACAATGATGTGGTCGGCACGGCACGCCGTTGAGCTCCGCCCCGTTGAGTACAGACTCCTGGAAATGCTGGTTTCAAGCGCGGGCTCGCTTGTGTCCCGCGAAGAGCTCGCGATGGGGCTTCTGCGCACGCATCAGACCTCGTCGCGGTCGCTTGATATGCATATTTCCAATCTCCGCAAGAAGATGCGCATGATTTCAGCTCCTTCGCCGGGCCCGTCGATCGAGGTTCAGCGAGGTGTCGGGTACAGACTTGTCGACTGGGTGGAGCAGTCTGAGGATCAGGATTGAACTGTCAATACCAAGTGCTGTGCATATCCTGTGGATAACCTGAGCTTTTTTGTTTATGACTTAACAGATTTTAAGCCTTTTGTACCGGGGATTTCTGCTACCATCTGTCAAAAATCTTTTAAATGCTTCCAATACAAATAGTTATATCGATCTTAGCATAAGTAGTGTGAAAAAGTAGACAGAATCTTTTTCTTACCGGAACCGCGCGCGCCTCCATAGGGCAGCGTGCGATTGTGGATAACTTGGGGATAATCAGCGTCAAAACAATCTATTGAGTCTGAGATGGCGCTGTGATATACCGTCAACGCTTGATTGTCCACACCGACGATAGCGTGCTACCATCCGACTGTTGTGAAATCGGCAATCCGATCACTCGTATTGTACATACTGCGCTTTCTGGCACTGCTCCTGGTCGTCGGTGGGGGCGTAGCAGTGTTTAGGATAAGTCGTGCCTATCATCCCGACGCCGGGATCCCTCTTGATCTGTTTCCCGCAGTCGTGCTTCACGCGGTTCGTCTTGTCCTTGTCCCGGTAACCGGATTTGCCTTTGTTATTGACTCGGTTTCGACCAGGAACCCTGCCGGGGGATCATCCTCCCTTGTTGTTCTGTTCAAAGTCGCCATTCTGCTCGCTCTGATTGGCTTTGGAAGCATCGGATTACGACAGGCGACCGAAGGCGTGCCCGTACCACACGGTGCTCTCGCGCTGCGCGTGCGTGCGCAAACGCTCATTTCGTTTCATGAGCGGAGTATATTCGTTTCTGATGTCGACGGACTGCATCTGCGAGGCGTCGTTGTCTTTGACCCTGAGCGCGATCCAGCCATGCACTTCGTTGAACACGCGACCCTTGATCCGTTCCGCGAGCAGATATCACTGCCTGATCTTGAGATGACCCTGCGTCTTTCCGATGCGTCGGACGGCTTTCTCGAGATTCTGTCGCTCCCGACCGTCCTGGAATACCTTTCCGATTCGTTTACTGCGTTATTGCGGCAGACCGAACAGGTCCTCGACAGCGGGCTGCTTCTGTATCTCATTCATGTTTCCGGTATCGGGCTGATTGTGTTCGGGGCAGGACGTTTCGCCCGCAGCGGTACCTGGCCCCTCCCGAACTTCGTGTTCGGGATACTGATAGTCGCTCTGCTGCCGGCAGCGAGTGTGCTGTCAGCCGATCTGGCTGCGCACGACCTGACACGACGCGTCTTCACCCCTGCAGTCGAGCCCTTTTTTGCACCGGTCGTACTCGTAGTGACCGGAACGCTGCTTGGATTAGCGGCCTGGATACGAAACCTTGTGCACGGACGTGACGCCGGGGGCGGCATACATGCATAGTCCTCTCAGACGCTTTCTTCTTATCCTGTCGCTTACCCTGGTCTCGTATCTGGTCGGAGTCTTCGTGTGGGCCGCATTCAGCATTCCCGCCCTCGATCTGATTTCGTCTCAGGTGGTGCGCTGGCTCGCGACACGTGTCATAGGTGATTTCGGTGCGCTCGTTCCCCACGCGACGCTGCTTGCGGTGGCAATCTGGGCCGGCCTGCTTCTGGAGAGAGCCGATCTCGCAGCCCCTGACTCCGGGCTGCATCTTATCAAGGGACTACTGATTATCGCCCTCGTCGTTTCCGGTTTCCACGTGACGCATGAACTTCTGATCGGTCCCGGGCTCACGCTTCAGAATCGGGTGGCCGTCGAACGGTCGCGACTTGTCGGAGACCTCCGGGAACGGATCGAGGACTACACGGCCAGGCGCGAGTTTGCCGCGGCCCGGGAGGCAGTGGAGATGCTCGTTCGCGTGGACCCGAGCCTCCGTGTAGAAGCAGATCGGGCACGCGGATTCATTGCGGGGGCCGAGCG
>RECN01000175.1 GCA_007694005.1 Spirochaetaceae bacterium
CATAAAAAAAGAACAATGAAAATACAAAATTTCGTTGACAAAAATGTTTATGTGCTGGTATTTCTATTCATGAAATATACAGAGTCTGGTTCATACAGCTTTGCTTTCCAACAGATGAACGACCGGAATATAACGTGGCCACCCCGCACTGCAGGGGCGGGCGTCAGGGCACCGAAACAGGGGTTCGGGCTTGGCGCCGGAAGGGAAGGAGTGGTGTATGAAGGCAAGAAATCTATTGATTTTACTATCTCTGATTTTGAGCGTTGGATTGCAGGAAGCAGCCGGCGGAGACGGTAACGGGGGTAGTACCGGCAACTACACCTCACCGACTATCGGCACACTGGTGTACGTGCCTGCCGGCAGTTTTCAGAGACCCAGTGGTTTTCGGAGCGTCGATCCCGAAAGCGATATCAGCATTATCAGCGAACCCTTCCGGATGAGTCGGCATCCTGTAACCCAGTCCCAGTTTGAAGAAGTGATGGGGGCAAACCCAAGCCACTTTGCCGACGGTGATGATGCCCCAGGGCGCCCGGTAGAGCGGGTGAACTGGTATGCGGCAATAGCCTTTGCCAACAAGCTGAGTCTGCTGGAAGGTCTGACACCGGTATATAGCGTCGATGGTGTAGATGACTGGGAAGCCCTTGCCCACGGAAATATCCCGATTAGCAACGATAATGACTGGAATGCCGCAACAGCCGACTGGGACGCTGACGGCTACCGACTGCCGACTGAGATGGAATGGATGTGGGCTGCTATGGGTGCCACAGAAGACGCGCTGGATGATTTCGATGCAGATGGCGTGAATCGAAGCGGCTACACAAAACCCTTTGCCGGGTATAACGGAAGCAATAGCGTAGGTGACTATGCGTGGTATAGCGAAAACAGTAACACCGGTAATGGAAATACAACCCACCCGGTAGGATCCAAAAACGCCAACGAGCTTGGCCTGTACGACATGAGCGGGAATGTGTATGAATGGATCTGGGACCGCTTGGCCGCGTATCCGGACGGAGCACTTATTGACTACCGGGGACCGGCTTCGGGCTCTGAACGCATACTACGCGGCGGCAGTCAAAACGGCCCTGCGACGAATTTGTCGGTCGAGCAACGCTTTGTCTTCGAACCGCATAGAAACTACACCTCGATCAGCTTCCCACCCCAAACCATCGATGTAGGGTTTCGGCTTGTCCGTCGTTGAGTTCTGTAAAGATAATGCACGGTAAAGCCACGATGGGATCATTGTCCGATTCACGAGCCCGATCGACACCCCCGCGGCCTGTGCTCAGGCGGCATGTCATTTATGTACATCATGCCTTTCTATACGGGTGGAAGGGGCATTGTGTGGCTCGCTCCGTCGAACGATTGCTATTCCCGGGATCGAAAATCTCGTAAACTGCCTTCCGAGGTACGTTTGAAGATGAGTATCGTTGTGACAGGTGCTGCCCTGGGCGGCGCGGTTGTGGCTACGGCGGTTCAGCTGTGTGTAAGTGCACTCCGTCGTCGGACGAAGAGACGTAGTCGGATGTCGGGCACAGGCACGGGCGCTGACGCAGCCGGCGTCGACAGCGGAATAGCCGGGAAACTGGGAGAGTCCGCTCTTGCCAGTGAGGCGGCCGCGATCAAACTGGGAACCCAGGTCGGTGAGACGCTGGCGGCGGCCACCGGTATAGCGGCGCATACAGGGAGCGTAAACCGACAGGTTTTCGACCTCTCGAATCAGGTCGTGGAAGGTGCGGCGGCTATGGAGGAGATCCACGCTACCATCGAGAGTCTGGTGCGCCGTATTTCCCAGCAGGGAACTACGATTCAGGAATCGACGTATCTGGTAGAGCACATGGCTGGTTCCATCCGCAACGTGGCGGATGTTGCCGAAACGAGAAGCGCTACCTCGAAAACCCTTCAGGAAGTAACGACGCAGGGTGGCGCGGCGGTTAAGACCTCCGAAGCGGTCATGAGCGAGGTCAGCACAAGCCTTGCCGCTGTCCACGAGACGATCGGTGTGATCGACGATATTGCCTCACGGACGAACCTGCTTGCTATGAATGCTGCTATCGAAGCGGCTCACGCAGGGAAGGCCGGTGCCGGATTCGCAGTCGTGGCCACCGAGATTCGTGCGCTTGCCCAGATGACGACCACGAACGCAGCGAGTATCACCGCCCTGCTGAAACAGCTTACCGGACGGATCGAAGTTGCCCACAACGCCAGTAGTGAGAGTCGTGCTGCCTTCACCAGGATCGAGCGCGAGGTGGCAGAGGTGAGTTCCGCTTTCGAGGAAATCACCGGGTTCACTCGGGAACTCTCCAGTGGCACTACCGGGATTGTCGATGCAACCGGGTTGCTGCGCGACATATCGAGCGAAATTGGTGGGAGTTCCGAGGAGATGCGGCTTGCCGCCGAGGACCTGAATCGAGTTATCTCCAGCGCCCGGGAGACGGCAACGGCAACAGTAGAGGCGATGAGCGCGATTTCCGGCGCGTCAACTGACGTGATTCAGGCGATCAGTCGTATCGCCCAGCTGAGCGTTGAAACCAACAGCGCTATCATGGAGCTGCTCCAACGCGTCGGTGAGGAAGGCGCCGGCGATATCGCCAGCAGCAGGGAACGACTGCGCATCGCCACGCTTATCTGTGAACACATGAACTGGATTGGTATGATCCGGCTGGTCCTGGAACAACGGGAAACGCTGGTCGAGACAATGACCGTCCCCGAACGGACCGAGCTGGGCACCTGGCTCTTAACCGAGGCAAAAACAGTCATTCCTGATGGCGAGACGTACCGGCGGCTCAAGACCCGACGTCAGTCCCTGCACGAAACGTTGAACGCGGTCGTGGACGCCCAGGAACGCTCGGCGATAGCCGAGCGGGAAGGGCACTTTGAACGTCTCCTCGTAATCTCACGGGAGATCGTGGAAATGCTCACTTCGCTGCAGAGCGCGGACATGGTCAGATGGAGCGAGGATTACGCCGTCTCGGTCCGCGTGTTTGACGATCACCACCAGAAGCTTTTCCAGCTTGTTGATAAACTGTATCAGGGTTTGCAGGCTGGCACCACGCGGGAGGACCTCATGGCACTCTTTGACGAACTGATCGATTACACCGGCTACCACTTTGCTGCCGAAGAGAAGGCCTTTGAGCACTTCGACTATCCGGGGTGTGACGTGCAGAAAAAGCAACACGCCGATCTGGTGCGAAGGGTAATCGGGCTGCGTTCAGATATGGAAAACGGCAAGTCCATGGTAGCAGTTGAGGTAATGGAGACGCTTCGGGACTGGCTGGTCAATCACATAAAAGGGTGCGATAAAAAGTATGCTGCATTTTTTGCAGACCGAGACATTGACGCAGCCCTGACGCGTTCCTGATCAATCGCCACACTCACGAGCTCCCGAAATAATAAATTTAAGAGATTTCTTTCAGAAAGTGGTAACAATATGGCATTCCCCGTTGTTTCTGATTTGAGGAAACCCCGGGCTCCGGTATATAATCGGGTATTGTGCGGGAAGTTTCGGTGTCGTATCTGAGACGGCATTTATCACGGACGAAAAGGATACAAGATACATGACTGGTCAATCAAAAATATTGCGGGTGTTGACACTTGCTCTCGTAGCACTGTCGATTGCAGCCCCGGTTTTTGCCGGTGGTGCGCAGGAAGACGGTGAGTTCGTCATTAATGTGCCCCGGCAGCCGCGGGTCTTTATCGCACCGGGCGTTGCGGAGGCCGACCATCAGGTGTTGCAGCTTGACCCGGAGATTGCGCCGGCTCCCGACCGTGTGATCCGATCCTTCGAACTGAATATATTCAACGTCGAGGGAGACGTGGTGTATCAGCAGCTTGAGCAAGAAACTGCCACACGCGGGTTTTTCGGGAATCTCTTTAACATAGGCACGGTTCCACAGATAGACCCCGAGCTCATCAGAAATCTGCAGTGGGATGGTCGCGACAACGACGGGGACATTGTCCCTGACGGTGAGTACATCTATCAGCTTTTTGTTGTTGATGATGAAGGCGTCACCCGACGTACACCGCCACAGAATATTACCGTAGACACGACTGCACCCGAGATCGTGAGTCTGGACATACCTGTTCGAATCTTCAGCCCCGGAGTACCCGGTGGTCGCGAGAGTATAGAAATTGTACAGGACGGGAGCGCAGAGGTCTCCTGGGTTGGCGAGATCGTCAACTCGGCCGGTCAGACGGTTCGAACTGTTCGTTTTGAGAACCCGGTACAGTACGACCCGGCAACGCCGACACGGCAGAACCTCGCAAACGACAGACGTCCTCAGACCTGGACGTGGGACGGACGGGACGCCGACGGCGAAATCGTACCGGATGGTGAATACAGCTACGTGCTGACCGGTCGTGATCGTCCCGGAAACCGTATTTCCGAGACAGTTACGGGTATACGCGTTGCAACCGAAGACGGGGACGCGGTAGTCGTCGCGAACCGCCCGGCCTTTAATCCGTCGCCTAATGCGCGTGTCAGACGCGTCGAGCTGACCCTGTCGGTGCAGAATGTCCTTGAAATCGACCGCTGGAATGTTGAAGTTCGTGACGACGCAACCGAGACCACAGTCTTTCGCCGGTTCGAGGGCGAGGGAGCACCTCCTGCAACAATTCTGTGGAATGGCCTGAACGACGCGGGTCGACAGGTCGCAGACGGAACCTACCACGTTATCCTGACTGTCACCTTCGAAAACGGGGTCACGCAACGATCGCTCGGTACGCCTGTCGCCGTAGACTCGGTTGCGCCGACCGCTCGGGTAACGACGGATCACGACGTGTTTGGGGGCGAAACAAAGCCCACACTTCAGATCGGTGCCACATGGCCGACCGAAGCGTCCTGGGCCGGGTGGGTTCAGCTCGGGGATCAGCAGTTCCGCTTTGATCTTGACGAGGTTTTTGCAGACTTCAATGTTACCCCCGACCTTTTCCCGCTTGAATGGGATGGCCGCGATCTGGATGGAACGCCGCTTCCGGACGGTACCTATACCGCGTGGCTTGTCGGTGAAGATGCTGCCGGGAATATCGGTGAATCGAACAGAGTAACGTTTACCCTCGATACCCGCGCTACGCCGATCGGTCTGGCGCAGGAGTTTGACACCGTTTCGCCCGACTTCCAGGGTGTGAACGACGAAGTCATCTTCCGACCTGAACTCACGGTAACTGACAGTGTCGAGTCCATGCGGCTGACGATACGGTCGCTTGAAGGACGGGTTGTGCGTACATTTACGACGACACGTGTGGTCACCGAGTTTTCCTGGGACGGGCGCGACAACGCTGGCATAGCAGTCTCCGAGGGCACCTACGAAGCGGAGCTTCAGGTCTTCTACCGGAACGGCAACCAGCCTGTTGCTGTTGCGGGTCCTGTTGCAGTTGACCGTGATGCGCCTCAGATCGGTGTTACGCTCGAGTACACAGCGTTCGCCCCGAATGGGGACGGATACCGTGACACCCTGCCTGTCCGCGTGACTCCTGCTCAGACCGAAGGGCTCGTGTCCTGGACGGCGCTGGTCCGCACTGCCGCCGGAGATCTTGTCCGGACGGTAGCGGGAGACGGCGTACCGCCGAGTCGCATCGACTGGGACGGTCGCACCGACAGCGGCGACATAATCGATGGCCGCTATCGCGTCGGAATACGGCTGAACTACACCGGTGGTGGCAGGGTCGAGCACTTCGCTGAAGAAGAAGTTCTTCTTGATGCGAGTGCCCCAGACGTGCAGGTCACGGCCACACCACTCCCGTTCCGACCCGAGTTCAACGGGGTGAGCCAGGACCTGAACGTGCAGATTACTGCTACCGACGAGTGGTCGGACATCACCGACTGGACCATAGAGCTGATCGATCCTGCGGGCAACAACGCCGGGACCATTGAAGGTACCGGAACGCCTCCGGCGCGTCTGACCTGGGATGGCACCCTCGCCGACGGCAGCATGGTTCAGAGCGCCCAGATCTACACGGGCCGGATCACGGTCCGGGACAGTCTCAGAAACGTGGCAGTCGAAGATCTGGAGATTCTGACAGACATCATTGTCCGGCAGGAAAACGGGCGGTTGAGGATCGTTATCTCCTCCATAGAGTTCGAGCCGAACAGCGGCTATCTGTTTGAGCGCCTGAACGATCGCCTGCAGGGTAATCTCGAAACGCTGCGGAACCTGGCCCGGATCCTGAATCAGTTCCCCGATCGTGACATCATTATCGAGGGACACGCGAACCATATACGATACCGGACTGCCGCTGAACGGAGAGCCGAACAGCGTGACTTCCTCCTGCCGCTCAGTGAGCAGCGGGCGCGTCAGGTACGGGATGCCCTTGCAATACTCGGCGTCGGTGTCGATCGCATGACGCTTCGCGCTATCGGTGGTGATCGCCCGGTCGTACCGTTTGACGACTACGCAAACACCTGGCAGAACCGGCGCGTTGAGTTCCTGCTTGAAAGGCCCTAGACAGATCGCTTAGAATAAGGATCAAGCCGAAACGATGCCGGGTACCCTCAGGTACCCGGCTTTTTTGAATCAGAAGTTCAGTTCGTATATGGGTTGACCTCCTGAACGGGCTCCCTATACTCTTCGACTTCACATATTTCAGGAGAATCATATGTCCAAAGCACACAGAGGTGCAGGGATACGCGACCAGTTTAATCATGGCCGTGGAACCTGCCCGATCACCGGAAAGACCGGCGTTAAGCTCATGTACGAGCACGAGATCGATGGAAAGAAAGTAATGATTTCCAAGGCTGCCAAGGCAACGATCACCAACCAGAAGCGACGGCAGGCAAAAGCGGGGAAAGCGGCAAAAGCCAGAGAGGAAGCTCAGAGTACGCCGAAGCCGGTGGAAGCAAGCCCCGTGGAAGCAAGTCCGGTAGAGACAAGCCAGGCTGAGGTCGAAAGCACTGATACCGCCGTTGAACCGGAAACCGCAGTTGAACCGGAAACCGAAACCGCCGCTGAATAAGCCATCATCCTCCAGATAATGGGTACACAGTCGTCGTGGGGGCCCCACAAATTTGAAATAGGAGAAGAGCAGTACTTCTCCTTCGGGCGACTTGGCGTATATATACGGCGCACTGTTACCACCTGGCAGTATGCACTCCAACCACTGCCGGAACCCTGCTCCGAGACCGACACAGAGACTACGGAAGAGAACGAAGATCCAGGCACTGAGGAGCTCACGGCTGATCTCGCGTGGGCCACATACATATGCGGTTCGTCGGACGACTTTGTCACGATCCTCCCGGCGGTGCCTGACAGACCCCTTGTCGTACGCGCCCAGCAGCAGATCAATATTGCTCCAGGAGCGACCTACACATTTTTTACCGCGGTACCGCTCTGGGTGCAGGCGTGGGTTGGAAAGCCCGGCAAGCGGCTGCTCTTTGACGTGCCGACCAGTGGCTTTTCCAATACCTGGTTCGGCGGCGCCATGACCGGACGGCTCTGTTACACGAGCCCCGAGCAGGTCGTCCGACACGCCCACGATGTACACCCGGAATCGGCAGTGCCAACAGCGTACTGCCCTGTCGAGGTTCGGAACAATGCGCATACCCCCTTGAGTTTCAGCAAGCTTGCGGTGTTTGCAGATCTCCTGCGCATCTATGAAGTGACCGATGTGCAGGCTCCTGCAGGGGGAAGTAACCGGAAGCGCCGGATGGCACAGAAGAAGGTGCACATCCCGGTCAGTATCGGAGATTTCTGGACGAGTGATGCACTTGCCGTCTATACCACAGAAGAAGAACTCAGCATTTCGGTTACCGACCGGCCTCCATACGTGCCGTTCCAGCTGTCACTGGTGAACAGACCTCGTGGTGCCGACGCTGATACGATTATCCGTCGTGGTCTGATTCTGCTTCGCAAAATCAGTAATTACTGAGAGACGAGGGACGAGTTATGCGCAGTATACTCCCGGAACAGATCGTCGCTTTCTTTGAACCGGAGAATCTTACCCGGTTCTTCTGGGCGATCGTGGTACTCGTTTTCGGATTCCTCACACTCAAGCTTATAGTTTTCTTTGTCGGTCGATGGCTCGAGAAGCGCCTGTCACCGCAATCGGCCATGATCATTCGTAAGGTCATCCTGTATACGGGCATGACGATACTGGTTGTCTCGCTTCTCGCGCAGCTGGGCACGAATCTGACCGCGTTTCTTGGTGCAGCAGGTATTGCCGGTGTAGCCGTCGGTTTTGCAGCTCAGACGAGTATCTCGAATATCATAAGCGGTCTTTTTCTTATTTCCGAGAAAGCGTTTACAGTCGGAGATGTGATTAACATCGGATCGACCACTGGAACCATTCTGTCCATAGATCTGCTCTCGGTGAAAATCCGGACCTTCGACAACAGGTTTGTACGTCTCCCGAATGAGAACCTTATAAAGACCGAAGTCACCAACATCACGCGCTTCCCCATACGTCGCATGGACTTTGAGTTTACCCTCGAGCGCCACGGTGACCTGGTCCGTGTCCGGGAGCTGCTTCTGGACCTCGCGCGCGAAACGGCGGTAACCCTCGACGAGCCGGAGCCGTTCTTCGTAATCAAACAGATCACCCCTCTCGGTGTTGAGGTGCTTTTTGGCGTGTGGTTTCCCAAAGACCAGTTTCTTGCCACAAAGAACGGCATCCTCATGGGAATGCACGAAAAGTTCGCAACCGAAGGTGTTGAACTTGCACAGTATCCCTTTGTGAACGATCCCGTTCTGAAGACCTGAGATGCTCCGTGTGTGCTTGCGGGAACACTGCATGCACACTATGCTTTTCGTAACCCTGATCTGGCGCGGGAGAGACAGTGAGCACCGAAAAACCAGAGCACGATAATCTTCATAGCTTTCCACTCGATACCTGGCGCATTGTCGAAAACGAGTTCGACCCGAAGCAGGCGGGACCTTCGGAGACCGTTTTTGCGCTCGGAAACGGATATCTCGGGATACGAGGTACCTTCGAAGAACAGCGGTGCATGTACCGTCCGGGAACGTATCTGAACGGCTTTTACGAGTCTTCACCTATCGAGTACGGTGAGTCCGCGTACGGTTTTGCACGTAATAATCAGAGCATGCTGAACGTGGCCGACGGAACTCATATAGATCTTTACGTGAACGATGAACCTTTCGACCTGTCTACTGGTACCGTTCGTTTGTGCAAACGCGTTCTCGACCTTCGCCTCGGACGCCTCGAGCGCGAGGTCGAGTGGATCAGCCCGGCAGGTGTGCGCGTCATTCTCAGGACAGTCAGAGTCGCCTCCTTTCTGCGGGAACATCTTTCGGCCCACCGATGGACGCTCGAACTGCCCGAGCAGAATGCCTATTTACGGATAGTGTCTGCACTCGAGCTTCTTGACCGCTCCGGTGGTGATCCGGACGACCCCCGGGTTGGGGAGGATATTTCGAAAGAGTCCCTCCTGCTAAGAAACAAGCGCGTCGGTGACGGGTACGCCGTTCAGCGCTACGTGACGAATAGAATGCGCACCGAGCTGTTCTGCCGCATGACAAACCGCCTGACGACCGATTCATTCAACACGGAGTCAGCCCGCTCGCATGGAGGGCGTGTCTGGCACGAATGGCGGGTGCAGGGTGAGGCCGGTGTCCCTATCGAGCTTGAGAAGTTTGTCGCGTATTTCCACAGTTATGACGCTGAAAACGACAATCTTGAGGGTCTGGCCGAGCGCGAAACAGAACGCGCCATTTCTTCCGGCGTCGATGCCATACTCGGCGAGCAGGAGATGTATCTCGAGGAGTTCTGGACCGGGAGTGATATCCAGGTCGATGGTGACGAGTGGGTGCAGCAAAGTCTCCGCTTTAACCTCTTCCATGTCCTGCAGTCGACGGGCCGCAACGGACGTACCAACATCGGTGCGAAAGGCCTGACAGGTGACGGGTACGAAGGACATTATTTCTGGGACACCGAGATATATGCACTGCCGTTTTACACGTATACGACCCCCTTTATTGCACGGCGGCTGCTTACCTTCCGCTACAATATTCTGGACAAGGCCCGCGACCGCGCTGCTGAACTGAAACATCCCGGAGCCTTGTATCCATGGCGCACGATCAACGGTGAAGAGGCGAGCGCCTACTATCCTGCAGGCACTGCGCAGTACCACATTAATGCCGACATAATGTACGCGATTCGGCAGTACGTCCGGGCGAGTGGAGACGAGGTCTTTCTGAAGCGCTATGGAGCGGAAATGCTGTTCGAGACAGCCCGATTCTATTACGATCTGGGAGACTACGTGGATGGACGCGGGTTCTGTGTGAACCTTGTCACCGGCCCTAACGAGTACACCGCGCTTGTCAACAATAATCTGTTCACAAATCTCATGGTACAGGATCATCTTCGCTACGCTGTTGAAGTAGGCGAACTGCTTTGCCGGGATTTTCCGGACGACTGGAGCAGACTCGCCGAAACGACCGGAATCTCTGAAAGGGAGCTTGCCGACTGGAAGACTGCCGCGGACGCGGTGTTTATTGCACGTGACGAGCAGACAGGCCTGTATCCGCAGGATGATACGTTTTTCCAGAAGGCCGTATGGGACTTTCCAGGGACTCCCCCGAGTCATTACCCGCTCCTGCTGCATTATCATCCACTTTCCATCTACCGATATCAGGTCTGTAAACAGCCGGACGTTGTACTCGCGCTGCTCTTACAGGGCGATCAGTTCACCCGCGAAGAAAAGAGGCGGAACTTCGACTACTACGATGCGCTGAACACCGGTGACAGTTCGCTGAGCTCGTGCATACAGTGCGTCATTGCCTCGGAGCTCGGATACGTCGAGCGCGCCTACGAGTATTTCATGAAAACCGCTCGAATGGATCTGGATGATATAAACGGGAACGTTCGGGACGGGATACATTTCGCGAATATGGCCGGCTGCTGGCTCAGTCTGGTCTTTGGATTCGGAGGATTGCGGGACTGGAAGGGCCGAATGCGCTTCAGCCCCCGTCTGCCGCGGAAGTGGTCCCGGGTAGGATTCCGCATCCGGATCGGTGACGTATTGCTGGAAGTACAGGTTACACGCGATCAGGTGTGCTACCGCGTCATCGAAGGGACGAGCATCGTCATTTACCATGAGTCTGAAGAACTTCACGTGTCGGGCGATACCGAAACTACCCGGCCGCTTCCGGATATTCGTCCGGACTGGGAACGCGAAGTCAGAGCCTGACCGTAGATCCTCGCATAAAGCTGGTTAATTACCGCTGATTCATCAATCAGAATGAGTTTCCTGTGTGTATAGAACGGTGTGAATGGTATCACCCGCAGACACGCGCTCATAATCGTTTTCGCATTCCTGTGTACCGTCCTGACCGCGGCCACGCCGTCCGACGAGGGCGCCGCGGCCCGGCTGTCGCTGACATTGCGGACAGACGCGCCGCACCGCCAGGATCGTCGCGTCGTATACACGGATGACCGCCTGAGAATACTCTACACCGACACGGTTCGCGACGGTATCCTTCAGAACTACACGGCAGGATTTGCCGTACCGGTGCTTCACGCGGGACCGCTTCAATACAGCGGTCTCGATCGTGATCTTCACACCGCACCACCGCTGTCGATGTCGCTTGATTCGCTGTTCGGAGCGGGGGGCGTAGCGCTCAATACCGATCCTCCGCAAAACGGTCCCCGGGGAATGGTCGGCAGCAGCGCCGGCACGGAGTTTTCGGTTCTGAGACTTGACAGTGAATGGACCCGGGTTGCGGTTGCGCTGCACATTCCTGTAGAGCCCTCTACCGAAACGGACCTGCGCATCGTTTTTATGCGAACGCAGCTTGAAGCCGTTGAGACTCCGACATCCTGGCGCTTACCCGAAACGTACCGGGAAGATCGTCGGTTGCATCATCTCGGCGTCGAGTTCCGGCATGCTGCGCTTCGATACCGGTTGATTGTCCCATACGGTGACTCCGTCAGGCCGGCAGTGCGAATGCAGATGGGGTTCCGCAGGACGGGCAGGTCGTGGGACGCGGGCTTCGGCGGACTTCTGCAGACACCGGGCTATACCGACGCGCAGGGCAGGCGACCGAACGAAGAAGCCTCGGGGCTCGTTCAGCTCGGGGTCGGCATTGTACCTGCCGTCCGCCTGTCGTTCACCGGTCTGGCAGCCCTCTTGCACGCCGACGATCTTCCCCGAGCGTATCGGGAGACGGATACGCGGGGGAGTGTCCGCCTGAGCATTGATCGCGGACCGCTTGATATACGCATTTCCGCCGACCTCAGGCGTCGGACCGACCATTACGCAAATGCCAGGCTCGATACGACCCTCGGCGCGAGGCTGCGATATTCCCTTAAGCAGCTACAGGTGGAGGGTTCGGCGGAGCGGACCGACAGCCATGTAGATGCTGATGCTCGTCTTGAATACGCACTCGCGTCGCTACGTCTGAGCACGCAGGCTTCCTGGCGTTTCGAGGCGGAAGCCGTGTCGGTAAGGACACGGCACGCGTTGGAGCACAGACGCGGCTATAGCGTTCTTCGCGTAGAGGCGCATATGGATGGTGATGATCAGCTCCCGATCGTGCTCAGGTGGACGTATGCGGGTCCTCTGCCCAGTCGCCAATAAAAAGGATCTCAGGATCGAGCTCCCATCCCCGTTCGGTGTGCACGAGGTCGCGCAGCCTGTGTGTGAGCGTGCGTATGTCTGACGCGGTTGCGTCGCCGGTGTTGACGATGATGTTGGCGTGGAGGTCCGACACCTTAGCCCCCCCACACGTCATTCCGCGTACGCCGAGCTCATCGAGAATCTTGCCGCTCGGTGCGCCGAAGCGGCGGTCGTTCTTGAACACGCTTCCTGCACAGGGCAACATGAAATGACCCTTTGCACAGCGGTCCTCGTAGTATTCCTGCATGCGCTTCGTGAGTTCGTCAGCGTTGCCGTATCGCAAGGTGAACACGGCATCGACGATGGTCCAGTCATGGAGCTGGAAGGGGCTGAGCTTATAGTCAAACTCTTCGTGTGCCGCGGTGAGCGTGCACAGTTCGGAGGCCTCATTCAGGTAGTTTACCGAATCCAGAACCTCGTCGATGCTTGACCCGTAACAACGTGCATTCATCCAGACCGCCCCGCCGCAGGTGCCGGGCATTGAGTACAGGAACTCGAGTCCTTCCAGTCCCTGTCGGGCGGTTTCGGCTGCCGCGTCGCTGATCATGGCGCCTGCTTCAACCCGTACGGTGTTATCGGATATGCTGATGCGTGAGAGGCCGGTGGTATCGATTACGGCACCGCGTACGCCCCGGTCGGAAACGACGACATTGGCTCCGCCTCCGAGTATGAGGACGGGTATCTGTTCGCTGCGCAAAAGGGCAATGGTACGCTGTAATCCCGGAATGTCTGTCGGGCGAATGTACAGGTCAGCCGGTCCACCGACGCGAAAGGTCGTGTGCTGCTTCAGGGGCTCGTCCCGGCGTACCGTTCCGGGAATATTGATTTGGCTCATGATTTCGTGTAGCCTCGTCACACCACGCATCATAAAGGAAGCACGCACTCCAGTCCACGAGCGCATCGGTAGTATCTATGAGTCTCAAACTGCACAACACACTGGGTCGCGAATTACAGGCCTTCGAGCCGATAGACCCTGACTCCGTGAGACTGTATTCCTGTGGCCCGACTGTCTACAATTATGCACACATCGGGAATCTGCGTGCCTACGTCTTTGTGGATGTGTTGCGGCGAACGCTCGAGTACTTTGATTACGGTGTGCAACACGTCATGAACATCACCGACGTCGGTCATCTGAGCGACGACGGTGATCACGGCGAGGACAAGCTCGTGCGGCGCTCGCGCGAAAGCGGCAACAGTGTATGGGATATCGCGGCGTACTACACCGAAGCCTTTTTCCGGCATACCGCACAGCTGAACATACAGAGCCCTCATCAGGCGCCTCGCGCAACCGATCACATCCCCGAGATGATTTCGCTCATACAGAGGCTTGAAGAGAAGGGCTACACCTACACGGCAGGAGGAAACGTTTACTACGATATATCGCGTTTCCCCCGATACGGAGCACTCGCCGGTCTCGATCTGTCCGCGCTGAAAGCCGGTGCGCGGGTCGACGTCGACTCTAACAAGCGTAATCCCGGAGATTTCGTTCTCTGGTTCACCAGAAGCAAGTTCGAGAAACAGGCAATGGTGTGGGATTCGCCCTGGGGTCGCGGCTATCCCGGGTGGCACATCGAGTGCAGTGCCATGAGCATGAAGTATCTCGGTGAGCAGCTGGACATACACTGCGGTGGAGTCGACCATATACCCGTTCACCACACCAACGAGATCGCCCAGGCCGAAGCGGTGACCGGAAAGCAGTATGTGAAGTACTGGCTGCACAACGAGTTTCTCGTCATGGACCGCGGGAAAATGTCCAAGAGTGAAGGCGGTTTTCTGACCCTCGACACGCTGACCGAACGCGGCTACGAGGCACTCGATTACCGCTATTTCTGTCTCCTCGCCCACTATCGAAGCGAGCTGCGCTTTTCCTTTGATGCGCTGGATGCAGCGCGTTCGGCCCGCCGCAGGATCGTAGCCCGTATCAGGACCCGGATGTCCGAAGCCGGGCCCGATTTCGCCCCCGGCGACTCGAAAAAGGCACCAGTTTCCGACACATCACCGGCTCAGACGTATCTTGCGGCCTTCGCCTTCGATCTCGAAGATGATCTGAATACACCCCGTGCCGTTTCGCAACTGTGGGGGCTGTTGAAAGATGATGATGTTCCTGCTGCCGACGCACTCGCTGCCGCTCTGCGTATGGACGAGGTGCTCGGCATCGGTCTGGCTTCAGTGCAGCAGGAAGGAAACGCGAGTATTCCCGCGGAGGTGCTGTCGCTCGTTCAGGAGAGGCAGACAGCCCGCACGGAGCGTGATTTTGCCAGAGCGGATCAGATTCGTGATACGGTACGTGAAATGGGGTATGTGATCGTGGATAATGCCGATGGCCCCGAGGTCAAACGGCATGATGCCTGAAAAAAAAGGACCAAATCAACCCGCGTGGTGTAACCTGCAGAACAGTGAGTTGTTAGCATTATGAAGTCGGAGAATAGGGAGCGCGAAGAAGCGTTTCAGCACGTGTATGAAGACACCTTTCCTATTCTCGTCCGGGTTGTGTATCGTATTACCGGTAATATGGATGCTGCCGAAGAGATCTGTCAGGAGGCATTCATACGGTATTATCAGCGGATGGATTCCATCCCCGACGCCCAGCAGGGCAAGTATTGGCTGATACGGGTGAGTAAGAATCTGGCCTTGAATCACGAGAAGCGCAAAGGTAGAGAACGCCGTGCGTACGAGCGCGCGTTCCATGAACCCTCACAACACATGAAGTCCGGCGAAGATCAGGTACTTCGTGGTGAGTCCGTAGACACGGTGCAGCATGCGCTTGATACCATCCCCGAAAAACTACGGACAGTCCTTATACTGAAAGAGTATGGTGATCTCAGCTATAAGGAGATCGGTCGAGTGCTTGGAATCAGCGAGGGAAACGTAAAAATCCGGGTTTTCCGAGCGCGGGAAAAGCTCATGAACAATCTCAAAGCGGGAGACGTGTATGTGCCCTGACGATCAATTGCTGTCGGCTCATTTCGATCATGAGGTTCCGTCCCCCTGGAAGGAACAACTCGATCGCATTATCGATTCCGATATTGTCTGCAGACAGAAATTTGATCGAATTGCGGCCGTGCATACTGCCCTGCACGCGGGTGCAGAACCGGACTTCGACGCAGCTAAAGACAGAATCTGGGACAGTATTCAGTCTCGAACCGCCTACGTACAGCCGCATCAACGCTTTCGAACCGTCTCGATTTCACTTCCGCTTGCCGCTGCGGCCGCTATGGCCATACTTGCCGTCGGAGTACTGGCAAGCTACATGCTGCTGCGAACGCCGGGGAATGCCGCCACAGCAGGCGTTTTCGAGTCTGGTGTGACGATACGCGTGGACGACGTCGAGCAGTTACTCAGAATCATCAACTCCGGTGACCCCGTACGACAGGTGCAGATCGATCTGCCCGAGCAGAGTCGTTTTCAGTTTTCCGGTGAACCACGCCTGATCCGCGCTGTCGATCAGGGGGGTGAGCGACCCTTTGGAGAAACTGAACAGCCATGAGGTCACCGTTGATACGAAAAGTGACTATCGTCGCATCTCTCGTTCTCCTCGGTGTCGCGAACCTGCACGCCATAGATATCGAAGACGCAATCGAACTGCTCCAGGACCGTGCGCTCGTGGTACGCATTATTGCCCGGGTAACCGAACAAGGTCGCGAGACGGTGTGGAACATGGAGCTGACCGAGATTACGATTTCCGGGCGCGCCGTTCAGATACAGCTCGAGGGTGGTGGTATGACCGCGAGGGCCCAGTTCACGCCCTATGCGTCAGACCAGTCGATCACACTCGTCGCACAGGGACAGACCTGGGTTACCAGTGAGGATTCAAGTGAAGTGACCTATCGCTCCGCATTCGAGAGTCTCCCCGTTACCTTTGGCGAGCCGGTGATCTTCTTTCCCCTCGGGGAGCAGAGACCCGGTCACTCCGATGCCCTGAATATCGAACTCGAAGTACGGATTGAGGCATTTCAACAGACCAGCCTAAACTGATATTCTTACCCGCATCATGCTCAGGCTTCGCTTCTCGCGCACTATCATCACGATCGGATTATTCTTTGCTGCAGTTCTGACTGCGGTCGTTGTACTTCTGATTCTCACCGAGTCGACACCCGTTGTACACGAGGTTGTGCCCGGTGAGTTTCGTGCGGGGGATGTTCTAAGCATTGTGGGCCGGAATTTTGGTGCCAGTCGGGACCAGTCCTACGTCTCGATAGCGGGACGCAGGATTACCGCGTCGGGCTATCTCTCCTGGGATGATAGCGAGATCCGGGTTCGCGTTCCTGACTTCTCCGCCTCGGGCCTGCTGGTGGTTCACCGTGCAGGGGATGCGAGTGAAGGCCTGCTGGTGAGACACCGCGACGATATTCCGCAGGCGCTCGAACATATGCCGCGAAGCCGACCGGCTGTGGAGCAGATCGAATCGGGATCGCTCGCTGTCGGTGACGTGCTGACGATCAGTGGGCGAAACTTCGGAGAGCGTCGCCGAGGCAGGAACATCGTTTTCGACGGCGCAGCGGGAGCTCCCGTCTATGCGCGGCATGACGAAATAGAAAGCTGGACCGATCGTGGAGTACGCGTGCGGGTGCCGGATGGCGCAGTTTCGGGACCGGTGACCCTCGAGACGCCTACGGGCAATCAAAGGCTCGGTGAGATCACGATCACAACCCCCGGGGTCACACGGAGATACGGCGAGGTGGTGCCGATTCCTCTTGAGCTCCATGCACGGATCAGTTCGGCGACGGGGCAGCTTCCGGCCGCTCTCTGGCTCTGGTGGCCGCAGCCGCGCGTGAGTCAGATGCAGGGGGCCTTGCGACGGATCACGACGCATCAGCCTGCTTCTCTTCCACATACTGACGACATGACATTATTCGAGTGGCGGAACACCGAAGGTGCAGCTGCCGGTCTACGGCAGACGGTCATTGTTCCGCGGCGTTCTGTGGAGTTCGAGTTCACGACAGGACAGCTCCGCACCCAGTACAGCACGAATACTGCCGTGTACCGGCAGTATACCGTCTCTGAGGAGCTATACGGCATGTCAGAGAGCAGGGTAACAGCAACTGCGCGACAGGTATTTGCCCAGAATAACCCCCTGACTACTGCGAGACGGGCTTTTGACGCAGCGGTGGGAGCTATAGCCTTCGATGAGTCGGGGTCCGACGACGTTTCAGAAGCTCTTGAAGCGAGCGCAGGCAGTTCCAGGGCGATAGCGCGCTACATGACCGGACTTCTTCGCCTCGGACTCGTTCCTGCACGCGTTGTACAAGGTGTACGGGTTACCGAAGCGGGATCGCTGCCGGCGTACAGCTGGGTTGAGTTCCTTCTTCCCGGAGTCGGGTGGGTGCCCGCGGATCCGGCAGCGCGTGCCGGAGCCGACGATTACTATTTTGCTCGCGACGAGTCCCTCTCTGGCTTCGGTCGTCTCGATGCCCGGCGCGTGGAGTTCAGCGCGGGTCAACAGACCGCAGTGCGGCTTCTGCCCGACTCGGAAACACTGTCACATTCTGCGTGGCTGACGCAGTCGGGCTTTCATGCCGAGTGGTCGCCGGAGGTCGCTGACCTGCAGGTGTCTCTGTCTCCTCCGACCCTGCTTGAGACACCGATCGCGTTCAGAGCTCCTCCGGTTCAGCCTGACCCTCCTGCCGATTCAGAAGACTGATTCCGGTCTCCTCGTCCTCGGCCGGTGGTGCGGCCGACAGATCAGGGGAGGCAGTCTCCGCAGCGGCCTCGATTTTCGGCAGGCGGTACTCGGAGACGATGTTTTCAAGCTTGAGCATCTGACTTCTGTTCATCTCGGTGAGCTCACCGGTTTCCATCATACTCGTCAGAATCTCCTTCGCACCGGTCTCTATCTCTGTCATTCCGTTCACGACGTCGGTGGAGATATCCTGTACGGTCTCCATCGCCTGTCGGATCTCCGTGCTTCGTTCCGCCATGCGTCTGGAACTGCTGTTCAGTCGTCCAGTGAACTCCCGAACGCTCTGCGTTGAGCCGAGAACTTCCCGGCTGCCGAGCGCGAGCTCCTGCATGCTTTCCGAAATCTCTTTCATCGCCGAGGCGAAGTCCTGCATTCCGGTCTGAAGATCTTCGAAGGATGTCATGGAGGATTCGCTCGATCGGGTCGCCTCAGAGATCTTTGAGGTGATGTCCCGGAGGGTGCGGTCGATATTCCCCGCATTCTCGCTGGTGCTCTCCGCCAGTTTCCGGATCTCCTCGGCGACGACCGCGAACCCGCGGCCCGCCTCACCGGCGTGTGCGCTTTCTATTGCCGCATTCATGCTCAACAGATGCGTCTGTTCGCTGACTCCGTTTATGATTTCGATGATCTCGAGTATGTTATCCACGTCCTGTGCAACGCTTCGAATAGTGGAGGTTGTGGCCTCCATTTTCTCACTCCCCTCGCGAACAGTGGACGAAATCTCGTCTGCGCGGACCCGACGCTCCTCGCTGAGTCGGGCAACGTTCTGCACGTTTGCCGCCATCTGCTCGATAGAACTCGAAATCGACTCGATATTCTCGGTCTGCACCGACATGTCACCGCGCAGCGTCTGTATCTTCTCGTCGATAGAACCGACTGCTTCACCCGAACCAAGGACGCTTTCGTTCAGTGAGTCGAATCGCTTCCGTATGTTCTCGATGTTCCGGGTAATCTGGTTCAGGGCGGACGCCGACTCTTCGTTGGCTGCACCGAGGGTCTGTTGTAGCTCGTCGGCGCGGCGGATTGCCTCGACAACCGATCCCAGAAACACCAGAAGGCTTTTCGTCACGGTCTGGACGTCAGACGCGAGGGCTCCGATTTCGTCCCTGGTCGTATCGGTATATGTGACCGTAAGGTCACGCTCGGCAATTCGGTTCACCGCGGCGGCCATGCGGGCCACCCGGACCGTAATCCGGCGTGTATAGAGGATCATGAACGACATGCCGCCGAGGGTCATGACGCCAGCCACGAGCAGGGATATCAGCAGAAACCGGTCGATGATACTCCGGGATGTCTCGGAGATGGCATCGCTGATGAGGCCGAGCCTGTCGGTGACAAACTCTGCCGACAGACCGACAACGCGCGTTATCGTATTTTCAGTGTTCAGGATGCGAAACCGCAGAGCCTGGCTCGGCTGGTCATCATAGTCCTGAAGCTCTCGGGCCATTCGCATGAGACCGTTACGGTTGACCAGTGTCGGAAGGTCGGTATCGAGAATGACGCGAATGTTATCATCTGAACGACGGAACTGTTCCAGATTCAGCTCCCAGACCGACAGGGAGCCACGGGCAACGTTCCTGATTTCAGCGGGGAGTAAAGCAAGCGTAGGATGAGCGGCAAGCTCCTGCATCGCAGCCAGTGCTTGCTCACGGCGTTCAAGATACTGGGTATAGGCAGGCTCGAGAGGCTCGTTTGTGGTAAGGAGGTTCTGTGAAGCGATGGTGGAACTGCTCGTGGCTAACAGAGCTCTCTGTGTTGCCGTCATGAGTTCCTGAAGCTGGCGGGCGCTCTGTATAGTGACGACCAGGAAACCGATGCTCACGAAGAAACCAATGACAACTACAAAAATAGAGAGATTCAGTTTAGTACCGAGTTTCATGATTATAAGTGTAGCCCGTGCGGATACAGAGCACAAGAGAATCAGCTTTCGTTCCGCCGTCGTTGACATCGCCCGATCCATTTCCTATTCTCATGACAGTCCCGCAATCCACGGCATATAGCGCAAATGAGGTAATCCATGTCAGATCTGCAAACCATCGCCCGAGGCCTTGCATCCCTTGATCCCGAGCTTGCCGAGGTTCTTAAACAGGAACACGGGCGTCAGAGCGGCAATCTCGAACTGATTGCCAGTGAGAACTATGCGTCCCCCGAGGTGCTCGAGGTGGCGGGCAGTATCCTCACGAACAAGTACGCCGAAGGGTATCCGGGAAAGCGGTATTACGGTGGGTGCGAGTTCGTAGATATTGCCGAGGATCTTGCACGGTCCCGCGCGCGCGAACTGTTCGGAGCCGAGTACGTGAACGTACAGCCGCACTCAGGCAGTACGGCTAATATGGCTGTCTATTTCAGCATACTCGAACCGGGAGATACGATCCTCGGGATGGACCTCGCGCACGGCGGACACCTGACGCACGGAGCGAAGGTGAATTTTTCCGGGCAGCTGTATAACACCGTCACCTACGGTGTTGACAGGGAAACCGAACGCCTTGACTACGAAGAGATCGCGAAAACCGCACGCGAGTGTCGTCCGAAGCTGATCATAGCCGGGGCGAGCGCGTACTCACGCACCATAGACTTCGAAGCCTTTCGTGCGATCGCCGACGAGGTCGGCGCGTACTTTATGACCGACATGGCTCATATTGCCGGGCTCGTTGCCACCGGACTTCACCCCTCTCCCGTACAGCACGCACATTTTGTCACGACAACCACACATAAGACCCTGCGCGGCCCGCGCGGCGGGCTCATCGTCATCGGTTCCGACGGACCGAACGATCGCGGAGTCGTCGCGGCAAAGTCCGGCAGGACGCGCAACTGGTCGGAACTGATCGATTCTGCGGTCATGCCCGGTGTTCAGGGCGGCCCTCTCATGCACATCATCGCCGCCAAGGCGGTCGCCTTCAAAATGGCTCTTGAGCCCGCATTCACCGATTACCAGCGCCGGGTTGTCGAAAACGCGTCGGTGATCGCCGAAGAGATTTCGGCCGCCGGTGGACGCGTCGTATCCGGCGGGACGGATAATCACCTCTGTCTCGTTGACGTCACCCCCTTTGGTATCAGCGGCAAGGACGCTGAAAAGGCCCTCGATCGGGCTCACATAACCGTGAACAAGAATGGCATTCCCTTCGATACGAGAAGTCCTCTGGTGACATCGGGAATCAGAGTCGGGACGCCGGCGGTGACGACTCGAGGTATGGGTCCTACGGAAATGAAGCTCATCGCTTCTCTGATCCTCAGAGTGCTTGAGTCAAAGGGATCGGATCAGGCGGTTCGTGAAGTGGGCGAGGAAGTACAGGCGCTGACACAGGAGTATCCCCTCTTTGCGTACAATTGACAAAGGAAATCACCGGCTCCTATACTTTCCTCAAGGCTGTTAACCGGATTGTATCATGAGTAACCCGCTTCAATTATCAATGGTCAACTTCAACAAGGGTGCGTACATCATTGTTGAAGGCAAACAGAAGGCGGACAACTTCTACATTCTCCGGCAGGGAAAGATACGCATCAGCAAAGAGGTCGAGGTCGTCGAGGAAGAAGGCGGCAACGTGCTCGGTCCTGGTGACTTCTTCGGGGTCGTCTCGACTATGAGTAATCATAGTCATATTGAGACCGCCCAGGCCGTTACCGACGTAACGCTCATATCCGTACACCGTGATCAGTACGGCATGCTGATAGAGAAGAATACTCCGGTCGCAATGAAGATCATCGAAGGTTTTTCGCGTCGTATGCGATATCTCGACGAGCATCTTGCGCGTCTGACCCTCAAGGAGCAGGCCGAGGTTGGAACCGAGCACCTCTTCTTCGTTGCAGAGTTCTATGCGAAGCAGAATCAGTACAACCAGGCCTACTACGCTTACTATCAGTATCTGAAGTTCTGCCCGGAAGGGAAGAACCGCGATACCGCTTCCGAGCGTCTCCAGAAGATAGAGCCATACGCAAAGACCGTGTATCTTGACGGTGATGATACGCAGTTCAACCGCGTCTATCCGAAAGACACCATGATCTTTACCGAGAGCATGCCCGGACAGGAGCTCTACATCATTCAGAAAGGCAGCGTAAAGATCACCAAGGTGGTAAACAACACCGAGGTGCTGCTCGCGGTCCTCAAAGCGGGCGATATTTTTGGTGAGATGAGTCTCATCGAAAACAAACCGCGAAGCGCATCCGCGGTCGCCTACGAGGACGCCACGCTTCTTGCCGTGAACCGCGAGAACTTCGGCCGCATGGTCAGAAGCCAGCCGCAGATCATCGCCCGCCTGACAACTCTGCTCGCTGAGCGGATCTGGTTCATATACAAGCAGCTTGCCAACACGCTGCTGACCGACACGACCGGTCGTCTGTGGGACGCGCTCTGGATTCAGCTTGAAAAAGCCCGGGTGCCAATCAAGTCGGGACAGACACATACCTTTGATTTTGGGCCCAAAGAACTCATCAATATGATCGGTCTTCCTATCAGCGAAGGGAACGCCGCTATACGCGAGCTGCTCAAGAACAAGGTTGTCAAAGCGGTTGATAACCGCATTTTTGTTTCCGATATCGAAGAAGTCGAGAAACAGGCCAAATACTACCGAAAAATGCAGCGCATCGCCCGCCAGCGCGAAGAAACACGCAAGCGCTGATCGTACCGACGCAGATTCTCAGTATCAGCCACCGCGTATCGTTGTCGCCCGGCAGGAACAGTCCAGCCGGGAGTATCAACATGATCGCCGTGAGGACGGTGGGCTCGGGTCTCCGGACAGAAGACCGGTCATAGCTGTGCAGGACGGTGGAAACAGCGACGATGATCGCAGGATCAGGCAGAATTTCGAGAAAACCCGATCTCCCGCTGGCAGAAAACAGAAGTGCGGTGCAGGCCATGACCACCCCGGCGGCCGAAGAGACCTGCAGACCTTTTTTCCACGATTCATGAACAGCTGCGGATAGCAGGAACACAAGGGCAGCACGCGAAAACAGCGTCGGAACATGCGATATCGCATCCGCTGTCAGGACCAGGTGATCAGACTGCGTAAGGTCGAGATGGACCTGGTAGCCCGCAGGCAAGCCTGCACCTTCGGCAGCGGCCTGCAGCGCCCTCCCGGCCGTCCGTGCTGATGCGGAGGTATAGGAAAAACTGAAGTGCGCCGACGGTTCGCGGTCGGCATGAGTGATTCGTTGTGGTCTGTGTTCGCGTGAAATCGTGAAGACCGATGCGAGATCCGCTCCGTACTCTCCGGCTCCTGCAACCGGGCTCGAATGGAGGATGCTCAGGAGATCTTCCGGGTCAGAAGCAGGCGAGTGTAACGCGAGTCGTATGTCAGTTTCGCGACCACCGGATATGCGCTTGTGATGCACCGCGGGGGAGAGGAGCGCGCGTACCTGCAGTGTGGCCTCCCGGAGGTCGACACCCGAACGATGCGCGTGAAACCGTCGCGGTCGCAGGATAAGTCGCTCGCTGTCATCGTGAAAATGCAGAACCGCGTCGTTGAACTCAGACGCGAGTGCCCGCGCGGCCCTCCGGGCCCCGGCGAAGGTGGGCCCGGTGACGTAGGCCGAAATCCTGTGTCCGGTATCCGGGAGACCCGTTGAACGGAGAAAGAGCGACGACCGTCTGTTCTCACCGTTGAAGGACGCGATAGAACGCAGAAGAGCCTCGCGATCGAAATCCGTTCGAAGACCGATCGACAGGGAGCCGGATACCGGGCCTGCCTGCGACTGTATAAACCGGAACTCGATGTTTTCTCCAAGCGCGTTTGCAGCTGCCTGCAGTTCGGTGTCGACGGTCTCCACCGATGCATACGCACCCGCATCGAGATGAACAAATACGACCGGCCCGTCGGCATCGGCCATCCTTGCAGGCAGGGTAGCGAAGACAAGCGCAAGGGCGATACCCGACAGGACCCGGACGTAGACGCGGGGTGCCGGATTCAACGTCGGCGCTCCCCGCAGCGCGCAGGCTGAAAGATATCGTGTCATCCAGAGGGCGGGCATCGCGAGCAGCTGCAGACCAATCGTGCAGGACGGCCCATTTTGGTGATACACCAGGGAAAGGCCGGCGAGCAGCCCGGTTACAAACAGTATCTGTCGACGATCACTCGAGAGCAGGCTGATGTGCGCGATCGAAAGGCTGGTCATGAGCTGCGGGAAGACCATGCGGGGCGGACACGCAGACAGGACCCGGGTTGCGATGGCAAAGAGGACGCACGCGGCGGTGATGACCGAAACACCTGCGATCAGCGTCTCACGCCGCGATCTGCCGGAAAGAAGGCTGCACAACAGAAACCCGAGAAGACCTGCTGCATAGAGAATCGCTTCGGAGCGTCGGAGCGCGCGTTCTTCGTCCCCGGCATCGATGATGACACTCGCCGACAGGTCCACAGTCGCGTTCCAGCGACGGATCACACCGGTAAGCGCCGCCGACATGGCAGGCAGCGGTTCTGTTCCGTCGGCGACGATGCCCAGCATGAGATGCCTCATACCATTCATCCGCACGATGCGATCCGGTCTGCGTTCGTGATACTCTATCGCCGCACCCGGGCCATGCGGCGATGACCTTCCCGGAAGCTGAAAACTCGTGTTCGCAGCGATCTCCGTCGCGGTGCGGGCGCGGCCGTCGTACACAATGTCGGTCGCGGTGCCTGAGTCACGAAACCGACCGGCCGGAGCGATGTATTCGGCCTGACGCAGCCCTCCGGTGAGATCGCGCAGCGAGACCGACTGCGATGCGAGCCTTCCGGCAGAGACCGAAAACACAAGCTCCTGCTGCGAACCGCCGAGTGTATCCACACGCGCGACCCCGGCAGTGCGCCCGAGGTGACTGCCAAGACCGTGTTCCAGGACCTGTCTGTCGGGAACCGAACCGTCCGGGGAATGCACCGAGACGACGAAGCTGTAATCGGAGCCCGTCTGTGCAAGCGATACCCGTGGACGTTCCAGTCGGCCTCCGACTCTCTCATACACACGGTACGCTTCTTCGCGTACCTGCGCTGCCACCGAGGCCGGGTCGACCTTCGAGTCGAGGTAGAGGTGCATGGTTATGCTACCGTGTTCGGTTACGCTCCGGCTCTCGCGTATGCCGCTGAGCTCGCGCAGCATGCGGTCAAACTGAGGCAGCAGGGTCTCAACGAGTATCTCCGCCTGTGTATCGGCTTCTGTGAGCTCCAGGCGTACGACCGTCCCGTCCGCCGCCACCTCTCTTCCGGGAAGCACCGCGTATGCGATCCACGACATGGCCGTCACGATAAGCAGAAGCACGCGGGCGCGAAACGCTGTCACCGTGGCCGCTCCCGCACCGACCAGCGATACAGGGCGGGTATCATGACGAGTGTCGCGATCGTACCCGAAAGCACACCTCCGATAATTACCGTCGCGGCGTTGCTCTGAACCGACCTGAGCCCCGGATCAACAGCCAGGGGGAACAGGGCAATGATCGTGGTGATTCCGGTCATGAGTACCGGTCGAATCCGACGCGCCGTTCCGGTCTGCAGGGTCTCAGTGACACCAGCTCCGGTTTTCCGAAGGGCATCGTAGGTTTCGATGAGTATGATGCCCGGATTGACCGTCAGCCCGGTCAGGACCAGTAGCCCGACGGCTGACTCGAGCGTCAGCGTTCGCCCCGCGATATTCAGCGCGAGCAGGGCACCCGCCCAGGAAAACGGCAGCATCAGAAGAATGGCGCAGGCAGGGAAGATCGCGTCGAAATGCAGGATGAGCACGAGGAACAATACCGCGACCGAGATCGCGAACACCGCCGACAGACGCTGCATGTCGCGATCCGGAAGCACCGGGTCCGGCACACGTGGTCCATGCCCGGCCTGCATGATTACTGCGTCGAGCTGATCGATACGCAGACTCGTCGCGGGTGCTTCTTCGTGCTCGATGTCTGCGAGGATGTGCAGGGGCACGAGCTCACCAGCGGCGCCGACGATCTGAAGATCCGAAAGGGCGGTGAGCTGCGGAGCGCCGCCGTAGAGGAGGCGAACATCCCGTTCGTTTCCCGGCCTGCCTATGCGTCCGGCGATGAGACCCGTGGTTCCCGCGTAGATCAGCCGCGTCAGATCGACGCTGCTCAGTCCGTAGCGGTGCAGAACGCTCATGCGGGGACGCAGGTACACGCTTTCGACGCGAACAGCGGGAACGATCGCTGCCGCGAGCCCGGTTTCCGGAACGCCGGGGTTGTTTTCGACGAGAACACGGAGGGCAGCCGCGTGCGCCTCGGCGAAGCTCTGAGCACGCACCGGTTCGCCCCGGCCGAGTTCACCGCGCACGATATGAGCAAGCGGCGACGGGGGTATGAGCACGCGTGCGGGGATCGCTGCCTGCTCAAGGATGTCGCTGAGTTCCTTCGCGACCACAAACGAAGACCGGCCCGGTTGCAGGCGTACCGTCGAGCGTATCTCGCCCGGCTCATGATCGATGGAGACGAGAAACATGGGATCATCGATCTCTCCTCCGCTTGTGGAGTTCACGTCGAGGACGGCATCGTGAGCTGTAAGAACGTTCTCTATCACCCGGGTCCGCTCCTGCAGCACGCGGAACGAGCTGTTGGCACCGATCCCGGTGTGTACGGTGATGACTCCGGAGTCCAGTGATTCGGTCGGTGCAAAAGGAAGCGAGAGCGCTCCTGAGAGGCTCAGGGTTATGCACGCGAAAACGAATGACGCAGGTAGAAGCGATACACCGCCGGTGCGAACCGCCATGTCTTCGATCCATCGTACCGCAGAGGGGCTGTGCCGGGAGCTGGACTTCAGAGCGGTCCATATGGTCGGGACGACGATAATCGAGACGGCGTAGCTCGCGATGAGCGTGATCACGACCGAGATCACGAGGTCACGATACACGTCTCCGAGAACACCCGGCAGGCCGACGAGCGGCAGGAACACGACGGCGGTTGTTGCCGTGCCCGAGAGTCCGGCGAAGGCGACCTCCGTGACTGCGGCTGCAGGCTGCTCGGGGTTCAGGTCGAGACTGTCGGCGACGACGATGCTGCTGTCTACAATCATGCCGACGGCTACCGCGAGGCCACTGAGACTCATGAGGTTGATGCCCAGGCCCAACTGCTGCATGGTCAGAATTGCGATCGCCATGGTGATCGGAATCGAACAGAATACGGCAAACGCCGGACCCGAACTCCGGACAAAAAGCTTGATGACGCAAAACGCGCAGAAACTGCCGAGAACTGCCGCGATCAGAAGGTCGCGTAAAGCGGTGCGCAGGGCCTCGGCACCGTCGAAAGCGAGGACGAGATGCACATCCCGGTTATCGCGACGGTTGTAGTCCGTGAGAAAGGCTCTCACCCGGTCTGCAACCTGTGCGGGGCTACGGCCCGGCCGGGCGTACACCGCGATTCCGACCGCCTCGCGACCGAGATAGCTGAACAGTACAGTGCGCTGTGCTGTCCCCGCCGCGACATCGGCGACGTCACCGAGGACAAGCGGATAGGCCTCAAGGCCGCCGGTAAGCACAAGCTGCCCGAGTGCTCCTGAGCTGTCTACAGACGCATCGGTAAGCACCCGCATTTCACGCTCCGCGGTCTGAATCGAACCCGCCGAGTACTCGAAGACCGAAGACTGCAGCGTTTTCCGTATCATCCCGAAGGCAGTTCCGGTCGCAGCAAGCCGCGCCGGGTCTGCCCGCACGTGAATTTCCTCTCGGTCACCGCCACGAACGACGATCGTTCCTGTACCGTCGATCTGCTGAAGGGCAGATCTGATCCCCCTATCGGCGCGATCGCGCGCTGCGGCAAGGTCGACGGAACGGGGAATGACGGCAATGACTGCCGAGGGCTCCCGGAATACGGGTATCGAGAGGACAGAAGGTCGTTCGACTCCGTCGGGCAAAGCCCTGTAGGCGCTGTCGACCGACTGTCGCACATCCGCTAAGGCGTGTTCCCTGACCGTTCCGGGGTGAAACCGCACCTCAACCGCGGAGACACCGCTGCGGCTGGTGCTGATCAGGGACGATACCGAGCTCACGCCTGAAAGCGCGCGCTCGACGGGAATCGTGAGAAGATCGATGATCTCCGCGGCCGGCAGACCCGGGAACTCGGTGCGGACGACGAAGGCCGGGACATCGACCTCCGGCATAAAGCTCACCGGCATGTCCTGTATGCTCAGTGCGGCGAGGATGAGAATCAGGGCTGTTGTGGACAGGACCGCTACCGGATGCGACAGCGTCCATGATATCAGGCGATTCACGGACTCGGGCCTCCGATCTGATTGAGGTCTATCCTCCACTCACGTTCGAGCAGGTTCCCGAGTGAATCACTCAGGCCGTCGCGCAGCTGCATCGATACGACGCCGAATCGTCCTGCTTCATCGATGATTTCAATACCCATGCGTACGCGGGTAGACCCGGGAGACAGTGCTTCGGCCGACGCTGATACGAGACGAAACCGGGCGGAATTCGACCAGGTGAGGATGCGAAAATGCCGAAAGACCTCGAGTGCAGAGACAGTCGCGTTTTCGGCGTGATCCAGGTATATGTGCAGAGTTCCCTGCCTCTCTTCGGTGTGAGGGAAGAAGGCAGAAAGGTCGAGAAGTCCCCCGTCGGAGAGTGCTGTGCCTTCGAATTGTATCGCCGCAACCGACGGATCCCGGTAGTCGCGGGCCGCCGGTCGAAGCTTCGCGAAGCTGCTGTGCCCGGTGGTACGACCGTGGTGATCGCGAAGACTCTCTGCAAGCTCGAGCAGGTAGTCTGTTGAGGGATCAAGGGAAGAGTGCACGCGCACACCGACTTCCGTGACGTAGATTCCGGGACTTAGATCGAGATACAGAGGCACCGTCGGGCTGATCGTCAGAACACGGGATAGATCGGCTGCGTACACGGGAACGGCGAATCTCAGCGAGAATACGGTGTCGCGGTCGAAATCTTCGAGACCTGGTACAGGAGCAGGGTCACCGGAGTCGACAGACATGGCCGCGCAGCCGGAAACGTCGGCCGGGAAGAGCACGCACAGGGATATCACCTGTGGAGGTGCCTCTGCGTGACTGTCGGGCAGGACATACGTGAAGCGCTCGCCGAGGAGCCGGCCGTCAGCGGCAGGCATGCCGCGACCGATGGAGACGCTCACCTCTCTGTCGGACCGGGGAGCAGACAGCAGGACGATCAAGGCGGTCACTCCCGAATCGGCGACCTCAATACGGTAGCGCTGCTCAGGGTGAACCGACAGGTGTTCGTAGAGCGCATGTGGACTGATCGGGTGTGAGAAGGAAATGAGGATCTCACGATCACCGGCAGGCGCCGCCGATATCTCGAAAGCTTCAAGCGTACGATCGGGTCCGAACTCGTGGATATAGGGTCGTTCAAGCGCGTTCCCGTGTACGTCCTCGGCGCGCGTTGAGATTGTCAGCGTATACCGTTCATCGGGATCGAGCGGGTGATCGGGGAGAAAGCGTATCGTTGTTCCGGCTCGTGAGATCCGTCCGTACACCGCCCTGTTTCGCTGTCTCAGGAACAGTGCCGCCTCCACGCGGGGCAGATCAGGTATTGCCGAGAACTCTATCAACAGGCCTTGCGGGTCGGCGACGTCTACAGCGAGAACCTGAAGCGGTCTCATGGAAAAAAAACGGCACCCGACGGAAATCACGACCAGGAGCAGAACTACCATGGAACGTCGTACATGGGTGCTCTGCGCTTTACTCATGTGAGTCTCCGTGTACAAGGATGAGCTCGTGCACTTCCCCGCGCGCTTGATACGGGATCGAAAGCGCATAGATGGCGGGGTCTGCCGCGTACTCCGAAGGCAGGAGCCCGGACCAGGCTGTCGTCAGCTCCCGTCCGTCGCTGGACCAGAGGAACTGGTTTAGTACGACCGGAAGTCCTCCTTCGGGCAGGAGACGCTGTATGCGCGTCTGGTCGAGCAGGGCCTGCCGGTCTGAAGCTCCCTCGACAGGCCGGTCGTAGGAACTGACTGCGAAGAGCAGAAAGTCGGGCCCTTCGGGCTCTATCGCTATCGCATCGGCAGCCTGAATATCTGTCTGCGTCGAGCTTCCACCGGACCACAGGATGGTCACCCCGGCAAGGCGGGCCTGGTCTTCCTGCGTGCGAAAGACGATCTCGTGTGCCCGGGTGAGAATGTTTCCGCTCCGGGATGCGAGTCCGGCGGAGACAGTCACGGTGTAGTCGGTATCACTGTCCCAGTGCTGCACGGGGCGCACTACGATCTCTTTGTCGGACCGCTGCTCTGTTTCAGTCGGTCGATGAGGCCTGAGCCTCACCGCGTGGTGCAGCTCACGGTGGTCTACCGCCTCGGAGAACTCGAGAACGAGCGCGTCGCGTCCCTGCGGTACAGGGACGGCAGCGGGTGGGTTTTCGCCGGCAATCTCAAAGTGATGGCTCTGCAGCTCGAGCGGAATTGCGCCGCTGTCGAAGCGGAAGAAAAGACGGAGCTCGTCGCCGTGTGCGGGATCGGGTACGCGAAGCTCGTAGCTGCGAGCGGACTGCCAGCCAGCATCGGGGCGTATGCTGAGCCGGGTATCATCGCTATCCCACTCGAATACGAGCGCCTCGGCAGGCAGGACGGATATCCCCGCTTCCAGACTGTCCCTGTCCATCGGTCTGCTGAAGCGCAGCTCAATCGGACTCCGCGCATCGTCGAGGACACCGTCGGCAGGCTCGCTCGAGACAAGCTGAGTCGCCGTTTCGTCTGATTCATAGAACAGATGATGTACAAACGAAACCTCGTGTACGCGTCCCCGTTCGTCAGGAATCATTCCTTCGAGCCGAAGCTGATGTACGACTCCGGGCCTCGGGTCGTGTGCCGGTCGTATCGTGAGGTGTGCGTCCGTCCATTCGAAGCGCTGGGTCACCGTCCGTGAGGCGGTGCTGACCTGTAGCAGCTGCTCGACCTCGTGCCGGTCGACAGCGCGCGAGAACCGCAATGTGACTCCGGATTCGGGACGCACCACGCTGTACCGCTTCGCAGGCTCGACATCGATCTGCAGAACCGCAAAGTCGACCAGCGCGCAGTGTGTGATTACTGCGCCGAAGAGGACGCTGAAACACATGCGCGTGATGCTCGAACGACCGAAACAGGCGCGGCAGCGCTGATAATTATTCGGTTCGAGGTGGGAACAATGCATGAACTCTCTCTCCCTGCTGAAGCTGGGCTGTGTGTCGGGTCAGAATGACGGTATCCTCGTCAATCCCTGAGATCACTTCGACGGTGTCACCGTATCCCTGTGCTGCTATGCGTATTTCCCGGGAAAACACGTGGTCTGAGGCCAGCACCTGTACGAAGGCCGTGCCTGTATCAGTACGCAGTATCGCCGAGGATGGAATCCTCATGACCATTTCGGCGCTGCCTGTAGGAATGACGGCTTCCGCGTACATGCCGGGTCTGAGCGCAGGGTCAGCCTCGTTCAGACGCAGCCGCACGGGAACCGCGCCCGAACGGGGGTCGGCTACGACGCCGATACGGAAGACCTCAGCGGGTCGTGGCGTCTCAGACACCGCGGGCAGGCTGATACGGGCCGGGTTCCCAACCGCGACGCGGTAGAGACTCGACTCGTGTACCCGCACCTGTACGTCCGGGGTTTCGCTGTCGACAAGGCTGCACAGAAGCGTCCCTGCATCTACGCGTTCGCCTTCCGCGACGTGCAGGGCTGCGACGCGGCCAGCGAAGGCGGCGCGGACGTCGAGAGACGATCGAAGATCGGCAACCGCCTCGCGCTCGGCCTCCGCAACGCGCAGGCGTGCTATGGCAGCAGAAAGCTCCGCCTCGCCGGTCTGCAGGTTGCTGCTCACGACCTCCTGCCGCTGTCGTGCCCGCGCTTCCGGCGCAGGCCTCAGCGGCAACTCGACCCCGAGCTCGGCGGCGAGGACCGTTTCATCGTTCGATGCGATGAGGACCTGCAGTTCGGCCCGGGATTCGGCGTGTCTGACCGAAACGAGTTCTTCGGGCGAAACCGCTCCTGACTCGACACGAAGCTCCGTCTGCCTGCTCCGCTCGCGAGCGCGTTCGAACTCGATGCGCGCTAAGGACGTCGCGTGGGCGAGACCTTCGAGGCGCGCGAGTCGCTGCAGTACGTGCCGTCTCGACGACTCAAGGCGTGCCGCAGCAAGCTCGACCGCCTGTTCGGACGCGGCAAGCTCTCCGTCTACCTGACGCTGACGTGCGGCGAGCTGCGCGTTCGCTATGCGCAGGATGATCTGACCCTCTTCGACCTCATCGCCTTCGGCAAGGTACACGGTAGAAACGGATCCCGCCGCGGCGGCGTTGATGCGCATCTCCCGGCGCGGTACGAGGGCCCCGAAGACCTGGACTTCATCATCGCGTTCCTGCATCTGCACGCGCATGACCCGGACCGTCCGGACCTCCGCCGGAGGTGCTTCGGGCGACGGGGCAGTGCACGCGCTCATAGCGGCAAGAAGGACCGCGGCTGGATACTTCATGGCTGCGACAGACCCGTGCGCTGCTGCAGCCTCTGGTGCAGCAGGATGAGCGCGAAGGAGCTTTCAAGGGCATTGAGTCGGGCCTCGGCGAGTTCCCGCTCGGCGTCGAGAATGGCCGTCCCCCGGCGGTGACCGGCTGCTACATCGGCCCTGATCCGTACGAGCGCGAGTTCGGCGAGTCGGACACCCTCTTCATCAGTCTCGAGGGCGGACCTCAGGTACGCATGATCACGGACGGTCTGTCTGATCCACGCTTCGGTCTGCTGCCGCCCGGTGGTATACGCGAACCCGGCGCGCTCGGCGTTCATGCGCCGACGGATTGCGTCGTTCCGTGACTCGTAGCGTGTCCATGCACCCGTTTCCAGACCGACCGAGCGTGCCGTGTATCGGCCGCTGTCGGCACTGAAGACACCACCGAAGGAAAGACTTCCTGTGTTTACCCCCGGCCAGGAGAAACGGACGCCGAGGCTGACTTCGGGTGATGCGAGCGGGAGCGGTGTCCCGCGCATGGAAACACCCAAGGTGGACTGTATGACAGGAACGCTCACGGAGGGCAGAAAATCAAGCGCCGCGCGGGCCGTCTCCACCTGTACCCAGAGCTGCTGCAGGGCCGGGTCTTCACGAAGCGCGTGTTCCGTGAGGATGGAAACATCGTTCCGTAGCCTCCGGGGAAGCGAAAGCCCCCCGGTAACCGACGGTACACTGAGCACCGTGTCGTTTCCGAGCCCCAGTATCTGCCTCAGTTCGGTGTGCAGATCATCGACACGCGCCTGACGCTGTTGCGATTCGAGCGCTGTCCGCGCCGCCGAGAGCTGTGTGCGTTGCATCTCATACGCGGTCAGCAGTCCAAGCTCGTGGTCGCGGGCGAGACTTTCGAGTTCCCTGTCGACCCGCTGCGTGTGCTGTCCGGCGATCAGTGCAGCGTGTGTTGCGAACTCGACCGCAGCGAGCAGCTCCTGCACGACAGTGCGCAAGCCGGCTTCGTAGTCACGCTGAAGTGCCTGCGCCATCGCGAGTTCAGCAACAGCCGTTCGCCGGGAGAAGTCCCTCATTCCTCCGTCGTAGATCGAATACGCGAGTCCAGCCTGCAGCTGAACGGCCTGCGTGTCGGCGGAGTGCACGATCCGGTCCCGACTGCTTGCGACCGTTGTCGTGAGCGAGGGCAGCCGCATCCGGTTCAGGCGTGCAAGCCCGCTCCGCGCGAGCTCGAGTTCGACCTGCCGGTGGTCGTGTGTAATGTCATGAGCCAGAGCCAGACGGAATGCATCGTCCACGCTCGAAATACTCACAACGTCCGGAGCTTCGTCGGCGAACAGTACAACCGCCGTACCCGGCAGAAGCAGAACGAGAACTGTGAACAGCTTTGCAAGGAACTGAACGCAGACGTCGGATGAATGCATGGCTACCTCCACCCCTCTGTACACCGCTCATACGCAGTTTGATTGTGAAAATCGGAAATCTCCTGCAATCGATTTGATGCTTTGTCTGGTATCAGAAGACGGAGGAAGAATGATGAACACAAAGATCAGACAGCGATGGAGCATTCTCTGCGGATCAGCACTCATGCTGCCGGTCTGCATAGTCACTGCTGTGTACGGTCAGGCCTACGCTCCCTTCGATCTGTTTGACGACTACATGCTGCGTGCCGGGCGTTCCCGGACGAGCGAGGAGTGGTGGATCTACGCCGAGTCGGCTCGCGAGTACGCCGCTGATAGTGCTCACGTCGGCGCCGAGCGCAACCCTGATCTTTTGCAGGAGGTCGATCGCCATCTGCAGCGTGAGTTTGACCGCTGGCTGACGACACGGACTGCACCATCGCAGGGGCACGAGGACGTGGAAATGCTCCTGCGGGCTGTGCGTGACGCATCGACCGCTGATCCGACGGTGCAGTCGCATATATGGGAAGATCTGCGCGAGCGGGCTCCCGGTCTTGATCACCTTATCGAGCTTGAAACACAGCGTCTGCTCTCGCGCTCGACCTACGATCATCAGAGCCTGCGTCGACTGACCGAACGTTCCTCACCCCTCGAGATCGTCTCGTATCTCGAGGCGCCGTGGCTTCAGACTCACGCGCCGCCTGATGTACGGGACGCAGCTTTGACCGCGCGCATAGGGGAGATGAACTCCCGAGACCGGACCTATGGCGAGAGCCTGTCGCGCGCGCAGGATCTCTGGCAGGAAACGGAGGCCCACCTGCTGTCGGAACGCCTGCATTGGGAGCAGGCGATGCAGGCTGCTTACGCCGAGGATACACGCCACTGGGAGAACGCCTTCCGGCAGCTCGCCGAAGAGCAACGCGTCTGGCAGGAGGCTATCGATGAACTCATTCACGCCGAAGCGGGACGCCACCGGCAGGAGCTCTCGGCGCTCGACCTGCAGCGAAGCGGTGAGGCCGAGGCTTACGACCGTGCCGTAGCCGCACGCCGCAGCGCAGCTGACGCACAGCGCTCGGTAGCCTTCGAGCTCTACAGGGCGAGCAGGGACGCGGAGTATACCGCGCTGGCGGCGCTGGAGATCTGGCAGGCGGTCGATCATCCGGAAGCGGTGGCCGAGCGACAATTCTGGCAGGCCGAGGCAGAGCGGCACGCCGCAGTCGCCGACAGCCTCGCTGAGACGCTTGAAACGCTCGTCGAGGAGTACGCCGGGGGAGTCTTCTACGGTTCGCTCGGACGAGAGATTACCGAGGCCGAACAGCGGATCCGGCGAACCGAAGCGGAAGTAGACGTGTGGGAGGCGGTGTTGCAGTACGCAAACGACACGACCGCGGGTCGTGAGTCAGCCCCGGATACCACCGATGAGCTTCAAAGGGCAAGCTCGGAACACGAGGCGGCTGTGCAGCAACTGCTTGATCTCACCGCGACCTTCGACGCCCTCTCTGGAGAGTTGCAGGCACGGCGGAGCGAACAGCAGGTCTACGAGCAGGCCATAGCCGGGATCGATCGTGAGATCGCTGCTCTTAACGCCTCGCAGCGTCACCTGCTCGAGCTTTTGAACGCGCCGTCGGTGGTCTTTCTCGAGCACCTCGTCGCAGAATCCCGCGAGCTTTGGGAAGACCGTACCGGCGGACCCGAAGGCATTCTCGATGCGGACGACATCAGCGCTCTGACCCGACAGCTCATCGGTTCGGAGCAGCAGGCGCAGCAGCGGATCTACCGCGCAGAACGGCACAACGCCGTGGATGAACAGCGTGCGACGGTCCTGCACGGTCTCTCCCTGGAAACCGTCGGCAACCTCACGCGCGATCTGCGTACCGATGAACGCGAACGCGCCCTCGACACCATCGTTTCCGAAACAGCTGTAGACTCGCCCTTCCACCGCATGGCACTCGTCGCAAAAGCGTATCCTGAAGCGGCAGTGGTCCTGCAGGAAATGCTCGCAGCTGCGATGCTCGAAATAGAACGCTTTGAGGACCTTCTTGCCTCCGGCCCTACCGATGAGCGGGAGCAAGCCTCCGGGATTGAGGCGAGGCGAGAGCGCTTCGCGGAGCTCGAAGTGGACCGCATACGCGCGCAGGTCGCGCTCGAACGCGATACGCTCGCGTATCTGCACCGCGAGGCGGCGGAGGTGCCGGCTGACGAGGCAGGCGAGGCGCCGGGCGACGAGGCGGGGCAAGTGCCGGCCCCCGAGGCAGCGGCCCCCGAGGTGCCAGCCCCCGAGACCGGCGACGTTCCGGCCTCGGTCCTCCTGCTCGCGCCGTGGTACGCCGAACCCGCGGCCTACGAGCTTGAAGACCTGACGGACCTACTTCAGATAATCGATGCCCTCATCGCGGACGAAGAGCTTAACGGCCTTGCGCTGCACGCCGAGCTTATGCAGCGCGCGGTGACGAATCCTGCTCTGAGTCAGATCATGACCGGTGGAGGTGCATTCGAGGTGGCGCCTGGCGTCTCCCTGTCGCATGAACACGCCGCCGGTCTTGTCGAGGGGTGGCGGGAAGCGCACGCAGAGATCTCTGCGTCTGCTGCAGCCATGAGGTATGCGTATCTCGAGACCTATGTCCTGACCGCCGACATCATCGACGCCGCGAGAGATCTCGCAGATCTGCTCCCGACCGCCGAAGAAGCTCTCAGTTTTCTCGAGTCCGGGCTGCAGCACGAACTTGGGATCATGATCGATGTACCGCCGAGCCTGCAGGAGCAGTACCTCGAAACGGTCAGCGCACTGCTCGCCGTCGGCATGCCCTCAGACCATCCGGAGGAGACGCTTCGCATCTACCGTCGCGAGCACGCGGTGTTGCACTCCCTGCTCGCAGATCTGCACGCGGATCCGACGCCGCCTTCGTCCGATGAGCCCGCCGACGTCCTCTTTGCCGAGGCCGAAGACATACTCGCTGAAGCGGCGTCCGTGTACGGGCAGCTCGTGAATCTTCGATCTGAATATCACCACCTGTACTCAGAACTCATCGCCCGTGAGCTGCAGCTTGCGGAGGCTCGCAGCCACAGTCCTGAAAGCCTTGCAGAGGCCGTACACGATCTGAACAATCAGCTCGAAGCGGCCCGACGCGAGCGAAGTCTGTTGACCTCGGCCTGGGAAGAAGCCGTCGATGAGCTCTCGGATGATTTTTCCGGTCTCGCTGCCATGCAACACGAGCTGCACGCCGCGCGGGAAGCCGAAGAGCTCGCGCGGCAGGAACTCAACAGGGCACAGAGCGTCGATCTGTACGCGAGGAGTTTCTCGCTGTCCACCTCCGACGTGCAGGAGCGTCACGAGCAAAGCCTTCGTGCGCGGGATAGCGCGCGTGAGCTGCTTCTTTTGCTCGAAGACATGGCAGGGCGCGATCCCGCGCAGACACGGTACGAGGAAGCCCTTGAGGCGTACCGGGAGTCTCTTGCCGCACAACTGAAGGCCGGATATCTGCTCCGCGAGCTCGAACTGGCAACGGCCGACGTGCACGCGGAGATACACGATCTTGAACACGCTATGATAGAAGCTCGCGGAATGGTCTTCGAACACGAAGACGAAGCCGCGCATCACCAGTGGATGCTCTCATTTTCGGAGCTGCTGCAGGATGGGGGGATTGAACTTCTGCATCGCTTCAGTCTGGCCCGCTACGCCGAGCAGTACGAGCGATACGAGGCTCAGGGATCATCAACTGTGTTTCGAACACCAGAATCGATCGTCTCTCCTGCGCTGTACGCTGCGCTGACACAGGGCGGCGCGTTTCGCAGTCCCGTTGATCTCGGATCATACATGCTCGAAGAAGCCCGTCTCGCCCGGGACCTGATTCGAAGCAATCCTGAAGAAGAGCGGCGGTTTCAGGAGTATCGTGCGTTTCAGGAAGCGGGGGCGTTCAGGCGATCGCACGAACTCGCGGAAGTCGAATATCTTTCGGCTCCGGCGCACATGGTCGCACACGCGATCCGTCGAACCGATGAGCTCGCGCGACGAAACAGGAGGCAGAGCGGAACGCTCGCTGCGATTGGAATGAGTTACTATGTTGCCGGACTCGCGTCCTTCTTTTCACCCCCGCTCATGGCCACCCTCATGCTGCGCTCGACCCTCGAACTCGGGCTCGCCGCTGCTGCCGGCCGCGCGGCGGTGGCGTATGAGGAACTGAATCACGATCTGTCGCAGCTTAGCTACGCAGACGACAGGCGCCACGCGGTATCCCTGCTTGAGACAGAGTTTCGTGCCTACGTCTCGCAGGCGACGCGCCTGGCAGGACACGAGGCCGAACTCGAGATGATCCTCGGGGGCGGCATCGAAGACCTCGGGCGGGTGGTCGAGACGGTTCTTGACTCCGACAACCCCGCAACGGCTATGGCGGTTTCTCTACAGGGCGCCGGTCTTCGTTACACCGGGACCGACGCGTACGGCCCTGCCGGGAGCCTTCTTACCTCGATCGCCGGACTTACCGCCTTTATCCGGGCCGAAACGGATGAGGCGCTGGTGAATCTCGATACCCTTGTCGGCGACGTGGAAGACGAACGGCAGACAGATCGCGCCGCCTGGCACCTCGCGCGCGATACATTTCTCGACGGCTGCGGCGAAGACGACTGCGACTACGTCGAGCTGTTAGAACGGGCGGAAGCGCTGTTTCTTTCCCGGACCCCGGACCCGGCATCGCACAGCATCAGGCTTCAGCAAACGCTCCTGGACGCGTACGCACGGAGTCCGGTGACCCGTGCTCCCCATCAGCAGGTGCACCTGCACGAGCGCGCTGCCGCTGTTCAGGAGTACGGCAGACGAGTCTTCGATCGACGCGACGATCACGATCGCGATGTATTTCGTGACGCATCAGAAGGTCTGCGGGAGGCGCTTGTTTCGGCAGCCGCTGCGCGCGCAGAGCAGCTGCAGTACATAGTAGAACGCGGCCGGGACGAGTGGCGCAGCGCGACCGAGCAGCTCACCGCTTCCTACGAAGGCTGGCTCCGTGATCGGGCCGAAATCTACGAGACGCGGTCGCGGCAGCACGCTGCCCGTCACGCGCTCATGCTCGAACTGCACAAAGCCTGGGCGCAGGACGCGGGAAGTCACCGCGCACCGGACCGGCTCGCGGTTCAGTATCTCGCCGACCTGATCCTGCCGGAGGTACGCGTGGGGTTTGGTATGGATACGCCCGACCTTGATCGATCAGTGCGCGAGCTTTCACGCAGTGATCTGCTTTCAGATCTGCTGCAGGCGGCCGAAGAAGGCCTGCGTCTGCAGTCGCGGGCGGCAGCATCGAATATGCCTCTGCCCTCACCACCAGCCGGTGGATTCGCGTCTGAGCTTGAAATCATGAGGCACGTACAGCAGACTCGGGCGATCGACAGCGAAGAGGCGGCGCACCGTCTCAGCATGGCGCACGCAGGGAGCGTTCTGCACGAGCTGCAGGGTTTGCGCGATAGCGCTGTAGAGACTGTCGCTTCCGCGAACGCCTCGATCGCCGATTCCGTCCATCGGACCTTCACGCAGGCGGGGTTCAGACGCGACGGAAACGCCTTTCTGCGCGATACCCTCACCGGTAGCACCATCAATACCAGCGTACGCGTATCGCATCGGCTGCGCGGGTACGAAGCCTTCACCGATTATCGCTTTGAGCCTGCTTCGGGGCTGTCGCTCGCGGGTCTTGCGCGTTCCACAAGCCGAACGATCGCACGTCGTGTCGATGAAGCCCGGATTGCAATAGCTGCAGAGCTTGAGCGGGTGTTCGGGACCGATACCGAGCGGATGCAGGGCGGTACCACCGACCCGGATGCCGTTATGGAGATCAGGCGGTCGCTTGAGAGAGGCTGGCTCGCCGAGATTCTCGATTACGGTGAGTCGCATGAAACCCTGACGAGAAGCGGCTCCGCGATCGTCATGCCGGGTGCCTTCGGTGCACACGTCGGTTACGCTCCCGAGCTTTATCCACAGGTCGATCCGGCTCGCAGCTGGCAGGATAATATCGCCTTCGCAGGGAGCGGGGAGCTGCAGTATCTCTACGGGCCCTTTCTCTACTATCAGGCCCTGCAGGCGAGGGGATACGCGGAGTTGCAGCAGGGTTTCCACTCCGTCAGACTCTGGGACGGGGCGCACGCCGCCTCACTGTCCGACGTGCTGAACATTGGTGCCGGCATCGCCGGCGGCTTCGTCTCCGGTGGCGCGTCTCTGGCCTTGAGCCTCGGCGCTGGAGCCCTGACATCCGCCCTCGACGTGGTGTCCGGCGAGGCCGATCCGGCAGACGCGATCCTGAGAACCCTCAAGTCCGCTGCGTCCGCAGGTGTCGGCCACGTAAGCGGTGCAATCGCTCAGCCTGTTTCCGGCGTCCTCGGTCGGGGAATGAGCGGGCAGCTCGCCGCAACCGCGACGGAACTCGTGGTGGACGCCGCAGGGCGTGCGGTCGTGCAGGCGGGCAGCCCCGACGGATTCTCTACAGAGCAGTTTCTTAAAGCGCTTACCGGACCGCAGGTGCTCGCCCGCGCGGCCGGACGCATGACCGGCAGTCTCGTTACCGGCGATCTTACGGGTTTCTCTGCCGGACACCAGGCGGCGGTCACCAGGGTATCCAGCGGTATAAGCAGCCTCGTCGAACTCGGAGTCGATCATGGCCTGACCGGGTCGCTCACGCTCAACGTGCTGAACTTCGCCGATCTGGCGCAGCGGTTCGGGATACAAGGATACCGAGACACGGCGTCGGCGGGAATCCTCGAGCTGCAGATCGGAGGAGCTTCTTCCGGTTTTCGGCTCGGCGCCGGAGGAGTGGACGCAAGCCACAGCCGGCTGCAGGCAGTCGCATCGGGCCTTCCACTCTACGGGCAGCAATTACGCATATCCGCGCATCGCATCAGCGGAAAAACCGAGTACGTCGACGGTTACAAAGGCGTGCGCTCGGTGGGTACCGCGCTACGGGCCCTGTACAGTTACGGGAGCGAAAGCGGCCGGGATCTGTACGAAGCGGTGCTCGCCGGAGGGGTGAAACTTGTTGTGGGAGGAAGTCCCGAAGACAGCCCGAACGGTGCGTTCATTGCCGAGCGGATCAGGGGATCCCGTGCGGACATTATCCATCTGGCGGGTCTCGGCGACCGCGGCTGGGACATGACCGCGATCGCGTCCCGACTGTTCGCCGGGCTCGTTCTGGAACACGAGTCGCACCGGGACGGTGTGGTATCCGCTGCGGATGTGCAGGCAGCGGAAACGGCCGAAGCGGTACGGGCCCGTCTGGAAATGGCCGATCAAATGATGTCGGAGTACGGTGTTGAACTCTCGCATCATGAAATTACCGTTTCGGAGCTCATGCTTTTTCGGATGGCGCAGACGCTCGGAGACCCGCAATACTTTAACGACTTTGTACAGCTTGCCTACGCTGGAGACCGTGACTACTTCTTTCTGCCGGTCCTAACGGGAGGCGATACACAGACCGACGAGCGTTATGCCAATGTCGCGCTCCTCGCCGGCTGGTCGCGCGAAGAAGTCGACAGGCAAAACAGCGAGTCGCTCGATGAAGCCTGGCAGCGCTACGGAGCGTCGCAGCTGTACGAACACTTCTTTGCCTCGAAAGAAGAGTTCGGCGATGCGGTCAGGCGCGACCCGGCCCTCGCCGGGCAGTTCGGGTACGAACACACGAACTTCATCTCCATACAGGAATACGGCTGTGTCCTGTTCTCCATGGCCTACATGCTCCGGACCGCGACCGGATCCTACCATTCCATCCTCGACATCAACGCAGCTATGGTCGAGAACGGGCTGTTCATCGACCGGAGTCTGCTGTCCTCTGAACTGATCGGGGACGCGCTGAATCAGCTGTCCGGGGGTGATATCAGCTTCGAGCTGCTCGCGCAGATCGCCCGACCTTCCGAAGACGACTTTCTCGCCGCGCATTTTTCTGATGAGGAGTATATGGGTCTGCTCCGTGTCGCTCAGGCGCAACACACCGGCTCTGAGGACCGGCACCGGTACGGATTTCACTCCGAGGTGCTGAGGACGCTGAATGTCGACCGGGATCGTGACGAAGACCGCTACCGCGTGCGGTCGGTAACGACGGCCAATCCCTATACCGGTTCCTTCGCTCATTCGGCACGGACCGAACGGGAGATAGGCGAGTTTTCACGACTGGACCTGTTCCGTGTTGTGCGGCATGCGCCCCGGGAACGCTTCGCTGTCGCGCACGGCCGTTACCGGGACGCTCGTTTGTACTTTACCCATTTCTGAGGTTAAACACGGTGTTCGCGAATTATGTTCTTGCCGGAGGGGGGAGAAGCGCATATCTTCTGCATATGAACGGCTATATTCGCGGTTTAATGTTCGTCGTGCTCGTCGTCGGGTTTTTTGGTCTGGTGCAGGCATTCTCCTCAGGCGCAGGGGAAGGACCCAGCGCGGTGGTGCACGAGGCTGAAGCAGGCCCGGTGCCCCGGTATAACGGGGAGGCCGAACCCATCCTTCTTGACGAACAGACGGAGTATGAATTTCCTATACGCCTCACAGAACAGCAGTGGCGCGAGCGGCTGCAGGCGGACCAGTTTGCGACGCTCATACAACATCGCACTGAGCGCGCGTTCACCGGACGCTACGATGGGCACTGGCGACCGGGTATCTACTACTCCGCGGCAAGCGGTCAGCCGCTGTTCCGAAGCGAGGATAAGTACGAGTCCGGGACGGGCTGGCCGAGCTACGTCAGACCCATCAGCCCTGACGCGGTCTACCATCGAATAGACTCCAGTCTCTGGACGACCAGAATTGAAGTCATTGACAGTTTCAGCGGCGCACATCTCGGGCACGTGTTTACCGACGGCCCGGAACCGACGGGTCTCCGGTACTGCATGAACTCGGCGGCACTGGTTTTTGTTCCCTACGCAGACAATCCGCCCGAGAATCTCTACGACTGGACCGGTATCGCCGAGCTTCCCGCATACGGAGGACCTGACCTGCGTCCGGTGGCGTCGCGTTGAGTCTGAACGGCAGGTGTCAGCTCAAGGGATAGCGACTGCCTTCGACCGCCGCAGCGGCGTCGATGTTCAGACGGTCGCCGAGATAGATCAGCGCGAGCGACCAGTCGGCGTCCGAGAGCAGTCCTTCGTCGAAGGTCGCACGACATAGCAGAAAGAAGCGGTTCTGCGTCTCTGAGAGGTCAATGTCAACGGAAAACGTCTCGATAAGATCGAGGGTAAACAGCAGGGCGTCCATGGCAGCAACTTCTTCCGGAGCCGATGCAAGTTCGTCAATCAGCCCGCTCATTCGGTCCGAAACCGTCAGGCTGAAGTCCTCTCCGTGAGGCTTCATTCTCCAGCGAAGAAACTCCTGCACGCAGCTGTCGATGCGCTCGACGTCGAGTCGTTCGGCCTGGAATGCCCCTTTCAGGTCGCGCGTGAGAACCCGCCTAACCGTATGGTGCAGGTCCTCGGGCAGTCTGCCGCCCATACGCGAAACTGACTGTAGCATTGCGTAGTTTTCGTTTATGAGTTTTCTGTGCGCTTCGTGCAGGGCCGTCTGCGGTGTTTCCAGCATCTGTGCGATGACGACCGTCTGATCGTCGAGGAACAGCTGTTCCAGGATGCGGGAGTCCGATCCGAACATCGAATCGAGTTCGATGATCAGACGCGGGGTCTCATGATTGAGAAACTGCCGCTGGAAGCGTACGCGGTGTTCGGCCCAGGCTTCGACATTATCCTCGCTCAGGGCGCCTCCGAACAGGTTATGGTCTCCAAGACTCAGGACCGCGAACACGATGCGGCGTTCCTCAGTCGTGATGCGCGACCGGACCTGAACGGTACCGGCAAGAAAGCGATTACGACCCGCTTCCTCGCGAACGATCTCGACCGGGGAAACCTCAAACCCGCTGAGCGTTGAGCCCGCGTCTTCAATCTGGAAGAGATGCGTGACCGCGTAGTGTACTGCTACGCGCTCGAGTTCCACAGACTCGTCGGCGACGTAGTGGAGGTAGACTGACTCGCCGGTCGGATGCTGCGGAGCGTTCGACGGGGCTCGGCGTAACACCTCGAGAAAGCGTGCTGTCGGATCGGTGTCGCTGATCTTGTGGCAGAGCTGCAGGGCCCGTGCGGCGTACTGCAGAATCTGCACGGTTTCTATGCCGGATATCTCGTCGAAGAACCAGCCACAACTGGTGTACATGAGCAGACAGTTCCGCTGCATCTCAAGCAGGGTCACGGTTTCTTCATAGGAGTGCGGATCGAGCCCCGGAGCCTCGCTGGCGAGAAAACGCCTGAGCCCTGCCGAGCTTCTGTCCATCATGAACTCGATGTAGCGGTTTCTGACCTCCCATGGATCAGAAAACACGGCAGAAGCCTTCTGCTCGTAGACGGGGCGTAGTTGATCACGCACGATATCGAGCGCTTCCCGCAGAGGTGCTCTCCATTGTTGCTGCCATCGCGGGTTCCCACCCGAATTACAGCCGCAGGCCGCCCGCCAGCGTTCAACACCGTGTATACAGCTCCAGCTTGAGCGTTCGACGATCTCCACTTCGCGGGTCGGCGGATGCCGGTCGAGAAACTGTCCATAAATCGTGAGTTCGACGTCGCTGGTGCGTCGCAGCTGTTCGATGCAGAACGCAAGCGCCATCTCCCCGTTACGGTGGTGATGACCGTAGGTTTCCCCGTCGGTCGCTATGTGTGCAATGACCCCGCCTTCCGCGTCGGACTGTTCGGGCAGTAAGCCGAGCAGCCTTTGCGACAGATTGTCGCCGTTGTGAAGAAGGTCTCCAAATGCGATCTCCTGTGATACCGGACCATCATAAAAAAACAGGTCTATGCTCCGTCCCGAGGGGAGATTACAGCGGTACGCGACACGGGGGTCTATGCGTCCTCCGTGAACGTCGGTCCATTTCGCTTCCTTCGGGTCGCGGACGCGTGCCGCCTGATAGGGGCTGAGCACGGTGAACCGTATCTCGTGCTCCGCGAGAACCTCGAGCGTCTCGGTATCGGCTGCTGTTTCGGCGAGCCACATGCCTTCAGGAAAGCGACCGAAACGGTGCTCGAAATCGCGTATACCCCACCGGACCTGAGTGACTTTGTCCTTTCGGTCGGCGAGCGGCATGATAATGTGATTGTATACCTGGGCCATGGCCGAGCCGTGACCTTCAAAGTTCTGCATGCTGATCCGGTCCGCGTCCAGTATTGCCTCGTAGGTCTCGGGCTGGTGCCGTTCCATCCAGCTCAGCAGCGTCGGGCCGAAGTTGAAGCTCATCCATGCGTAGTTGTTGACGATGCCGCGTATCGTTCCATCCTCGCCGAGCAGCCTCGCGAAGGCGTTTGCCTCGTAGCACTCGGCGTTTATGCGGTCGTTCCAGTCGTGGTAGGGAGTGGCGGACTCCTGAAGCTCTACTTCCTCGAGCCACGCGTTTTCACGCGGCGGCTGATAGAAGTGGCCGTGTATGCAAATGTAACGTTTCATCCTATTCCTGAGACAACAATATCACGCTTTGTGCTCGAACACGAATCGCTGTTTCCTCGGAAATATACGGTGGGTTCGCCTGCCCGGGGCCGGCCCAGTCGACAGCTGCCGTATCGAGCATGCAGTGAAAGGACAGGTGCCCGGAAGCAAACTCCGCGGTCTCATCGTGTTCGCCGAGATTTATGAGAATGATGATGAGGCCGTCACGGGTGCGGGTGCTTACGGCGATTATGTCGTCGTTCCGCTCTACGCTGTATGCGCTGTGCAGACCAAGACGCGATCCCGGTGGAATCGGATCATCCCGGTCGCGGGAACGCAGGTCGGACCTCAGGCTGATCAGCCGCCGGTAGAGCTTCAGGAGCGCCTTCTGTTGCGGTGACTCCGCTTCTTCCGGTCGGATCCGGCTCGCGGCGTAGGTTGATGGTGCCTGCGGATCTGCGGGTGTGCGTCCGTCCCGCGAGTCGCCAAACATCGCGAGTCGGCCTTCTCGGACCGCAGCAACGAGATCGGGGTCGGAGTGACTGACGAAGTACTCGAACGGCGCCGTCTCGCCGTACTCCTCTCCCATAAAGAGCATGGGGACGAAGGGTCCGAGCAGGATGACTGCAGCGAGCATTTTCTGCGCTTCGAAGGGAACAAGCGCAGCGATTCGGGCGCCGTCGGCGCGGTTACCGATCTGGTCGTGGTTCTGTATATAACTTACGAACTGCTCGGGTGCACAATCGAGCGCAGAGTTCCCGAAGGTACGCCGCCAGTAGCGGGAGTACCGCCGGGATAGGGCGTAGGCCTGAGAAAGGGATGCTTCGACCATCTCGCTGTCACCGAAGTCAGCGTAATAGCCTGAGCGTTCACCGGTCACGCGCGCGTGCAGCGCATGGTGCAGGTCGTCAAGCCACTCGGCGGTCATTCCGAGGCCTCCATCCGTGCGTGACCGGATAACGCGGCTGTCGTTCATGAGCGATTCTGCGATAAGGAAGCGATTTTTCCCGGTATGTAGACTGATGCGTTCGGTGAGCTCGCTCATCTCGGCAAGAATCGGGGTTGCGCTCGTATCGATCATCGCATGAACCGCATCGAGGCGCAGGCCGTCAATGTGGAAGAGTTCAAGCCACTGCCGCACGTTCTCGAGGAAGAATCGACGTACTTCGTCGCTGTATGGCCCGTCGAAGTTCAGAGCCCGTCCCCACGGCGTCTCGTAATGAGCTGAGAGGTAGGGACCGAAGTCGCTGAGGTAGTTTCCCTCGGGTCCGAGATGGTTGTACACGACATCGAGGATCACCGCGATGCCGCGTCGGTGTGCCTCAGCGACGAAACCGGCGAGGCCGGCCGGACCGCCGTATGCGGTGTGCACTGCGTACGGATACACACCGTCATAGCCCCAGTTCCGGTTTCCCGGAAAATGGGCGAGCGGCATGAGTTCGACTGCCGTCACCCCGAGTTCCGCGAGATAGTCCAGACGCCCGGCGGCAGCCTGCAGGGTCCCCTCCACGGTGAAGGCACCGACGTGAAGCTCGTAGATCACGTGGTCGGCAAAGGGCAATGGTGTGTAGCGGGGATCATCCGGCTCGAAAAGCGAAAGGTCTACAAGGGTTGATGGACCATGAACACCACGCTGCTGCAGACGACTCGCCGGGTCGGGGCGGTCGGTAGTGCCGTCGAGTCGATAGAAATATTCCAGGCCGGGTTCGGCTTCGGCGATGGTCGCGGTCCAGTAACCCGAGCTATCCATCTCCATCGGCAAGATCATCTCTCCAGGCGAAACGATCTTTAATTCCACCGACTGCTTCAGCGGAGCCCAGACGCAAAAGCTGGCGCCCGTTCTCCGCCGATACGTACTCCCTGTCGTCATAGTAACTCCGCCTCCCTTCGGGCTCCGTTCTACCCGATGATGTAGCGTATGCCCTCAAGAGGGATGCGCAGCCAGTCGGGCCTGTTGTCCAGTTCGTACCCGAGCTCATAGATTGCCTTCTCAAGCAGGAAGAGCTCCAGAAGCACTCGCCGGTCCTGTTCGTCGCGGGGCACCAGATCGCTGTCTCCGATGGCCTCGAAGTAAGACTGCAGGTAGACGCTCGACGTAGCCAGATACCAGGGTTCAAGCCACTGATGCAGATCTTCCTGTTCGCTCAGACCACTGTTCCCGAGATAGCCCGCCCAGATCGCGTAGTGGAAGCTTCGAAGCATGCCAGCGACATCCCGGAAGGGAGAAAATTTGAGCCGGCGTTCGGATATCGGCCTGGCCGGCTCACCTTCCATGTCTATGAATACGAAGTCACGACCGGTGAACAGTACCTGTCCGAGATGATAGTCACCGTGTATGCGCGTTTTCTTTGCGTCGATCTTGTGGTCACGGATGCGGCTGAGGCGGTCAACGATCGCGTCTTCGCGCGCGAGGATGAACTCAAGACGCGCTGCCGATTCGTCATCGACCTTTTTGATGGTTTTTCTGACCCGCTGCAATACCTGTTTCAACAGCGCGCGCGAGCTCTGATACATACCGCGCTGATAGAGAAGGCTGAACGGCTCCGGTGCCGACTGAGCGTCGGTACCGATGTTGCCGAGGGCGATGTGAAGCTCGGCGGTCTGGCGTCCGAGGGTTCGAATCATTTCCAGAAAGTAACCGTCGATCGCGTCGATGAACGGATGAGTCAGCTGATCGTCTACTGAGTCAAATATGCTCTTCTGTTTTGGTGCGGCCTGCTCGGGAGGGATTGAGGAACTGAGCATGAACTCCAGGTAGCGGTCGACTGCGCCGCGGGTAAACGCCCAGGCGTCGCCTTCGTTCGCGACAAAATCTACCATGAGACCAGCGGCCGAGCTTCCGCCCTGCTTTCCGGACCATTGATACGTGAGGTGACCTCTGTAGGTCGGCACAAGTCCGTCTGGTCCGCCGGGCGCGCTGAGTTTGCGTATGAGTTCGACGTCCGGATTCTCACCAGGCTCCAGTTTCCGGTACAATTTCAAGAACAGGCTGTTTCCGTAGATGATGGACGTGTTCGACTGTTCGACTCCGAGGACCTTACTTTCGCGCAGGCCGTCTTCGGGGGATCGGCTCCGGCCAGCCGTAATACCCGCGAACTCTCCGCTCGCGCTTTTCAGTTTACGCTTACGCAGCAGCAGCTCGAGCAGTGCGCTGCGGAATGCGGACGAAAAGGTAGCATCGTAGAGGTACCCGTCTGTACCGCCGTACTGTATCGGGCAGATGATCGACTCCGGAGCCCGGCCATCGAGCTCGTCCGCTTCTTCTCCGGTGGCGACTGCAAGCGGGATCTGATAGTGTTCGGCGTCGCGGTCTGCGTACTCATACGTGAGGATGCAGAGCCGGTCCTCCCCGAGCGCCATGCAGTCGCTGATTCTGGTGCGGCGCACTTTCCGGCTCTTGCTGCGAAACCATCGGCAGGTCTCAACATACGACGGCAGAATCGTGGTGCCAAGTTCATCGAGCAGTTTCTGGCTCATGCGCTTCCAGTCGCCTTTGGCGACGGTCAGAACCCTGTCGCCGTCGCTCCCTGAACCGCGGTGATCCACGGGAGGGACAAGTTCAAACCAGAAGTAGTCGTACCCGCCTATGGTCAGAACAAAGTCCTCGTCAGGAATACGGTTGAACTCGTTCTGCCCGAAGACCTCTCGCAGTTGATAGCCGACCTGTTCGCGAAGGTCGAGATCGACCATCTGCACGTGGCGCGAAAGGTTGACAACACAAAGGATCGTTTCGTCATCTGTCTCACGCAGATAACTCAGGACGTGGGTGTTGCTCGACGGGACAAAGGTGAGTTTGCCGCGGCTGAAGGCGCGATAGCGCTTACGGGTTGCCAGAAGCCGCTTTGTCCACCAGAGCAGAGAACTCGGGTTCTCCTGCTGCGTGGCGACGTTGATACTTTCGTAGTGATACTCCGGATCGATGTTGACCGGCAGGTACAGCTTCTGCGGGTTCGCTGCAGAGAAACCCGCGTTCCGGTCCGGTGTCCACTGCATGGGTGTACGTACACCGTCCCGGTCTCCGAGGTAGACGTTGTCACCCATGCCGATCTCATCACCATAGTAGAGCACCGGAGTTCCCGGCAGCGACATGAGCAGCACGTTCAGCAGTTCCATGAGCCGCCGGTCGTTGTCGAGCAGGGGGGCGAGTCTGCGCCTGATCCCGACGTTCAGGCGTTGCCGGGGATCGCGAGCGTAGACCTGATACATGTAGTCCCGCTCTTCGTCGGTCACCATTTCGAGGGTCAGTTCGTCGTGGTTGCGCAGGAATATACCCCACTGCGCTGAGGTCGGTATGTCCGGTGTCTGCTCGAGGATATCGATGATGGGAAAACGGTCTTCGCGCTTCACCCCCATGAACAGACGTGGCATGAGGGGAAAATGAAAGCACATGTGGCACTCGTCGTTATCCCCGAAATATTTAACCGAGTCCTCGGGCCACTGGTTGGCTTCACCGAGCAGCATGCACCCGGGGTGATTGGTGTCGACGTGGGAGCGCATCTTTCGCAGGAACTCGTGGGTTTCCGGGAGGTTTTCGCAGTTGGTGCCTTCGCGTTCGAAAAGGTAGGGAATCGCGTCGAGACGAAGTCCGTCGACTCCCATCCTGAACCAGAAGTCCAGGACCTTCAGTACGGCATTCTGTACCTCGATGTTATCGAAATTCAGGTCGGGCTGATTCGAGTAGAAACGGTGCCAGTAGTAGGCCTTTGCCACCGGATCCCACGCCCAGTTACTCGTTTCGGTATCCTTGAAAATTATGCGGGCGTCTGCGTAGCGGTCCGGAGTATCACTCCACACATAATAGTCGCGAAACTTACTGTCCGGTTTTGCACGGCGTGCCCGGTCGAACCAGGGATGCTGATTGGAGGTGTGGTTAATGACGAGCTCGGTAATGACCTGCATGTCACGAGCGTGGGCTTCTTTCAGGAAGCGCTTGAAATCCTGCAGCGTTCCGTAGGCAGGATGAACCTGGGTGTAATCGCTTATATCGTAGCCGTCGTCGAACCATGCCCTGATCATTGAATCGGGCATGCGCGGCCGCG